>NZ_VIUG01000001.1:0-423055 GCF_007828255.1 Pseudomonas sp. SJZ078 | reverse complement strand
AGGCTCGCTCCCACACTGGATCTTCGGCGCACGCAGCCTTTGCATACGCCACAGACCCCAGTGGGAGCGGGCTTGCTCGCGAAGACGTCGGCACAATTCAACATCCCTATGGCAGACGCACCGCTTTCGCGAGCAAGCCCGCTCCCACACTGGATTTGCGGTGCACGCAGCCTTTGCATACGCCACAGCCCCCTGTGGGAGCGAGCCTGCTCGCGATGGCGGCCTATCGGCTTGCAGGCATCTTGCCTTGAACAGCCTGTTTCACTCAGAAGATGAACTTGAGTAACGCGATGACCACGATCAGGCCGATCAGGAAAATAATGCCAACGGTACTGCCAAGAAATTTCAACATGGTAGAGCTCTCATCGAATGGGCTTAATGGTCTAGACCCCTGGCGCAGTCGCTCGTTTCGATTATTTTGCGAAGACACACAGCAATTCGAATCGGCGGTTTGACGACCCGAAGCATACGCGGCATGCTTGCTCGATTATGAGCATTGGTGCTCGTTTATGCAGGTTATGAACCTATGAACTCACCTAACGATGTATTTCCCGGCGAACGCCAGCAGTTGATCAGCGAACGCCTTGCTCGATATGGCCGTGTGATTGCGGCCGATCTGGCCAGTGAACTGAATGTGTCCGAGCACTCGATCCGACGCGACCTGGGTGCGTTGGCGGCGGCCGGGCTATGCAAACGCGTCTACGGTGGCGCCATCCTCCTGCCCGCGGCTGAGCGACCGATAGACGTTCGCGTCAGGCAGGATGCCGGGCGCAAGACCAACCTCGGCCAGACCGCCGCCGCGTTGCTAAGCAGCGGGCAGCACATCTTTATCGATGCCGGATCCACCAACCTGGCCATTGCCTGCGCCATTGACCCCCAGCTCCAATTCACCGTCACGACCAACTCGCCGCTGATTGCGGTGCAACTGATGAAGTTGCCTCGCGCCGAGGTCATCGTGCTGGGCGGGCGCTTGAACCCTGTTGCAGGCGGCGCAATCGGGCTGGCCGCGGCACAGCAGCTCCGGCAGTTCAGTTTCGACCTGTGCTTTCTCGGCGCCTGCGCCATCGACCCGGACAACGGCATTACCGCCTTCGGCCTGGACGACGCCGAGTTCAAGCGCGCGGTTGTCGCGGCGAGTGGCCAGGTGGTCGTGGCGGTGACCAACGAAAAACTCTCCAGCGTTGCGCACTATCAGGTGGCCGCATGTGCTGAAGTTTCTGCCCTGGTGGTTGAGCACGATGCGCCGCGCGAGCGCCTGGAGCCGTTCTTCAGCCGGATTTCCAATGTCGTGACGGCGTCTCGTTAAGTCGCTCGCTGCCGGGCTTGCCGGTCATCCCGGAGTATGAGGTGGTGTTCATGCGTTCGCCCGATGGCGAGACCGATGAGGCGGTGGCCCTGTTGGGCAAGGCCATGGGGCAGCTATTTAGGCTCTAGTGATGATGGCTCAGGTGCGGAAGTGCCCCACCCGTTGCTGCTGATGGTTCGCCATTTCATAGAGCTGAAGGCTGGCTTGCGAAGCGTCCTGCATCCGGCTGGTCAACGTTTCGCTGATCGTGCGGATGTCGCTGACGCGATGGCTGATGTCTTCGACCACTGAGCTTTGTTCCAGGGCCGCGCTAGCGATTTGCAGGTTCATTTGCTCGATCACTTCCACGGCGTCGCTGATGTGCTGTAACGCGACATGGGTCTGTTCCACTTGAGCCACGCTACCCCTGGCCAGCTCACGGCTGAGTTGGGTGTTGTGCACGACCTGTTGACTTAGCTGTTGCAGCGCCTCGATTACCCTGCGGATGTGTTCCACCGAATTCTGGGTGTTGCTGGCCAGGTGTCGGACTTCGTCTGCCACCACCGCAAAGCCGCGCCCTTGCTCGCCGGCCCTGGCCGCTTCAATCGCAGCGTTGAGGGCCAGCAGGTTGGTCTGCTGGGCGATGGCGCAGATCACGTCCAGCACCTGATTGATCTGCTGGCTGTTGTCGGCCAGGGTCTGCACCTGGCCGAGGGTGGTTTCGAGGCTTTGATCAAGGGTTCCGATACTGCTGACGGCGGTGGCGAACAGGGCGCGTCCGGAGCGGCTGGCACTTTCGGCGCGAGTGGCCGCATCCGCCGCCTGATGGGAATGCCGGGCGACTTCCTGGGCGCTGGCGCTCATCTCATGCAGGGCGGTAGCAGCCAGTTCGACATCCCGGTATTGCCTGGACATGCCCGTGCTCACTTCCTGGGCCACTTGCGAGGAGGTATCGGCGGTGTTGCGGGTGTCCTGGGATGCCTGCTGGATATCGCGAATGATAGGTTGCAGTTTGGCCAGGAAGCGGTTGAACCCATTGGCCAGCTGGCCCAGCTCGTCGCTGCGGTCGTCGGGCAGGCGCCGGGTGAGGTCGCCATCGCCTTCGACAATGGCGTTGAGCATCTCGGCGACGCTCAGCAGCGGCCGGGTCACGCCGTAGGCGGTCAGCCAAATGAGTGACAAGCCCAGCCCGCCGGCCAGCAGGCCCAGGCCGAGATTGACCCAGTTGGCGTATTGCTGCCTTTCATCCAACTGAGCCTGCATCTGCAACGCCGGTGCCTGCACCAACGCCTCGGGAACGCGTATCTGCAACTGCCAGGGGGCGCCGTTCGCGACGGTCTGCACGCTCTGGCGCACGTCGACGCAGGTGTCCGACACGCTGCCGCTGTAGCCGGCTAACTGGCCCGATGGGGACAGGATGCTGATCTCGCTATGGCCTGGATACAAGTCATCGGCCAAGGTGGCGGCGAGTTTCTGCAGGGTGTCGAGGCTGATGTCCATGCCCACGACGCCGATGGCTTGTCCCTTGTCCATCAGCGGCACCGAGATACTGCTCATGAGGGTTTTCCGGCCCTCGACTTCGACCTCGTAGGGTTCCGTCACGCAGGTGCGCCGCTCGGTCTGTGGGCAGAAGTACCAGGCGTTCCCCGGCTCGCTGCCCGGCGGGGCATTGTTGGCCACGATCTGGGCTTCGCTGAGCACTTCCTGGACCAGTTGTCCCGGCTGGCTTTGCGACCAATACAAGGCAAAGCGACCTTTTTCGTTCCCGGCCAGGTCTCGCTGGCCGGAGAAACCGGCATCGTCCCCGGCCAGCGCGCCAGGCAACAACACGACGTACAGCCCGAGGATCTTTTCCCGCTTGAGCAGGGCCTGGCGGGTGGCGCCGATCAACGCCTGGCGCAGTTGTGTGGCGGTCAATCGTCCGTCCAGGGCCTGGGTACGCAACTGAAGAACCTCTTGGCTGAATCCTTCCCCGTACAACGCTGTTTCGTTGAAGAAACGCTCAACCCGCTGGCCGTGGGCGAGGGCCTGGGCCTCCAGGCGTTCCAGGGCTGACTGGCCCAGCAACAGACTGCTCTGGTGCTTCAACAATTGGGCACTTTGCTGATTCTGGTAAAGGGAAGCGCCGGTCAATGCGCCGACGACGGCCAGGAGGGACAGCCCACTCAAGAGCGTGATCCGCCACTGAATACTGAGACGCGCGAAGAACATGCCGGGACTTCCTGCTGGAGGCTTCAGATCGCACGCAGCCAAGGCCTGGGTTGGCGTTGGAAGGGCGCGTCCCGCCTGATTGTTATTGTGGGGTACCCGGACCTGGTTCAAGGGCGGGCGAGGTCATCTTGCCGGACGCGATGTCGGCGCCGTTAGCCCGAATCGGCAGCTACTGCCGAGCATCGGACATCGCGGCCGCTCCACTTTGGGGCGCAGCTGCCGATGCTGCCGATTTGGGATAGCGAACGGTTTTGGCGAGGGCATAGCATCGATCCGGCAACACACAACAAGCCTGTGCGCAGCGGTGAGTCTGGCGTGCCCGATCTGCAACAGCGGCCTCATACAATAAGGTTAAAAAAATGAGCGTATCTTTTCCGATCAGCAGCTCCACGGAGTTGAAGCGAGGCGCCCTGGGCGTCGGCTTCATCATTTTCTTTGTGGTATCGGCGGCGAGCCCACTGAGTGTCATCGCCGGAGGCTTCCCCATCGGCATCATGCTGGGTAACGGTGCCGGTACGCCGGCCTTGTTGATCCTGGCCCTGCTGGTGTTGCTGGCGTTCTCGGCGGGATACACCGCCATGTCCCGGCACATGACCAACGCGGGCGGCTTCTACGCCTTTACTTCCCGTGGCCTGGGCGGCCTGGCCGGCGGCGCGGCGGGGGTGTTGGCAATGTTCGCCTATAACATCCTTCAGGTCGGCCTGTACGGGATGTTCGGCGGGGTCGTCAGCGGCACGATGGCCAGTGTCTTCAACCTCGACTTGCCCTGGTGGTGCTATTCGCTGCTGGCCATGGCGAGCGTGGCGATTCTCGGCTATCGCAAGATTGACCTTTCTGCGCGGGTGCTCTCGGTGGTGGTCATCGCCGAATACCTGGCCATCCTGATCCTGGATTTCGCCATTCTCAAGACCGGCGGTGACAGCGGCATCCATCTCGATTCGTTCGACCGCAGCCATGTGTTCAGCGGTACGCCGTCCATCGGTCTGTTGTTCTGTTTCGCCGCCTTTATCGGCTTCGAAGCCACCACCATCTACGGCGAAGAAGCCCGCGATCCGCATCGCACCATTCCCATCGCCACCTACAGCTCGGTGCTGTTGATCGGCGGGTTCTATGCCTTGTCGGTGTGGGCCATGGTGGTGGGCGTGGGGGCGGACAAGATCGTGCCGACGTTGCAGGCATTGCAGGACCCGACCACGTTCATCTATGGCCTGTCCGATCACTTTGTCGGTCCGCACCTGACCCAGGTCATCCGCATCCTGTTCATGGTCAGCATCTACGCCGGGCTGCTGGCGTTCCACAACGCCGCGGCCCGCTATTTTTACGCTATCGGCCGTGACGGCCTGCTGCATCGCCAATTGGGCACGACCCACCGCGTCCACCAGAGCCCGCACATGGGCTCGGCGCTGCAAAGCCTGATTGCCGCCGTGGTGGTGCTGATCTTCGCCGCGCTGGATGCCGACCCGATCCTGCAGCTGTTCGCCTGGTTCTCCAACCTGGCGACCCTGTGCGTGATTCTGCTGATGGCGCTAACCTCGGCGGCGGTGGTGGTCTACTTCCGGCGCCACCCGGAACTGAAACTCGGCGTCTGGCGCGGGCGGATCCTGCCGGTGTTTTCCTGCCTGGCGTTGCTGGTGGTCCTGGCACTCGCGGTGATTCATTTCGATGTGCTCACCGGGGCCAGCACGCTGCTGTCCTACACCCTCTGCGCCATCATCCCCGTCGCGCTGATCGTCGGTGTATGCCTGGCGGCCCGGCTGCGCAGGGTTTCCCCCGAACGGTTCATGGCGCTGGGCAGCCACAAGCTTTAGGGCCTCACGCAGCACTGTTCAATTCTCACGAAAAATACCGGTCCGCGTGGTCCGGGACGGCCCGTCCGCGCGCGAAAGAGAGGTACTGATGCACGATTATCAAATGCTCATCAACGGGGTTGCGGTCAGCGGTGAGCAGGGTGGCTTCGATGTCATCAACCCGGCCACCGGCCGTGCCTTCGCCCGCTGCCCCGCCGGCTCCCTGGCCCAGTTGGACCTGGCGGTCGACGCAGCACAGGCGGCTTTCAGCGAGTGGCGCCACAGCACCCACGAAGATCGGCGGGAGCGCTTGCTGGGCATCGCTGCGGACATCGAAGCGCAAGCCGAGGCGCTGGCCCGATTGATTGTCCAGGAGCAGGGCAAGCCGCTGGCTCTGGCGCTTTTCGAAGTCATGGGGGCGGTGGCCTGGACGCGGTACGCCGCCGAACAGCAGATCCCGGTGGAACGGGTGGAAGAAAGCCCGACCCAGCGTATCGAGCTGCACCGCAAGCCGTTGGGGGTGGTGGCGTCGATAACGCCTTGGAACTGGCCGTTCATGATCGCCATCTGGCACATCATGCCGGCGCTGCGGGCCGGCAATTGCGTGATCAGCAAACCGTCCAGCCTCACGCCGTTGAGCACTCTGAGCCTGGTGCACATCATCGCCCGCCATGTGCCCAAGGGTGTGATCAACGTCGTGACCGGAGAGCAGGGTTTCGGCAGCACGATCACCTCCCATGCCGGCATCCACAAGATCGTCTTCACCGGCTCGACCGCCACCGGCCAGAGCGTTATGCGCGGCGCCGCGAGCAACCTCAAGCGCCTGACGCTGGAGCTGGGGGGCAATGACGCCGCCATCGTGTTGCCCGGCACCCCGGTGGAAGCCGTGGCCGAAGACATTTTCCAGGCGGCCTTCCTGAACATGGGGCAGACCTGTGCCGCTCTAAAGCGCCTGTACATCCACGAATCCCAGTACGAGGCCTTTGCCGACGCGCTGGCGCGTATCGCTGCGCGTCAGGTGGTGGGTGATGGCCTGGAACCCGGCGTCACCTTCGGGCCGGTGCAGAACCTCGAACAACTGGAACTGGTCGAGGCGCTGGTGGCCGACGCCCGTGCCCATGGCGGCCGGGTGTTGTGCGGCGGCGCTCGGCTGGACCGGCCGGGGTTTTTCTATCCGCCGACCCTGGTGGCCGATGTCACGGACGGGCACCGCCTGGTCGACGAAGAACAGTTCGGTCCGGTGCTGCCGCTGATTGCCTATCAGGACGTCGAGGACGTGCTGCGCCGCGCCAATGCCAGCGACATGGGCCTGGGGGGCTCGGTGTGGGGCAGTGATCTCGCCCAGGCACAGGCCTTGGCCAGTCGCCTGGAAAGCGGCGTGGCCTGGGTCAACTGCCACGCGCAGATCCAGCCGAATACGCCTTTTGGCGGCAGCAAGATGTCCGGGTTCGGCGTCGAGTTCGGCCTTGAAGGGTTGCTGGAATTCACCGGCCAGCAACTGCTGTTTGTACGCACCCGTGAAACTGAGTGAGGACTTGAATCATGTACGAGAAATACAAGACAGCGCAGAAGAAATTCTGGCACCCGATGAGTTCCGCGGCACCGGCCCAGCGCTCGAAAACCCTGATCATCGCCAAGGGTGACGGCAATTACATCACCGATATCGACGGCCAGCGCATGCTCGATGGCGTCGGCGGTTTGTGGAACGTCAACGTGGGCCACAATCGGGCCTCGGTGAAAGCAGCCATTGCTGCGCAACTGGACGAACTGGCGTACTACCAGACCTTCGATGGCATCGCCCATCCGCGGGTGTTCGACCTGGCTGAGCGGCTGATCTCGATGTTTGCCCAGGAGAACATGGCCCGGGTGCTGTTCAGCGCCGGTGGTTCGGATGCGGTGGAGACCGCATTGAAAATGGCCCGCCAGTACTGGATCGCCAGCGGCGAGCCTGGGCGCACCCGCTTCCTGTCATTGCGCAACGGCTACCACGGCGTGCACATGGGCGGCACCTCGGTGGGCGGTAACGGTGTCTATCACTACAACCACGGGCAATTGCTCGCGGGCTGCCATTTGCTCGACACGCCGTGGCTGTATCGCAACCCTTGGGATTGCCGCGATCCGGAAGAACTGACCGTCCACTGCATCCGTCAGTTGGAGGACCAGATCGCATTGTTGGGGGCGCAAACCATCGCGGCGCTGATCGCTGAACCGGTGCAGGGGGCGGGCGGTGTCATCGTGCCGCCGGCGAACTACTGGAAAAGATTGCGCGAGGTCTGCGATCGCCACGGCATCCTGTTGATCGCCGACGAAGTGGTGACGGGGTTCGGCCGCACGGGCTGCATGCTCGGCAGTCGTGGCTGGGGTGTCGCCCCAGACGTCCTGTGTCTGGCCAAGGGCATCACCGCCGGTTACATCCCGATGGGCGCCACGGTGTTCAACCAGCGCATCGCCGATGCCATCGAGAACGGCCCGGGGTTCAGCAGTGTGATCATGCACGGCTACACCTACAGCGGGCATCCCACCGCCTGTGCCGCGGCCCTGGCGGTGCTGGACATTGTCGAGGCCGAGGATCTGCCGGGCAATGCCGGGAAAATCGGTGCCCAGTTGCTGGAGCACTTGCAGCCGCTGGCCGAACGCTACGCGGTGGTCGGCGAGGTGCGTGGCAAGGGCCTGATGATCGCCCTGGATCTGGTGACGGACAAGGCCACCCGCCAGCCCCTCGATCCGGCGACCGGCCTCGCCACGCGGATTGCCGATGAAGCGCGCCGTGGCGGCGTGCTGGTACGCCCGATCGGCAACAAGATCGTTCTGTCGCCGCCGCTGACCCTCACCTCCGAGGAGGCCGGCCTGATCGTCCAGGCCCTCGATAACGCTCTGGCCACCTGCCGCTGACCCTGCAAAACCGGCGCAGCCAGCTGCGCCGGCTTCACCAATAACCAAGACAGCCTTTGAAAGGCGCGCCACAAGGAGCTTCAGCCATGCGGTATCCATCGCGTATCGAGTTTTTCAGCAGCGGCCTCGCCTGCACGTTGGCGTTCTGCGCCATGGGCCCGGCCCAGGCCTATGAGTTGTACGCCGACGAAGACAGCCACCTCAACGCCGACGTGCTGGCGGTGTTCGGCCATTTCAACAGCCGCAAGGACTACGACGGCACGTCGGGCGGGTCGACCTGGCGGGAAGGTTTCATCAAGTATGGCGTGAGTGGCGACCAGGCCCTGGCCGGCCGTGGCACCGCCTACGGCGCATTCAGCCTGGTCAGCTCCGCGACCTGGGGCGACGGTGATGCGGCGGGGAACAGCCTGGGAACCGAGCGGACCACGAAAATCGAAGACGCTTACCTGGGCTGGCGTTCCGCCGATCTGTTCCCGCTGTTGGGCCAGGACGGCGTCGACATCTCCGGCGGACGCCAGGTGGTCAAGCTGGGCAGGGGCTTCCTGATCAATGACGACGGACCGAACCTGGGCAAGGGCCCCGCCGATGGCCGCTTGAACCGCGGTGGCGCCTATTACCTGGCGGCGCGACACGCATTCGACCAAACCGCCGTGGTGCGCCTGGGTGGGCAGGACGGTGTGCATGGCAGCATGGCGTGGCTCAAATCCGACAACCGCGCCCAGGCCGAAACCGAACTGGCCGCCGCTACTCTGGACTACACCGCCAAGGCCGGAACCCTGGGGCTGACCTGGGTGCATGGCATCGATGTAAGTGACCGCTGGGCCAGTGATTTCCAGAAGCAACGCAGAGGCATGAACGTCTACAGCATTCGTGGCGAGGGCGATGCTGGGATCGAGAATGCCAGCCTGGCATTTGAATACGCCTGGCAAGACAAGGACGCCGGTCCCGAGAAAGCCTGGTACGCCGAGGCCGGATACACCTTTGCCGATGTGGCCTGGGCACCGAAACTGACGTACCGCTACTCGCGCTACTCGCAGAAATGGGACTCGCTGTTCACTGGCCAGAGCACCGGTTACGGGACCTGGTTCCAGGGTGAGGTGGCCGGCAACTACGCCGGGCCATTCAACAGCAATACGGCCATCCATCACGTCGGTCTGAAGGCCACGCCATTGGAAAACCTGACCCTCGGCGCGTTGTTCTTCGATTTCAACACGGTACGCAAAAGCAATGCGTTGAACCTTGATGCCCGGGAGCTGGACTTCTATGCCGAGTGGGCCGTCAACCCGCATCTGATCATCACCCCGCTCGTAGGGCTCTACAAGCCGGATCGGGACTCGACCACCGGCGGCAATCAAGCCACCGGCAACGGCACCAATGTGTACAGCCAGGTGAGCGTGGCCGTTCCGTTCTGAGACGGAGACATCGGCTGCGGCCGTTGAGTGCGCCGCAGCGTTGCGGTCTAGTGCTGAAGGGGCGTGGGTGGTTCCTGCATTTTTTCGGCAATGCGCCGGGTGGTCTCCATCACCATTTCAACCACCGTTTCCTGGCGCAGCAGCTTGAAGCTCTGGGTGCTGCCGACCGCGGAAAGGCTGCCCACCACCTCGTCGATCCCGGGATTGAAGATCGGCGCCGCGATACCGGTCAGTCCCTGGTTGAGTTCGTCGTGGGTCAGGCAGTAACCGTCCTTGCGGATCTTTTTCGCCGCCTTGGAAAAGCTTGCCCAGTCGTAGGGATTGTCCGGGTCGTTGGCCATGTGCTCGTCGTACAGACGTTGCAGGCGCCGGCTCTTCTGGAAGGCGATCAGGACCTTGGACTGCGCACCGCGGAAAAACGGCAGCGGTTGCCCACGGCCGAATGCAAATTGGTAAGTGTCGGTGGGCTCGGCGATGTAGGTGTTGATGATGTGTCCGTCGTAGAAAACGCTGGCGAACACCGCCAGGCCGGTTTCTTCCGACAGCTCGTGCATCAGCTCGCGACCGGCCACGAGGATCGGGTCGTACTGGCGCATCATCCAGTCCAGCTCGATGATCCGCGGCCCCAGACCGTAGCTGCCGGCATCCACCCGGCTCAGCAGACCGGCGTCGCACAGGTCCTTGACGTAGCGGTACACGGTCGCCCGCGAGAGGCCCATGTGTTCGGCGATGGTGTCGGGGTCGATCTTCAACCGTTGCGGGCCGAACAGGTCCAGGACACTCAACATTTTACTCAGACTGCTCATTTGGCTCCTAAGGGGGGAAGGGCGCGTGGCTGGCCGTTCGGTGAGCACTATAGGTAGACGCGCCGGGGATGGAAAGCCTGCTCACCGGCTGACGGATGCGCTGCCACGTTACTCCAGGGCTTGAGAAATGCAAGCATATCTGTCAGTTCTTGTAGCTTACAAATTAACATAAATCTCAAAATATGAGCTTAGCGAAAATAAAATGCTTGTTATGTTGGTTTTTGTGTGTGATAAATCTCAGCTATTGCAAACGCTCGAACAAGAGGGCTCGAAATGAATGGCGCGCAATTGATAGTGAAGGCGGCGGTGGCGAGCGGTATCGAGTACTGCTTCGCCAACCCCGGAACGACCGAAATCCCCCTGGTGGCCGCCATGGCCAGCGCGCCGGCCCTCAAGCCGGTGCTGTCCTTGTTCGAAGGTGTGTGCACCGGCGCCGCGGACGGGTACGGCCGGATTGCCGGCAAGCCAGCGATGACCCTGACGCACCTGGGGCCCGGCTTTGCCAACGGCATTGCCAACCTGCACAACGCCCGTCGTGCCAACACGCCGATCGTCAACGTCATCGGTGATCACGCCTCCTGGCACGTCAACTACGATCCGCCGCTGGCCAGCGATATCCAGGCACTGGCCGGGAGCGTCTCCGGCTGGGTACGTACATCGCGCACGGCGTCGGGCATCGGCGAGGATCTCCAGGAGGCCGTGCGGTCCGCCTGGCAAGCCAAGGGCCAGATCGCCAGCCTGATCCTGCCGATGGACCTGCAAGCCAACGAAGTGGCCCGGGAAACCACCTTCAAGACTTTGCACGCGCCGGTTCGGCGGTTTGCCGGCGATCGGATCGAAGCCGTCGCCCAGGCACTGCGCAATGGCCAACGCTTGGTGTTCATCGTCGGCGACCAGGGTCTGTCGGTTGCCGGTCTTGAAGCCGCGGGACGCCTGGCGCAACTGCCTGGCGTGCATCTGTTCGCCGAAACCTTCCCGCGCTTGAGCTATCGCGGCGGTGGCCTGCCGGACCTGGACCGCTTGCCTTATTTCCCCGAAGTGGCCATTGGCGTCCTGGACCAATACGACGCGGTGGTGTGTGCCGGCATTCCAGAGCCGATCAGCTACTTCGGCTACGAAGGCATTCCATCTCGCCTGGCAGAACGTGATCGCCTGCTTTACCTGGCTGACGTCGGGGATGACGTGGCCGGTGCACTCACCGCGCTGGCCGACGCACTGGAAGCACCGGCTTTCGTGCCGACGCCGATGGGTGTCGAGTTGCCGCCGGCCACCGCCGAGTTGACCCCGCAGTCGATTGGCCAGGTGTTGGCCGCTTCGCTGCCGGACGACAGCATTGTCTCGGTGGAGGGGGGCACCTGCGGCTACCCGTTCTTCACCGCGTCGGCCCGTGCCGCGCGGCATCGGGTGTTGACAAATACCGGAGGCGCCATCGGCCAGGGCATTCCGGTGGGGTTCGGTGCGGCGCTGGCCGAGCGGGGCAACCGAGTGTTCTGCCTGCAATCGGACGGCAGTGCCCAGTACACCATCCAGACCCTGTGGAGCATCGCCCGGGAACAGCTGCCGGTGGTGATCCTGATCGCGGCCAACCATCGCTACGCGATCCTGCAGAACGAATTGCGCCGGTTCGGCATGACCGACCTTGGCCCCGAAGCGCTGAGCCTGACCGTGCTCGACCGTCCGCGTATCGATTGGAAGGCCCTGGCCAAGGGCTACGGCCTGGCGGCGAGCACGGTGCACACCAATGCCGAATTGCAACGCGCCTTGGCCAACGCTGCCGCCGATGGCGGCCCTTGCCTGATTGAAATGGCGCTGTGAAGGAGGGGATATGAGCCAGATCCAATTGTTGCCTGCCGTCGAGAAGTTCCTGTCGCAACCCGGTCGCCTGTTCATTGGCGGCACTTGGCAGGACGCCGCCAGCGGCGGTCGGTTTGCCGTGGAAAACCCGGCCAGCGAAAGCCGCGTGGCTGAAGTCGCGGAAGGGGGCGAGCGGGGTGTCGACGCGGCCGTCGCGGCGGCCCGCGCAGCCTTCACCGGGCCGTGGGCGCAGCATTCGCCGGCCCAGCGCGGCCTGTTGCTGTTCCGCCTGGCGGAACTGCTGGATCAGCACCGCGAAGAATTGGCCCAGTTGATCACGCTGGAGAACGGCAAGCCGATTGCCAATGCTCGCGGTGAAGCGGCCAGCGCCGCCAACATCATTCGTTACTTTGCCGGCTGGCCGACCAAGATCGAGGGCAGTACGCACCCGGTGTCGCCGGCCAGCGGCGCACCGATGCTCAATTACACCGTGCGTGAACCCGTGGGCGTCTGCGCGCTGATCGTGCCGTGGAATTTTCCGCTGACCATGTGCGTGTGGAAGCTTGGCCCGGTGCTGGCGACCGGTTGCGTCGCGGTACTGAAACCGGCTGAACAGACGCCCCTGGTTGCGATTCGCCTGGTGCAGTTGATCGAAGCCGCAGGCTTCCCGGCCGGGGTGGTCAACCTGATCACCGGGCTTGGCGCCCATACCGGCGCGCCACTGGCGGGGCACCCGGACGTGGACAAGATCGCCTTTACCGGTTCGACCCAGGTCGGCCGCCTGATCGCTCAAGCGGCCACCGGCAACATGAAGAAAGTCTCCCTGGAACTGGGGGGCAAGTCGCCGAACATCATCTTGCCGGACGCCGATATCGTGCGCGCCGCCAAGGGCGCCGCCGATGGGATTTTCTACAACCAGGGGCAGGTCTGCACCGCCGGCTCGCGCCTGTATGTGCACGCCAGCGTCCTCGATCAGGTCCTGGAAGAACTCCAGCGCCACGCCGCCGCCCATGTGCTGGGCCCCGGACTGGATCCGGCCAGCAGCATGGGGCCGCTGGTGTCGGCCCGCCAACTGGGCTCGGTCCGTGGCTATCTGCAGCGAGGCCAGGAAGAAGGCGCCGAGCTGATCTGCGGCGGCGACCGTCCGTCCCACCTGGAGCGCGGCCACTTCATTCAACCCAGTGTGTTCCTTGACCGCGCCGAGCGTGCCTGTGTTGCCCGTGAGGAAATCTTTGGCCCGGTGCTGACCGTGATGAGTTGGACCGAGGTCGATGAGCTGCTGCTGCGGGCCAACGACTCACCCTACGGCCTGGCGGCCGGTCTCTGGACCCGGGACTTGCGCTCGGCCCACCGCGTGGCCGCGCAACTGAAGGCCGGTTCGGTGTGGATCAACTGCTGGAACGTCGTCGACCCGGCCTCGCCATTCGGTGGCTACAAACAGTCCGGGTGGGGACGGGAAATGAGCAAGAACGTGATCGATGCCTACACCGAAACCAAAAGTGTCTTCGTCGATCTCGCCTGAGCCGAACAATCACAAGAGGAACTGCTATGGATCTGGAATTACAAGGCCGCGTGGCCATCGTCACCGGCGGTGGCATGGGTATCGGCAAGGAAGTCGCACGCTTTCTGTCCCAGGAAGGTTGCAAGGTGGTGATCTGCGCGCGGCGCATGGAATACCTGGAGCAAGCTGCCGAGGAAATCACCGCAGAAACCGGCAACGAAGTGCTGCCGCTGTTCTGTGACACCAACCAGATGTCGGCCGTGTCCGACATGGTGCACGCCGCCCACAAGCACTTCGGCCGTATCGACATCCTGGTCAACGGTGCCGCGGCGCCGTCCGGCGTGGTGCGCAATGACATCGAGCACGCGGGCGACGACGAGTTGCTCTCGGACCTCAACACCAAGGTCATTGGCTATTTCCGTTGTGCCAAGGCCGTGACCCCGCACATGAAGGCGGGCGGCTTCGGTCGCATCATCAACATCGGCGGCCTGACCGGTCGCGGCAGCAAGGTCCTCTCGGGGATGCGCAACCTGGCCATCGCCCACATGACCAAGACGCTCTCCGACCAGCTCGGCCCTGCCGGCATCACCGTCAACCTGATCCACCCCGGTGTGGTGGATACCCCGCACATCCAGGAGCTGTACGAGCGCGAAGGGGTCAAGCAGGGCAAGACGCCGGGGCAGGTCGAGCAGGGCTACATCGATGCGACGCCGATCCGACGCACCCTGGCGCCCATCGAAATGGGCTGGCTGATCGGCTTCCTGGCATCGCCCAAGGCCGGCGCCGTGACGGGCGAGTCCATCGGCATCGATGGCGGCCTGACACGTGGCATCTTCATTTGAGGAGCAGCAGCAATGAGTAATGGAACCCTTTTGGTCGCCACCGTCGGGCAGGCGGTGATCCGCAGTGCCGACGATGGCCGCACCTGGCATCGTCTGGGCCTGGGGCAAGACCTTGAGTTCGACGCAATCACCCGATCGCTGAGCGTGCACCCCGGTACGCCCGAAGTGATCTATGCCGGCACCGACGTCGGCCTGTGCGTCAGCCACGACACCGGCGGTCACTGGCAGCGGGTGGACTCGCCGTTCAACGGCCAGACCGTGTGGAAGGTTGCCGTGGATCCGGCGGACGCCCAGCGCATCTTCGTCGGTACGGGCGCACCTTCCCGCGCCGTGCTCTGGCGCACCCTTGACGGTGGCCAGAGCTGGGACCGTGCCCCGGTGGAGATTCCGGAGTTCTGCGAGGGGGTCAGCCGGCCGCGCTTGCTGGCCTTCGCCTATGACCCCACGGATCGCAACCAACTCTGGTTCGGCCTGGAAGAGGGCGGCCTGTTCCATAGCCGCGATGGCGGCGACAGTTGGACCCGCGTCGACGACCGGCTGCTGTGGGATTTCAACTCGGACGTGCACAACATCCTGGTGCTGCCCAACCACGGCCAGAAAGTCATCGTGGTGGTGTGCGTCAACGCGGTCTACCGCAGCCTCGATGAAGGACAGACCTGGACCGGCATCATCGCCCGCGAAACCTTCGGCTTGTACTACGTGCGCGCCATGAACGCACCGCTGGGCAGTGAGGACACGCTCTACCTGAGCATTTCCGACGGCACGCCCGGCACCACCAGCAAGGTGCTGGTCTCCCGCGATGCGGCGGTCAGTTGGGAGGTGTTGCCCCTGCCGCAACAGCCCAATTCGTGTGTCTGGGCGATTGCCTGCAACCCGGCCGACCCGCGCCAGATCGTCGCCGGCACCAAGTACGGGCACCTGTTCATCTCCGAGAACGGCGGTGACGGCTGGCAGAAGCAATGGCGTGAGTTCAGTGAAATCGCCGATGTGCTCTGGACACCGGCGGTGGCGCAGATCAAGTCCGGGCACCAATCCATCATCAAGAACTGAGGTATCGCGCGATGAAAGTCGAGGTCGTTCGTACCCACCTGTCGCTGTTCGTTCGCGACCCGGAAACGTCGGCACGCTGGTACGTCGATGTCCTGGGCATGCACGAAAGCGCCCGGGGGGACAGCTGGATCATGATGGCGTTTGGTGCCAAGCACCACGACATCGCGTTGCTCCGGGCCGAGCCGGGCGCCCATCGGGGGGGGCTGGGATTGCAGCACTACGGGCTGGAGATCGCCGGTGATATGACCACGCTGCGACAGCTGTACGGCATGTTGCTCGGCAAGGGGATCGAAGTGGTGAAAATCACCGATCACGAAATCGGCCATGGCGTGTACTTCAACGATCCCGACGGCAACCGCATGGAATTCTTCCTCGAAACCGAACATGACGACGCGCGCGGCAAGGCCCGTTTCAGGGCCGCCGGCGCGCCCAGCCGCAAGTTTGATCTCGACCCACTTTGAAAGAGCACCGAGCCATGAAAACCGCGAATTTTGCTACTTACCACATCCGCAAATGGTACAGCTTCGTCGAAGAAACCCTGGCCAACGAAAGCGGCCAGCTGGCCGATGGCGAACCCTTGTTCAAATATGCCATTGGCGCCGTGATCGCCAACCCCTATGCCGGTCGCTACAGCGAAAGCCTGGCCGAGTTGATCGAACCGTCGCCCTTGCTGGGCCAGGAGTTTGGCCGGCGTATCCAGGCACTGGCAGGCGAGCACGAGATCGTCAGCTACGGCAAGGCGTGTCTGGTTGGTAGCCAGGGCGAGTATGAGCATGGCAATGCGCTGCTGACCAATCCGGCCGCGGACCCGATTCGTGTCGCCTTGGGCGGCGGCAAGTCGTGGGTGCCGTCCACCGGCAAGCGTGGCGGTCCTGGCGTGACCATCGACGTGCCGCTGGCCCACAAGGATGCGCTGTACGTGCGTTCGCACTACGACAGCATTTCGCTTTCGTTTGGCGACGGCCCTTCGGCTGACGAACTGGTCATCATCTGGGCCTTCGCCACCCGTGGGCGTTTGCATGCGCGTCTGGGCGGCCTGCAAGCCGCGGACGTCAAGGGCACCGACGGCTTGTATTAAGGGGCATTGACCGTGGGAACCGAACGAATGTCCGCAAACAGCCATTTCTTCAGCAATCGGACGGGAATGCGCCTGCACTATCTGTCCTGGGGCAGTCCGTCAGGCATTGCGGTGGTGCTGCTCCATGGATTGCGATCCTATGCCCAGACCTGGCAATCCCTGGCCGATGCCCTGGGCGAGCCCTATTGTTGCTACGCCTTGGACCAGCGCGGCCGGGGGCACAGTGAGTGGGCGCCTGCCGACACCTACCGGACCGAGGCCTATGTCAGCGATCTGGAGGACCTGGTGGCGCACCTGGGCTTGCAGCGGTTCGTCCTGGTGGGGCATTCCCTCGGTGGCACCAATGCGCTGGAGTATGCACGGCTCAATCCCGGGCGGCTCCAAGCGCTGGTGATAGAGGACATCGGCCCCGGCTCCTCCATCAACGGCGACGGTGCCGCGCGCATTCGCCGGGAAATGAGTGAAACGCCCCTGCGTTTCCCCGACTGGGAAAGTGCCGCTCAATTCTGGCTGCGGGCGCGTCCGGGGTTGTCCCAGGAGGCGCTGGCGTCCAGGTTGACGTATTCCATGAAGGAAACCTTCGAAGGCATCGAGTGGCGCCACGACCAGCAGGGCATTGCCCAGGCACGTCTGAGTATCACGCCGACGGACCTGTGGCCGGCGGTGCGCGCACTGGATTGTCCGACGCTGTTCATCCGGGGCGGGCGTTCCGACTTTCTGCCGGCGGCGACCCTGACGGCCATGAAGGCCGCCAATCCGCTGGTGCACACCACGGAGATCGCTGACGCCAGTCATTATGTCCATGATGACCAGGGTAAAACCTTCAACCGTGTCGTCAGGGACTACTTGCACGGCCAACACCTACAATCACAACAACGAAGCGGTGAAGCGTGATGAAGCAGGACAAAACCCAGGTGGTCATCGTGGGCGGTGGCCCGAACGGGATCACCGCCGCGCATTACATGGGTCTGTACGGTATCGATTGCGTCGTCCTCGAACTGGCGGACGGCATCTTGCCGTACCCCCGTGCGGTGGGCATGGATGATGAAGCGTTGCGTGTGCTGCAAGGCATCGATATTGCCGAGCTGGCCAGCCGGGACATGATCTGCAATGTGCCCCTGCGTTACTACAACGCCCGGGGCGTGTGCTTTGCCGAAGTCAAACCGAGCACCGCCCACTACGGCTGGCCAATGCGCAACATCTTCATGCAGCAGTTGCTGGAAGGAACGCTGCGCGAGCATCTGGGCCGCCACCCCGGTGTCGAGCTGCGCCAGGGGCATGAAATGCTCGACCTGGAGCAGGACGCTCAAGGGGTGACGTTGCAAGTGCGCGACGCCCAGAGCGAGCTGTACCAGCTGCACGCGCAATACGTGATCGGCGCCGATGGCGGCCGTTCCAGCGTGCGCAAGAAACTCGGCATCGAACTGCTGGGCCTGACCCATCCGCGCAAATGGGTGGTGGTCGATACCGCCAACGACACCCTGGACGCCCCGTATACGGCCTTGCATGCCGATCCTCAACGGCCCTTCGTCTGCATTTACTTGCCGTACCAGCAACGCCGCTGGGAGTTCATGCTGCTGGAGGGCGAAGATGAAAGCACGATGTGCGAGGAGGCGACCATCCGTGGTTTGATCCGTGGGCATATCGGCAACGCCGCCGATGACCTGGAGATCATCCGCATACGTGCCTACACCCATAACTCCCGGGTCGCGGCGCGGTTTGTCGAAGGGCGTGTGGCACTGGTGGGCGATGCGGCGCACATTTCCCCACCGTGGGCCGGGCAGGGGCTCAACTCAGGCCTGCGGGACGTGGTGAACATCGCCTGGAAAATCGCCGCCATCATCCAGGGACGTGCCTCGGCCTCGATACTTGCCAGCTACGACCAGGAGCGACGCGGGCATGCCACCGACCTCATCGCCCTGGCCGACAACATGGGCGCCGTATTGGGTCTGACCAATCCGCTGATGGCGGGTGTACGGGACTGGTTGTTCCAGGCCGTCAACAGCGTCGATAACCTGCGCTCGCACTTGCTGGAATTCAAGTTCAAGCCCAAGGCGACCATCACCAAAGGGCTGGTGCATCACGAACGTGCGGAACTGCACGAGGATGACCTCGTAGGGCAGTTGTTCATCCAACCGACCGTCGAAGATGAGCAAGGCCAGCGTCGCCGCTTGGACGAGGTGCTGGGCCACTCCTATGCCGTGCTGGGCTATCGGGTCAATCCGAACGAGCCGCTCAGCGATGAGACCCGTGCCTACTGGGCGCGCTGGAACACCCGCTTCATTCAGGTCAATCGTTCCCGCAGCGGCAAGGGGCGTAACCAGCCATTGTCCGCGAGCCAGGCGATCTGCGTGGAAGACGTCGATAACCGCCTGGGAGAGTGGTTTACCAAGGTGCGCGATTGTGTTGTGGTGGTGCGGCCGGACCGCTTTGTCGCCGCGATTACCACGCCGGAGCGACTGGAAGGCGTACTGCGCAAACTGGCGGAGCAACTTTCATGAGGCCATGGGATGAACTGCCGGGCCAGCTCCAGCAGGCAACGTTGACAGCACGGGCGCTGCCGCCGCTGGACCCACAGGCGTTCGACTTGCCGACAGGCTACGCCCTGCAGCGCGAAGCGTTGCGCCAGCGTCAGGCCCGAGGCGAGCAGCTGAGCGGATGGAAGGTGGCCTTCGCCGGCAGCGCCGCGCAGAAGCGGATGGGTATCCAGGAGCCGGTGCTGGGTGCGTTGACCGACGCCATGGTCGTCGAGCCCGGCGGTTCGGTGGACCTGGCGAGACTGATCCAGCCCAAGTTGGAAATTGAGCTGGCGTGCTTTCTGGGGCGCACCCTCGCGCCGGGCGAGCACAGCGATGAGGCAATCCTGGCTTGTGTCTCTGCAGTCGCCCCGGCGTTCGAGATCGCCGATTGTCGATGGCAGGGCTGGAGTTTCGGCGTCGGGGCGTTCCTGGCCGACAACGCGGCGGCGGCGCTGTACTGTGTCGGCCCGCGCACTGAGCTCGAGCCGGGGCGGATGCCCCCCGTGAGCTATTGCCTGGAACGAGACGGGGTGGCCTGCGGTAACGGTGACACCCAAGCGCGGGAGGATACGCCACAGGTCAATCTCTGCTGGCTGATCCGGCGATTGCTGGCGGACGGGCAGCGCCTTGAAGCGGGGCAGGTCGTGCTGTCGGGCGCGTTGCTGCCGCCCATGGACATCCAGCCCGCCGAGTACCGCTTGCATATGCTTGGCACGGAACTGGCTTTGGTTTTCCGCGCCGGCAACGGCGCCCCCTAGAGCCTGTCGCTGTCATGGACGATCGAGCACCTTATGAACGGCCGGTAGAACAACGCCGGCCACCGAGGAACACTGATCATGCTCGCCGAAGTCCGTACCTTCAATGATCCTCAACAGCACGCCGGTTCGATCCTGGGCTGGCAGCAGGTCTATGACCAACTCGGTCGCGGATGCCTGTCCAGCGAGCTGCAACACATTTGCGCCGAGCGTTTCCAGATCTTCCAGGAAGTGCTGGATAAACGTGTGGTGCAGCGCGGCTGCGCGCCAAAAGGACGTCTGTGCATTGCCATGTCCCTGGGCAACGCGCCGGTGGTCCAGGGGCATCAGGTCGACGCCCACAATGTGGTGCTGCTGCGCGATGGCGAGGATTTCGTCCTGCACGCTCCGGAAGGGACGCGTTTCTTCGCGATCAATGTCGACATGGTGCGTTTCGCCAAGCTGGCGGCCTATGAACTGCCGGACGATCAGCTCAAACGCTTGAAAAGCGTGTCTCAGGTCAGCGTGGATGAGACGGTTCTGTTGCGCGTACAGCAGAGGATCCATCCTCTGTTTCGTCGTTTGCTGGAGCAGCCCGACGCGA
The DNA here is from genome assembly GCF_007828255.1 of Pseudomonas sp. SJZ078. NCBI lineage: Bacteria > Pseudomonadati > Pseudomonadota > Gammaproteobacteria > Pseudomonadales > Pseudomonadaceae > Pseudomonas > Pseudomonas sp. SJZ078. Next base: position 402,540 of record NZ_VIUG01000001.1, on the reverse strand, counting down.
TCACTCCAGCCTCGGAAAAAATGCTCGAGGATGTCCTGCTCAATGCCTTCCTCGACCTGTTCAGTCATGCCTCGGACGAAGTCCGGGGGCGGCGCGGAAACTTTGCCGTCAGCGCCTATCTGGTCAAGCGTTGCCAGGAGCTGGCCGGGGACAGCGGCGATACTTCCCTGAGCATCCTCGATCTTTGCGAGCAACTGCGGGTCAGTCGCAGGACCCTGCAGAACAGCTTCCAGGCCGTGACCGGGATGCGTCCGGTCGAGTACTTGCGCAACCTGCGGCTCAATGCCGTGCGGCGGCGCTTGATCACGACCCAGGCAACCGCGCAGAACGTCGGCGAGATCGCCGTGGCCATGGGCTTCTTCCACCTGAGCCACTTCGCCACGCACTACCGGGAGCTGTTCGGCGAATCCCCTTCGGAAACCCCCAGGGCCAAATAGTGCTGTTCACTTAAAGACTTGCCCGGTTCATTGTGGCGAGGGGATTTATCCCCTCGCCACAGGTTCATCAGCATGACAGGAGCCAGAGCTTGAAAGCCTGGCAATGTTACCGGGCTACTGCTTTGCACGTTAATGGGCGCCTCCTGGGCCAATAAGTAGCACATCCGCACCGGCCAGCCTGAGGCTGGATTAACTGTCGGGTCAGCCTCGCAATTCTTTCCCCTTCACATCAATCACTTGCATATCCGTCAACGGTATTGGCACGCATCCTGCTTTTTTGAATCCATGAATAATTGGATACAAAAATACAAAGGGTGCAGCCATGCAATTTGCTCCGTCTTACACTGAACGTCCTCCAGTGACCGCCGAGGAAGAAGCCTACAACTTCCTGCTGGAAGCCATCTGTGGCGGGCGGTTTCATAAAGGCGATCGGCTGATCGCCGAGGACATCGCCAGTGAGATCGGCATGAGCCGCATGCCGGTGCGCGAGGCGTTCCGGCGCCTGGATGCCCAGGGCTTGGTTACGCTGCGGCCCAATCGCGGAGCCGTTGTCAGCGGCCTGGACATCGACGAACTGCAAGAGGTGTTCGAGATGCGCAGTGCCCTCGAAGGCCTGGCGATCCGGGTCGCGGTAGGGCGCATTGGCGATCGCCAGTTGGCCGCCCTGGAACGGTTGCTGGACGAGATGGACGACTACCGCGACGAAAGCGCCGAGTGGGTCAGCCGGCATCGGGCCTTTCACGAATACCTGTGCAGCCTCAGCGGTCGCCCCAGGCTGCTGAAGCAGATCAGTGCCCTTTATTCCCTGGTGGAGGCGCCCATGCGCCTGTGGTTGCAGCACGTGGAGAAACCCATGAGCGCGCGCCAGGAACATGTGGTGATCCTCGACGCGATCCGTGCCGGTGACGCCGACAAGGCCGAGGCGGTGGTGCGGGCGCACATCGAAGGCACCATCCCTGAATTGATCGAGTTCCTGCAAGCGAAAAAATAAACAGAGCAGGCCTGAGCCTGCCCGTGTTCTGACTTTGAGTACTGCCCGTTACCCACTGAACTGGAGTGTCTGGTCATGCATAAGCCTCGCGTGTTGATAGCCGCAATATCCTTGGGATTCTGTGCACAGTGGGCGTCCGCCGCCCCCGTGGTGCCGGAGCGCTTGATCAAGGCCGACAAACTCATCTATTGCTCGGGCATGGACTCGCCGCCGCTGGTGTCCTTCGACGAGGCACAGAAGCCCAAGGGATTGACCGTCGACCTGGGCCTGGAAATCGCCAGGCGCCTGGACGACAAGAAGGTGGAATGGCGGGTCGTGCCATTTTCCGGATTGCTCCCCGCGTTGCTGGCCAAACAGTGCGACATGATCGTCGACCAGTTGTTCGACAAGCCGGAACGCCGGGAAGTGATCGATATCGTCAACTACATGTACTCCAGCCAGGCGGTGGTGGTGCCCAAGGGCAATCCCAAGGCCATCAAGACGTTGCCGGATCTTTCCGCGCGCAAGGTGGCGGTGCTCAACGGCTCCACCATCAAGACCCTGCTCGACGCCGAGAATGAAAAGCTGACCAAGGCCGGCAAACCGGCGATGAAGCTGGTGGTCTACAACACCGATACCGATGCGTTCCAGGCGCTGCGCATCAGTCAGGTCGATGCCTATGGCACCACCGTGGAAACCGCCGGTTATTACGCCGCCATGGCCCCCGATCTGTTCGAGGAAGGGGTGCCGGCCTTCAGTCGGATTCTCACCGGCATCGGCATCCGCAAGGACGATCCGCAACTGAGCGCCGCGGTGCAGCAGGTGATCAGCGACATGCGCGGCGACGGCAGCTACAGCCAGTTGCTCAACAAATGGCATGTCGCCGGCGACACTCTCGATTGAGGTAAGCGTCGATGAATTTCAATTGGGATGTGTTCTGGCAGTACCTGCTGCAGCCCAGTGGGGTCTACCTCACCGGGCTCTGGCTGACTTGCCTGATCAGCGTGCTGGCGATGTTGCTGGGCTGTGTCCTGGGCCTGGCGGCGGCGCTCTTGCGGCTGTCGAAGAATCCGTTGCTGCACATGCCGGTGCGCTTTTACGTGTGGCTGATGCGCGGCACGCCATTGCTGGTGCAGATTGTCTTTCTCTATACCGCACTGGCCGCCGGCGGAATCTTCCGCTTCGAGGACATCGATCTGTTCGGCCTGGTGATTCCCGGCAATATCCAGGCGGCGATCATCGCCCTGGGCCTCAACGAAGGCGCCTACATGGCAGAGATCATCCGCGCCGGCATCGGCGCGGTCGACAAGGGCCAGTATGAGGCCGGCCGGTCCCTGGGCATGACCTTCGCCAGGTTGATGCGGCGCATCATTCTGCCCCAGGCGTTCCGAGTGATCGTGCCGCCGCTGGGCAACGAGTTCAACGTGATGCTGAAGAACACCACGCTGGTCAGTGTGATTGGCGTGCAGGAACTGCTGCTCAGCACCCAGATGGTGACGTCGGCGACGTTCCGGGTGTTCGAGCTGTACCTGGTGGTAGCGATCTACTTCTTGCTGTTGACGACCCTCTGGGGCTTCTTCCAGCGCTGGCTGGAAGCCCGCTTCGGTCAATCGGACCGTCCGTCTTCGCCACCGCCGGCGGCCACGCGGATGTTCGGCCGCAGCACCCTGAAATTGCTGAGGGAACGTTAACCATGGCGCACAAAAGTGAAGAACTGATCATCGAAGCGCTGGACGTTCACAAGTCCTTCGGTGACTTGCAGATCCTCAAGGGCATATCCCTGCAGGTTCGCCGCGGTGAGGTGGTGGTGCTGATCGGCGCGTCAGGGTCCGGCAAGACCACCTTCATCCGCTGCATCAACCTGCTGGAAGACATCCAGGGCGGACGCATCCGTGTCAACGGCCAGGCCATGGGTTACCGGGAACGGGCCGATGGCAGCCTGGTGCGCGATTCGGAGCGCAACATCGCCCGCCAGCGCCGGGACATCGGCATGGTGTTCCAGCGTTTCAACCTGTTCCCCCACATGACCGCCCTGGAGAACATCATCGAGGCGCCGATCCAGGTCCTTGGGATTCCGCGTGCCGCCGCGTTGGAACAGGCCCGCAGCCTGCTCGCGCGGGTCGGCCTGGCGGACAAGGCCAGCCATTACCCCTCCATGCTCTCCGGCGGGCAGCAACAGCGCGTGGCGATCGCCCGGGCGTTGGCGATGAAGCCCCAGGCGATGCTGTTCGACGAACCCACCAGCGCCCTCGACCCGGAAACCGTGGGCGAGGTGCTGGAGGTGATGAAGGAACTGGCGCAAGAGGGCATGACCATGGTGGTGGTGACCCACGAAATGGGGTTCGCCCGGGAAGTGGCCGATCGTGTGGTGGTCCTGGACCAGGGCGAGCTGATCGAGCAAGGCCCGCCGGAGCAGATTTTCAGCCACCCCAGTCACCCGCGTACCCGGGCCTTTCTCAGTCGTGTGCTCTGACTCATTTTGTAGGTGAAGAGAGTTTGTCATGTTGAAATTTTCTGCTCACGAGTACCCGTATCCGTCGCAACGCCAGAGCGTTTTCGCCCGCCGAGGCATGGTCGCCGCTTCTCAGCCACTGGCCGCGCAGGCGGGTATCGAAATCATGCAAAAGGGCGGCAACGCCATCGATGCGGCCATCGCCACGGCGGCGGCGCTGACCGTAGTGGAGCCCACCGGCTGCGGCATCGGCGGCGATGCCTTCGCCTTGGTCTGGTGCAAGGGCCAGTTGCACGGCCTCAATGGCAACGGCCATGCACCGGCGTCCCTGAGCGTCGAAGCGGTGCAGGCCGCCGGCCATGAACGGATGCCCACCTACGGCTGGACGCCGGTGACGGTGCCCGGTTGTCCATCGGCCTGGGCCGAGCTGTCACAACGCTTCGGCAAGCTGCCCTTTGCCGATCTGTTGCAACCGGCGATCAGCCTGGCGCGGGGTGGTTTTGCCGTGTCGCCGGTGGTCGCTCATCAATGGCAGATCGCCTTGAAGGAGTTCACGCCCCAACGCGACCCGGTGCTGGAGACCTGGTTCGATACCTTCCTGATTGAAGAGCGTGCGCCGCGGGCCGGGGAGATCTTCCGCAATCCGGCCCAGGCCCGCACCCTCGAAGAACTCGCCGCCACCCGTTGCGAAAGTCTCTATCGCGGTGCTCTGGCCGAGCGCCTGGATGCTCATTCCCGAGCCACCGGCGGCTACCTGCGCAGCACCGACCTCAAGGATTATCGCGCCCAGTGGGTGGAGCCGATCCACATCAACTACCGGGGCATCGACGTCTGGGAAATCCCGCCGAGCGGGCAGGGCCTGGTGGCCTTGATGGCGCTGAATATCCTCGAGGGCTTCAACTTCGATCACCGCGACAGCCAACAGACCTGGCATCGCCAACTGGAAGCGATGAAGCTGGCCTACAGCGACGGCCTGCATTACATCACCGATCCGCGGCATATGCGCGTGGCGGTGGCCGACCTGCTGAGTGACGACTACAGTGCCCGGCGCCGTGGGCAGATCGGCGAACAGGCCCAGCCGCCCGAGCCCGGCGACCCCCACGCCAGCGGCACGGTGTACCTGGCGACCGCCGACGAAGAAGGCAACATGGTTTCGTTCATCCAGAGCAACTACCACGGTTTCGGCTCCGGGGTGGTATTGCCCCACAGCGGGATTGCTTTGCAGAACCGCGGGCAGGAATTCAGTCTCGACCCGACGCACGCCAACTGCCTCGCGCCGGGCAAGAAAACCTTCCACACCATCATCCCCGGCTTTCTCACCCAGAACGGTCAGGCCCTTGGTCCCTTCGGCGTCATGGGCGGCTACATGCAGCCCCAGGGACACGTGCAGATGGTCATGAACCTGGTGGACTTCGGCCTGAACCCCCAGGCGGCCCTGGATGCGCCGCGCTGGCAATGGCTGGGCGGGATGAAGGTCGGCATCGAGCACGGCGCGTCACCGGACCTGGTCAACGCCCTGGCGCGCCGTGGCCATGAGGTACAGGTCAGCAGCGACCTGACCGACTATGGTCGCGGGCAGATCATTCTCCGCGATCCGCTCAGCGGTGTGTTGTGCGGTGGGACTGAGCCTCGGGCGGATTCGCATATTGCGGTCTGGTAGCCCAGGGGCCGGCCGTGATATCGAGCGACAGTTCGTTGCGACGGTTCCTGACGGAAGTATCCAGGTGCGCAGTCTCGATAGGGCAGGAAGACGTGTGCGCATTGTGTCAGTTACCGGCCCATCCGCGATGTTTTCCTGTCCGCCCTTTGCCCGGGATTACAGGGGCATCTTCAACAGCGCCTCATAATCGGGGCTGATTTCCGCCAGGATCATCAGGGCCGCGGCCCCGACCGCAACGGCGTCAGGGCCGGCGCCAAGCGAGCCTACCGAACACCCGCTGCTGGAACCGTTCACCATGATCCAGGGGTTCTACCTGATGGCTGCCCGACTGGCCGAGGCTCGCGGACGTGATCCTGACCAGCCGCGGTTGTTGAAGAAAGTGACCGAGACGCGGTAACGCGGGGCGCGGGGGGGGCCGCTGGGGAGGACAGAGGCATCGGTCCGTCACAGGGTACATAGCCTCCTGAGCGCCGATACAACGTCTGCATGGCACCGCTCGGTGAGCGCCCCCGGATACTGATCGAACATGTGCGGTACGCCGGGATACACGTGGAGCTCCACCGGGACGCCAGAACGGGAAAGCTTCAGCGCAAAATCCACGTCTTCCTCCAGGAACAGGTCCAGTGCTCCGACGCAGATGAAGCTGGGTGGCAGGCCTTGCAGGTCCGGGGCAAGGGCCGGTGAGAACAGCGGCGCGCGTTCATCGTCGAGGGCATATGAACCTTGCATGCATTGCCAGCAGAACTGATTGGCTTGCCGTCCCCAACCGATCTGTCCGCCCGTGGGATTATCGACAGGTGCGCTCGATGAGCCGGTTCGATGATCGAGCATCGGGTAGATGAGTACCAGTCCGGCCATGGAGTGGTGTTGCCTGTCCCGCACGGCGATCGCCAGCGCAGCGGCGAGTCCGGCCCCGGCGCTGTGCCCCATGACCACCAATCGGCTCATGTCCAGGCCAAAGGGTTTGCTGTTGTGCTCCATCCATTCCAGGGCGGTGTAGCAGTCTTGCAGTGGCGCCGGAAAGGGATGCTCTGGAGCGAGCCGATAATCCACCGCCACTATCGCTATCTTCAGCGTGTTGGCGAGGTCGGCCAGGTAGTCGTCAACCATTTCGGGGCAGCCCAGGACAAAACCGCCGCCGTGAATGTACAGCAGGGGGGCCAGCGCCTGATGTTCAGCTGTCGAGTCGGGCCGATACAGGCACAAGCGGACCCCCGAAGGCTCCGGCGAATCAGTCGTCCATTTAACTTCGCAGCGTGCGGCCTGCGCTGATTTATATCCGCGGCTGACCCGATGCCTGATGTCAGCAAGCGTGCCGGGTGTCCAATGGCTGGCCGGTTCATCCAGCAAGAATCGATACGAAGGGTCCAGTAGCTCAGTAGCGTCCATTCGTCACTCCTTGACAAGCGGGAGCCGGCAGCCCCCGGGTTTCAGCACCTACAGCCAGCTTTTGATTTGCGCGCAGACCGCCTCGGTCGAAATGCCGTAGCGATCGTGCAGCGTCGGAAGCGCACCGGCATCCAGGAAGGCATCGGGTAATGCGATCTGCCTGAAGGTCGGCGTGACGCCGTTGCGTAGCAGTACCGTCGCGACCGCTTCACCCAAACCACCAATGATCGAATGGTTTTCGGCAGTGACCACCAGGCGTCCGGACTTGCGCGCCTCGGCGAGAAGGGTCTGCTCGTCCAGCGGCTTGATGGTCGGGACGTGGAGCACGGCGACGTCGACGCCATCTGCCTGAAGCTTCTGCGCAGCCTCCAACGAGCGCATGGTCATCAGGCCGGTGGAGATGATCAGCACGTCCTTGCCGGTGCGCAGGGTCTTGGCCTTGCCGATTTCGAACTGGTAGCCGTACTCGTCGAGTACCAACGGCACGTTGCCGCGCAACAGACGCATGTACACCGGCCCGTTGTGCGCGGCGATGGCTGGCACTGCCTGTTCGATTTCGAGGGCGTCGCACGGGTCGATGATCATCAGGTTCGGCATCGCGCGAAAGATCGCCAGGTCGTCGGTGGCCTGGTGGCTTGGACCGTAACCGGTGGTCAGCCCGGGCAACCCGCAGACAATCTTGACGTTCAGGTTTTCTTCGGCAATGGCCATGCAAATAAAGTCATAGGCACGGCGTGAAGCGAACACGGCGTAGGTGGTGGCAAAGGGCACGCAGCCTTCGCGGGCCATACCCGCGGCGGCGCTCATGAGCAGTTGCTCGGCCATGCCCATCTGGTAGAAGCGATCCGGGTGGGCTTTGGCGAAGATGTGCAGATCGGTGTATTTCGACAGGTCCGCCGACAGCCCGACGATGTCCGAGCGCTGCTCGGCCAAAGCGGCCAGTGCGTGGCCGAACGGCGCGGAGCGGGTCGCCTGACCTTCGGAGGCAATCGAGGCGATCATGGCCGACGTGGTCAGGCGTTTCTTGCCGCTCGAAGGGGTTTTCACACTGCTCATACGGTTCTCCCGACCTTCAGGTTATTCAATGCCAGATCCCATTCGTTCTCGTCGACGCGAATGAAGTGGGTCTTTTCACGGGTTTCGAGGAAGTCAACGCCCTTGCCCATCTTGGTGTCGCAGATGATGACGCGCGGCTGACTTCCCTGATGGCTGCGCGCGGCGTCGAATGCACCCACCAGCGCGGCGATATCGTTGCCATCCACCCGTTGGGTGAACCAGCCAAACGCCTGCCAGCGGTCGACGATCGGTTCGAACGCCAGCACCTCGCTGGCGTGGCCGTCGGCCTGCTGGTTATTGACGTCGATGATTGCGATCAGGTTGTCGAGCTTCCAGTGCGAAGCCGACATCGCGGCTTCCCAGGTCGACCCCTCATTGAGTTCGCCATCGGACAAGAGGTTGTAGACGAATGCGTCCGATTGTTTGCGTTTGAGCCCCAGGCACGCACCCACGGCGATACCCAGGCCATGGCCGAGGGAACCACCGGTGATTTCCATGCCAGGGGTGTACGCGGCCATGCCAGACATCGGCAGACGGCTGTCGTCCGAACCATAGGTTTCCAGCTCATCGAGGGGGAGGACTCCGGCCTCGATCAGCGCGGCGTACAGCGCAATCGCATAGTGCCCGATCGACAGGTAGAAGCGGTCGCGTTCCTCCCATTCGGGATTCTGTGGCTGATAGCGCAGCGCATGGAAATACGACACGGCTAACAGATCGGCGGCGCCCAGGGCTTGGCCGACATAGCCCTGACCCTGGACCTGGCCCATGCGCAGTGCATGGCGGCGGATGTTATGGGCGCGATCTGCCAAGGCCGATAGCGGCGTGATAGGGGAAGTGACAGTCATGGTGACGACTCCAGGAACTTAACGATTGACCGAGGCGGCCGGGATTCGCAGTACCAGCCACGCGCCGATGCACAGCACGCAGGTGATCAGGTACATGCCGATAGCGCTCGAGCCTGTTGTGGTAGTGATCCAGCCAATCAGGTACGGCGAACAGAAACCGGCCAGATTGGCAAAGCTGTTGATGCCGGCGATGCCCGCCGCGGCGGACACACCGCCGAGCAGCGTCGTGGGTAGCATCCAGAACAGTGATGAGGCGGACAGCACGCCGGCGGCTGCCAGGCACAGGCTCAGCACCGAGAGCAGCAGGTTGCCCCCCAGCAGGGCCGCCAGCGTCAGGCCTATCGCGCCGGCGATCATCGGTGCAACCAGATGCCAGCGACGCTCACGGTGCTTGTCGCCGCTGCGGCCCATCAGCAGCATCGCGGCAATTGCGCAGAGGTAGGGCAGGCTGGTGAACAGGCCAATGTGCAAGGGGTCGGAAACCCCGGCGTTGCGAATCAGCGTTGGCAGCCAGAAGGTAATTGCGTACTGGCCCATCACCACGCAAAAGTAGATGCACGCCAGCAACCACAAACGCCGGTCGCGGATGAATTCCCGTGGCGAAGCATGGGTGACCTTGCGGCTGTTGTCTTCGGCGAGCTCCTTGTTGACCAAGGCCTTTTCATCGTCGGTCAGCCAAGTGGCCTGATGCACACCGTCCTTCAGGTAGGTCAGCACCAACAGGCCTACGATCACGGTGGGAATGGCTTCGATGACGAACATCCACTGCCAGCCGCTCCAGCCATGAAAACCTGCGAACTGATTCATGATCCAGCCCGACAGCGGGCCGCCGATCATGCCGGACAGCGGGATGGCGATGAACCACAGGACCGTCATCTTGGCCCGGCGATAGGAGGGGAACCAATAGGTCAGGTAAAGCAGCAGGCCAGGTGCCAGGCCTGCTTCGGCGATGCCCAGCAAAAAGCGCAGGGTGTAGAACTGCCAGGCCGTCTCGACGAAGGCGAAGAGCGCGGAGATGATCCCCCAGGAGATCATGATCCGGGCAATCCAGCGGCGAGCGCCGACCTTGTGCAGGATCAGGTTACTGGGGACTTCGCAGAGAAAATAGCCGAGAAAGAACATCCCGGCGCCCAGTCCATAGACGGTTTCACTGAGGGACAGGTCGCTCATCATCTGGAGTTTGGCGAACCCCACATTGACCCGATCCAGATAGGCGCACAGATAGCACAACATCAAAAAGGGCATCAGGCGCCAGGCAGTCTTGCGGTAGGCATTGGAGCGCACGGTCGAAACCGCGTCGAGCGTCAGGGTGGTCATCATGATGGTCTGATCTCTTGTTTTTATAGACCGCCAGGCGCTACCGCCCGGCGCATCATCGATCCAGAACAGCGCGGGCCGTTACCGACCCGCTTGGGTGTCATCAGTGAATCAGCATGCCGCCGTTGACATCCAGCGTAACGCCTGTGAGATAGGAGGACAGGTCGCTGGCCAGGAACAGCGCAGCGTTGGCCACGTCCTGGGCGGCGCCCAGACGACCCAGCGGAATACCCTCGATGATCGCGTGACGCCGTTCATCCTGCATCAGGCCACCGGTGATGTCGGTATGGATCAAGCCGGGTGCAATCGAGTTCACCCTGATCTGGTCCGGACCGAACTCACGAGCCATGGCCTTGCCCAGGCCCAGGACGCCCGCCTTGGCGGCGCTGTAATGCGGGCCGCCAAAGATGCCACCGCCCCGTTGGGCTGAGACCGACGACATGCAGACGATACTGCCCGACGCTTGAGCGCGCATGGTGGGGATCACGGCCTGGGACATCAACAGCGTGCCACGCAGGCTGACGTCGAGCACTTTGTCGTAGTCGCCGGGACGGATGTCGAGGGTCTTGATGGGTTGGGTGATCCCGGCGTTGTTGACCAGCACGTCGATACGGCCGAAATGTTCGATGACGTGGGCGACGGCCTGCTTGACCTGGGCTTCGTCGGCGACGTTGGCCGCAAGGCCCAGGTGGCCTTCGCCCAACGCGGCAGCCGCGTCGCGTGCAGCGGATTCATCCAGGTCCAGGATCACGACGCGGGCACCATGCAGGGCGAAGGTCACGGCAGTGGCGCGGCCGATACCGCGTTCCGATGCAGCGCCGGTAATGATTGCGATTTTGCCTTGAAGCAACATGAGCGGTTCCTCTGATTGTTCTTATGGTTCGATGGGTGATCGATGATTCAGAGTGTTCCGAGCGGGAGGGGTGAGCAATAATGCAAACTTCACTGGTTGATGAAAAAAATTCAGCTCTCGTCAAAGCGAGCCTCGGATGGTTGAATACGTTGACGTCAAGAAACCCTAAGAAAACTGTGCGGAGCATTCATGCGCCATGACGACAACACGCCAGCGAACCTGCCACCGCTGAGAGCTATTCAGGCCTTCGAGCAAACCGCTCGGTTTGGCAACCTGGCCAGGGCCGCGGAAGTTCTCGACCTGACGCCTTCGGCAATCAGTCATCAATTGGCGAAACTGGAAGCGATGATCGGTCGCCAACTGTTCGTGCGCGCGGCCCGCGGCGTAACCCTTACCCCTGTCGGCGAGCAATATCTCAAAGACATTTCCGGGCTGTTGCACAGCCTGGAAGTGGCGACGGAGCGGGCCTCCAGCGACATCAGCCTCGACTGCCTGAGGCTTCACTCGTCGCCCAGCTTCGGCTTGCTCTGGTTGATGCCGCGCCTGGAGGCTTTTCGCCTGAGCCATCCGGATATCCAGATCAATCTGTCCTGTTCGTATGAGTCGCTGCATTTCAGCCGGGACAAGATCGACGTCGACATCCGCCATGGTCAGCCGAACTGGCCGAGCTACGAGGTGCGAACCGTGCGCAACGAGACCTTCGCGGTCCTGGCGTCCCCGGCACTGCTCGCGCGACACCGTGTCACCAGCGCGGCGGATCTGCTGGAAAAGGATCTGATTCTCTCCGAAGCTACGTTGCTCAAATGGCCTGAGTGGTTTGCGCAACACGGCCTGGCACGACCGGAAAAACCCTACGCATTGAGTTTCGACCGTTCTTACATGACGCTGGAGGCCGCGAGCCACGGCCTGGGGTTCGCCCTCGAGAGCACGTTGCTGGCGCAGAAATACCTTGTCAGCGGTGCGCTGGTCGAAGTCGCGCCGCAGACCTTGAGCGCCCCGGTAGCGGCGCATCACCTGGTGTTTCCCAAAGCCCACTCGGGCTTTCCCAGGGTGCGGCGTTTCCTGGAGTGGATGGAGAGTGAGCTGGGGCATGGTTTTGTGTTTTGACAGTTGCGGGCGCTTCCGGACGGTCAGTTCCTTTTGACCCGCGCAGTTGGAAGCCTGTCATGTCCGCGCAATCAGCGGGCAAGCAAACCCGCCAGCACCTCCTTCAGGCCGGTGTGCCCTTTGCGAGGGAGGCCTTCGAATCGAATCCAGCCTTCGTTGAAACCGTCGAGCATCTGAATCCTGGGCAGCGGGTTGTTCATGCCTTGGGAGCGGAATAGCGACTCCCAGGTGTCGCCGGGCACGACTTCCATTCTCACCGGCTTGCCGAGCAGTTCCGAAAACGCGGCGGCGATGTCGTTGGGCGTTACAGGGGATTCGTATTCCAGTTCGATGATGCGTTTGCCGTGCCAGTCCTCCTGCAACAACTGCGCGCTCATTCGACCTACGTCGGCAGTCGCGATCATGGGAATCGGCTTGTCGAGAGGGTGGAGAAAGCTTGGAATCACACCGCTGTTCCTGGCCGGTTCAATGTCCCAGAGGCAGTTTTCCATGAACCAGGCAGGTCGCAGGAACGTCACGGGCAGCTCCAGCGTGCTGAGGCTCTGTTCCAGCAGCTGCAGCTGGTTCAACAGATTAGGCTGACGAGCCTGTGCGCCGATGGTTGAAATACACACGATCTTTTCAGGTCGAGCGGTGGCGAGCGCAGTGCGCAGGTTTTCGATGATCCGGCGCGTTTCCCCAAAGCCCTCGGAAGGGTCGAAATTGGGCGGCAGCAGGATGAACACGCCAGTGCTGGCACTGAACGCATCGATCAGCGTGTTGAGGTCATTGACATCGGCCACCACGATTTCGCAACCTTTTCCGCCCAGGCCTGACCTTTTTCGAGATCACGCACCACCACCTTGACGCGCTGGCGGGCAGCCAACAAGGCACGTGCAACCTCAGCGCCGACCTGACCTGTTACACCCATGATCGTGTACATATGCCGTCCTCATTCAGAGCGACCCGATGTCGCTGTCGTTGAATTATTGCGGCGCCGCAAAACATCTTCGATATCATCAATGTCATTAGTTTGATGATGAGGAATCATTAATGAGTTTCGATGGACGCTTGGTCAGCGGAATGGGGGTGCTGTCGGCCGTGGTGGAGACCGGGAGCTTCGTCAGGGCCGCCGAGGCGCTGGACATGACCCAGTCCGGGGTCAGTCGGGCGGTTGCACGCCTGGAGGCGAGGCTCGGCATCCGGCTGTTCGACCGCACCACCCGTTCCGTGAAGCTGACTGACGAGGGGCGGCGCTTGTATGAGGAAATCGCACCGTTGCTGGCAAGCCTGGAGGAGGCCGCGACGCTGGCTTCAGGCAGTGCCACGGCGGTACGTGGACGGTTGAGAGTCAACGTCGACCCGTACTTCTCCCGACTGTTCCTGGCGCCGGCGCTGGGCGGCTTCATGGCGACCTATCCCGCCATCGAGTTGGACCTGGTGACCCGCGAGCAGTTGGGCGATCTGATCGCAGACGGGATGGACCTGGCCGTGCGCTTCGGCGAGCCGCCTTCGTCTTTACTGATCGGGAGGCAGTTGCTGCAAACCCGTGTCCTGACCGTTGCTTCTCCGGCCTACCTGAAAAAGCATGGTCGCCCCCTGCACCCGACCGAACTGGAAAGCGCTGGGCATGTATGTGTTGATTTTCGCGATCCGCAAACCGGCAGGGCCTTCCCCTGGGAATTTCATCGAGGCGCCGAGCGGCTGAGCGTCAAGACCCATGGGCGGCTGATGGTCAACGATGTAGGCACGATGCATCGGATCTGTGAAGAAGGCCAAGCCGTTGCCCAGGTATTGGCGTTGGGTGTGGAGCCCGCTTTGCGGGCGGGCACACTGGTCGAGCTGTTCCCGGACTGGCCGGATGAGTATTTTCCACTGTACGCCTTGTACCCCTCTCGGCATCTTCCTCCGGCCAAGGTGCGGGCGTTCCTGGAGTTCGTGGTCGCGCTCAGTCGTTAGACGGATTTCTTTCCTGCCGATTGGACGCTGCCGCCGGTGTCGTTATTTCATGTCCCTGGCCTGCACCCACAGTACGGCGTCTTGGGACAGGGGTTTGCCCTTGTGGGTTTTCGTCGCACCGATGTTGAGTGCCGCGATGCCCCACCAGCCGGCCCGGGGCAGGCCGATGGTCACGACACCTTCGGCATCGGCGTAGGTGCTCAGCACGTTGAAGGACGGTTGCGGAGCAGCGACATAGGCTTGCTGCCCAAAGGCGTTGTGCTCGAAGTCGATGGCATGGTTGAGGTATTCGATTTCAACTCTGGCGTTCGGAACGGGCTTACCGTCGGCCAGCACCCGGGCGCGGAACACGCCGCCGGTCCAGTTCGCATAAGGTTTGCTCAGGGGCTGGATTTCCACCGGCAAGTCCTGGGGCTCTGCCCATTGGCCGGGCACGCCGCCGACGTTGACGATCAGTTTGGTGAACTGCTGGATGTACAGGTCTTCCTCGGTTTCCAGGTAGGGCTCGGGTTCGAGCAGGAAGACATGGTCGCCCATCGAACGCATCAGCTCCCGTGGAATCGTCGCGCGATAGGCGGCCGCTCGGTTATCGCGGGTGTGCCATTCGACCGGCCGCAGGTATTTGAGCAGATCCTGCTTTTCCCCGGCCAGCGAGCTGGTGTGGCTGAAGGCCCGGGGTTCACCCATGACCATGGTGGGGCCGCCGGCGAAGGGGTGGGTGAAGACGACCGCGAACTCCAGTTGTTCCCCACGCTGCAATGCCGTTTCCTCGACATAGAGCATCTGGAAATGCGCTTGTGCGACGCCGGTCAGGCAGATGGAGGCAGCGGCAAGGGCCTGGAGCAGTGTTCTCTTGTTGATCATGGGCGGTTTCACTTTGAGATGTCGGAGGACTGGATCGTGACGTCATGGCCGTCGCCGCCGAGGAACAGCACCGAGTAGTTTCCGCTCGGGGGTTGGAACCGGTAGGTGTTGTCCTGGCCGACGGCGCCTTCGAACAGCACTTTGTCGCTCATGTCCCGGACATGGATTTTCCGGCCGGCGGCGGAACTGCCGTCGGTGAAGCCGGCCTCGCACTTCACCCAGTCATCGCTGTCGATGTAGCAGTCGAAAACGGGCGCATGGGCGAAGGCCGCCTGGCAGAACAGCAGGGCACCTGCCATCGATAGCCGATGTACTGAACGGGGTAATTTCATAAGGTCTCCACGGTCGGCTTGATTATTGGGGCGGCGAAGGCGGCCAGCAGTGCATCCAGGTTCGAGCGCAGGAGCGCCTCGTACCCGTTGGCCGGGTCGGCGAATAGGCCCGGGTTACCCGCGTCCAGAATCAACAACCGAGCGCCGCCGTCTTCGATGGCCTTGGCGATCCTGGCGTCCGGCGCCCATTTGTGGACGACTACGTGGATGTTGCGCTCGCGCAGGTATCGGGTCAGCGCGGCGCGGTCGTCGTCGCTCCAGTCGATGTCCTGCCGGACAAACCAGCCATCGACAAAGATGTCGAATTCGCCGAACAAGTAGATGAATTCGTTGGCCAGCGACAGCACCCGTGGATCCGGCAGTTCCACCAGCCGGGCGTCGTACTCGGCCTTGAGCTGGCGCAATCGGTCCTCCAGCGTGGCGAGGTTACGGATGATCCGAGGCGCATCGGCGGGGGACAGGCGCACCAGGTCGGCGGTGATCAGCGCCGACATGCGCATGGCGTTGACAGGGCCGAGCCAGGCATAGGGCGACGGGCCGACACCGACATCACGCGGGCCGGCCCAAGGCACGTCGTTCGCGGGTGTACGGACCACCGCCACGCCGGGCTTGATCGGGTCCCAGGAGCGCGAGGCATCGATTTCGATGATCCGCAGGTTGTGGCGACGGGCGGCCGCAAACAGCGGATCGGCACGCCAGAGGCTGCTCAGGGTGACCACCGCGTCGGCCTGCTGGAACACCTTGGTGTCCAGGCGCGACAGCGCATTGGCCTGGCTTTCCATGGGCACGGCAGCGTCCGATGGAATACGGAGCACCTCGATGCTCGTACCCTCGCTGAGTGCCGAGGTGAGCGCATGCACGCCCGGCAGTGCGACCAACACCCGAGGACCGGCGAAGGCATTGAGCTGGCTGCCCAGCAGCAGTGCCAGCACCACCAGCCAGGATCGACGTGACAGGCTGAGCGGCTTCATACGCTGGCCCCCCTGAATCGGGACGTGGAGGCGCGGATGACGGCGGTCACGACAAACACCAGGGCGGCGATGATCACGATCGCACCGCCGGTGGGCACGGGGATCTGGTATTGCATCGGTGCCAGGATGCCGAACACGCAGGCAAACGTTGCAATCAGGATGGCAAGGGTGACCAGCCCCGGGAGCGAACGGCTGACATTGCGCGCGGCCGCCGCCGGTATCAGCAAAAGGGCTTCCACCAGCACGGCGCCGATGATCTTCAGGCAGGCGACCGTCACCAGGGTGACGAGCACGACGAACAGGTATTCGACGACACGCACCGGTACGCCGCGGGCATGGGCCAGGCTCGGGTTGAGGCTCGCCAGCAGAATGCTGTTGTACAGCGGCAATCCGACCAGGGCACAGGTCGCCGTGACGATCAGCAGCACGTTCATGTCGGTGTGGTCCACCGCCAGGATGGAGCCGAACAGCACGCTTTCCATCACATGGGTGTTGATCTTCGCTGACACGAACAACAGCAACGAGGCGCCGACCGCCAGCGAGATCGACAGGAACACACCGATCAGCGTGTCGTTGGACAGGGTGGTGCGGTGCTGGGTGTACTTCAGCGTCAGGGCGAACAGCACGCAGAAGCCGAACATCGACAGGTAAGGGGAGGTGTAGGATTCGCCGATCAGCACGCCAATGGCCACGCCAGTCATCGCCGCATTGCCCACCGCCTGGCTGAAGAAGGCCATGCGCTTGATCATCACCATGGAACCCAACACACCCAGCAACGGCCCGATGAGCAGTGCGCAGAGCAGCGCGTTGATCACGAACTCGTATTCGAACGGCTGCGGCAGCAGGTGGCTCGCGGCAAGTGCCTGGAGGTGGTCGCGGATGAACGTGTAGAAGGCGTTCATCGGCTGCTCTCCAGATGCTGGGCGACCTGATGGGGCGGCCCATCGAATATCACCCGCTGGTTGATGCCGGTGACCGACTGCGCAATGCGCCTGACCTGGCCCAGGTCATGGTTGATCCAGAGAATGGTGACGCCGCTCTGGTGCAGCTCGGCCACCAGCGCTTCCACCAGGAGAATGCCCGCTTCGTCGATGCCGGCGGTCGGCTCGTCGAGGATCAGTAGCCAGGGCACCGGAGTGATCGCCTGGGCCAGCAGCACACGCTGGCGTTCGCCACCGGACAGGCTGCCAAAGAGCTTACCGCCCAGTCCGGCAACGCCGGTACGCTCCAGGGCTCCGGCGTTGGCCGCCCGGGTGGAGCGGGCCGAACCCAGGAACGCCGGCCGGCGTTGACCAAGCAAGGCCATGACATCGTTGACGGTCATCGGCACGTTGCGGTCGAAGTCCAGCAACTGCGGGACATACCCCAACGGTTTTGCAAGCCCGCCTTCAAAGCGGATAACCCCCGAATGCGGCATCTGCCCCAGCAGCGCGCGCACCAGGGAAGTCTTACCACCGCCGTTCGGACCGACCAGGCAATGGAGGGCGCCGGCCTCGATCCGGAAGCTCACCGCGTCCAGCACTTGCGTACCGCCCAGTTGCAATGAAACGTTATCGAACACCACGGCGGGTCCGCGCATCGCTGGTTCCTCACTCATTGTTGTTGTGTGAACTCGACGGCCTCGGCCAGGGTTTCGAGGTTCTCGCTCATCGCCACCTCGAATTCGTCGGCGCTGTAGGTGCTGCCGGTGATATGGGACAGGGCGAAGACCCGGACGCCGGTCGCCGCCTCGATGGGTTTGGCCAGGTCGATGGAAAAGTACTTCTCGGCGAACAGCACACGCACGTTGGCTTTCTTGATCGCGTCGATGGTATTGGCCAGCTGCCGCGCAGTCGGCGCAACGCCGTGACGCGGCTCGATGACGGCGCTCACGAACAGGCCGAACTCCTGCATCAGGTAGTCGTAGCCGGCGTGTGTGCTGGCGCACCGGAACGAAGACAGGTCCAGGTTGGCAAACCGCGTCATGAAGCGCGCCCGCAGCGCACGGATACGGCCGGCGTAGGCCAGGGCGTTGTGTCGATAGACAGCCGCGTTGTCCGGGTCCAGTTCGCCCAAACGGCGGGCGATTTCGAACACCTGTTGTATCGCCGCGGTGGTGGAGACGAAGGTATGCGGATTGACCACCTTGGCACCGTCCTGGTCGCCGCCGATGGGGATGAGGGCAACGGTGGCGTTGGCCTGGATGATCGGCAGGTTCTCGCTGCGCCCGGCGGCCTTGACGATCTGGAAGGCCCATTGGTCGTGGCCGATGCCATTGACGACCAGTGCATCGAGGCTCATCGCGCGGGTGATGTCGGCGGGTTGCGGTTGGTAGTTGTGTGGGTTCGCCTCCGCCGGAATGAGCGCAACGACCTCCGCCCGATCGCCGACGATGTTCGCCACGAAGCTGTAGTAGGGATGCAGGGTGACGCCGACCTTGAGCTTCTTGCCCTGGGCGTGTGCCTGGCCGAGGAGCAGGAGGGCGGGTATCAGCATCAGCAGCGCGATCCAGCGGCGCAGCGGTACCCGGTGTTTCGCAGGGACGGTCATGGCTGGGTTCCTTTTACGCGTTCGACTTCGCGGGTACCGTCATAGGGGATGACCTGGCGCCAGCCTTTGCTGACCAGCGATTCGGGTTTGACGATGCCCGGGTAGGGGGCATTCGGGTCCCGCTGGACCCAGATCGTCGCCTGGTTGGCCCACATGACACCCGCATGGGCGTGCCCGATCACCAGCAGGTAGGCGCTCTGGCCCGGCACGTTGCCGCCGGAGCCGTAGTAGACGGTGGCGCCTTGGCCCAGGGTGGCTTGCGAGACATCGTTGACGCTCTTGTCCGCAGGGGGCGCGTCGTCAACGTGTTGGTCGCCGGAAGGGCTGTGGGGCTGGTGGGTGCCAGGCAGAATCAATTGCCAGCGCACCTGGCCGTTTCTCTTCCAGAATGCGTCGCGGTAGAACGGCGGCAGCACCAGGTCCTGGGCATGTTCCAGGGTGATCCATCCGCCGGTATCGTTGTTGAACCAGATGATCTCTTCACCGGCAGGCAACAGTGCGCTATGAATGGCCTGATCGACCGTACCCAAGCCATCGAAGGAACGCACTTGCCAGCTCAATGCAGTGGGTGGGCCGACTGCCTGGGGGCGCAGCACTACATAACCGGCCACGCCGACGATGACTGTCAGAGTCGCCAGCAGCATTGCCAGGGACTCCCACCGACCGGACACCGGACGCACCACATTGACTGCTTCGCCGTGGTCGCCGCCGGGCAGGCCTGTGGTGGGCCGACGCCAGCGTGGCAGTAGGCGCGCCATCAGAAAAACGCGATCCAGCGGCCAAGGCAGATCACGCCAGCCCACAACACCATCGAACCGAAGCCGGCGACACGGGCACGGCCGGGGGGCGGTAGCGTCGTGTCCCATTCGCCGATCCTGCGAAAGACCCCCAGGTGAAAAATCCCCATGTTGAGGCCCGCCAGCAGCAACAGCCCCATCTTTGCCCAGAAAACCGGGTTCTGGGCATAGGTGGAGGCGTTGGAGACGAACATGAGCAGACCCGTGATCACGCATGTCGCAAAGGCGACCCAGGTGTACGGCAACAGTTCCTGGATCAGCCGTAGCGCGCTGCGGCGATGGGATGCAATGCCGAGCAGGCGTAAGTCCACCACGGCGATAGTCCCGAACACCAGCGCGATACCGATCACGTGTACCGATTCCAGGGTTGGGAAGGCGAAGCCCGACTCTCTGATCAGGGAGGCGACAGAGGTGGCCTCGAGGGCTTGCAGGTTCGATTGAATGTCCATGGCAAATACCTGAGAGCGTTTGTTGAAGATGCGCGCCGTTAGATCGTGTAGGCGATCCAGCGGCCGCAGAAGATCACCACGCACCACAAGGCGATCGACAGCCAGGCCAGCGTCTTGACCAAACCGTCCGTGCCTTCGCTGCGTGTCGGATCGGCAGGGCGCAGCAAGGGGCGCCGGACCCACCAGGCCAGGGTGAACGCACTGACCACCAAGGCCATTTTCAGCCAGAACGTCGAGTTGACGAGCACCCGGTCCGGCTCGCCGACGGTCATGACCAACCCCGTCAGGAGCAGGACGATGAGCGCATTGCGCATCCATGGGTAATAGCGACGGATGACGCCGCGCATGGGCTCGTCCGTGGCGAACACACCGGCCAGCCGAAGGTCGGAGATGACGGCGGAGCCGAAGATCACCGCGATGGCCACGATATGAATGGATTGGACCGTGGGCACGACCCAGAGCATGTCCCTGATGGCAGTACTCACCGGTGTGGCGTAGAGCCAGTCAATGATCGGTGCTGATGACATGTGCTTTCTCCCACTGTGGGTTAGAAGTCTTGGGGTTTGGCGATCGGACGCAGGCCAGGCGCATCTTCCGGGAGGAGATAGCCATCCTTGATCGAAATGGCCTTGGCGTTCTCGAACTGCTGTTCGTAGTTGCCGAAGCTGCCATAGCGTTGCCCGAGCCGGTCCTTGGTGTAGGGCACCTTGGTGTCGTAGATCAGGCCGCAGCCGGTTTCCTGATCCGTGAGGTAGGTCGCGCTGGGCACTTGCACCCACGGCGGACGCACGCCGCCTTGCAGGTTGCCGGTAGCGGGGTCGCGCACGACAGTTTTGCCCTCGCGTAGCACGCGGGGGGCCTTGGGCATCGGTTTGCCCTCGCGCACCCATTGGTCCATGCCATCGAGGAGTGCCGAGACCACCCATTCTGCCGGCTCGTCGTACAGCGTCTGGCACCGTGGGTCGTCGCCCTTGCCGATGTCTGCCGCGACGTGTTCGGTATGCTCCGTACTGAGGTCGGCCAAGCGCAGGTGCGGCATGCCGGTCACTTCGTAATAGCGCAACTGCGGGCTATCGGTATCGGGCGGTAGATCGATGCCTTCGAGCACGTCGTGCATCAGTTCGGACTGGCTATAGACCGTCACGAACGGCACGCCGGCAGGCATCTGCCGTGGCACTCGGATGACGTCGCCGCCGACCTCGCCGTAGGCCATGCGGCCGGTCATATAGCCGTCGATCAGCGGCGCCGCGTCGGGCATGCGCCATTGCTGGTGCCGGCCCTGGTCGAGGTAGTCCATCCAGACCTGCGCCGTCACGGCCCAACTGTTGACGTAGACCCGATGCACGTCGAGGTTCGCCAACGGGCCTTGCGCCGAATGGGTCTTCAGCAGCAACGCCAGCTGCGCGCCGATGCCCTGGGACTGCGGCACGAATGGATCGGGCCCGTTGCCGCGGGTGAAGCGTTCCGGATCGTAATAGCTGCCCAGTGGTGCATAGCGTGCATAATCGAAGCGGCGCATGAACTCGAAATTGACGATGCGTCCGTATTGGGCGATCTGCTCGGCCTCGGCGGCGAGGGTTTCCGAAATGAACTTGGGGTCCACTTGCGGCTTGTTGATGTTCAACGTGTAGCCGACGTAAGCGTAACCGCGACGCAACAGGTAATCGCGGGTCAGGATCCAGCCGGCGCCGCGTTCGCCGAACCAACTGAACGGCTCTATCACCACCGTGCCATTGAAGCGCGCCGGGTCCGCTGGCCTACGGACCAGGATGCGCGTGGTGTAGGGCGCCTCGAAGAGGCTTTTGCCCGCGGCGGTGATGGCCGGCGCCACCCCTTGCAGGTAAAACTCCTCCTCGACGTAGCCATGCCGGTTGAGGTCGCTGTATTCGGTACCCTGGGTGTTGGCCGACGAGAGCGGTGGCTTGCCTGAAGGTGGCACCGGAACCACGGTGGGCATCCTGGGCACCTCTGCGAACGCGCTCGACAGCAGGAGCAGCGACACAAGGGCGCCCTGCAACGTTGGCCGCAGGATGTCGAAGGGCATCAGTCGTTCCATCCGGTGACTCCAAAGGGTTGTCGAAGGGGTTGTGGCGTCAGTCACGGCGCAGGCTCGTCTTGCCCTCGCTGTCGATCACGATCTGATTGTTCTCACAAACGTATTCTTGGATGCGGTAGTCGGAGCGCTTGTATTCGAACGTGAAGCGATAAGGTGTGTTGAGCACCTGCGGATCTTCGATCAACACTTGGTCTTCCAGGTGATTCGGCGCGGTCAGCCGCAGGCGTTCGGTGATCTTCATGTCCTTGCTGTGGGGAACACCGTAGAACGCCACGTCATCAGTGCGCACGCCCAAGGTTTCCACAACAAGGGTGTCGCCTTCCCAGTGGCCCCGCGAATGGCCTTGATAGGTCGGGTCCAGCTTCTCCTTCGGCGGCATCGCTTCGTTCAGGAAAATCCGCCGCACCTGTTGGAGATACTCGCCCAGGACCACCACTTGCTTATCGTCGTAGATGATCTGGATCGGGAAGAGCGCCGCCATCAGCACCGGCATGCCCTCCGGCAGGCATCGGGCGCTGGTGGTGGCCAGCGGCGTGCCGGCTTCGTTCGCCGCGGCTTCCTTCTTCTTCAGGTCGGCGTACTGACTGGCGTAGGGCTCCTTCAGGTCCATCGGTCCGCCCGGATGCACCGGATCGTCCGGATTCTCGCCGAACCAGTCGTCCGGGGTTCTTTCCCAAGTGCCGCTGATGTCGGGAGCCCTGGTTGCGCCTTGTTTGGGCGTTATCGCCATGCTCAGCCCGGCGAATGTCATGCAGGCGACGCCCAGGAAAATCATTGCCGGATTCAAGGTACGTGTCGGTTTCATTCAATCGTCTCCACCCTGTTGGTTTTTGCCATCGAGTACCCATGAAGCAGGGGATCGAGCGGACTCATCCGCCGCCCGTGAGCACGACGTCACCGATCTTGATTTCCACCAGCAACCCACCAGGATCACCGTTCTTCAGCGGCTTGTAGGTGACCTCGGCGTTCTCGCCGGCCTTGATCGAATCCGCCGTCCAGCCCGTGCGGCTCAATGCGTTGACGCTGCCGGTCTCGATCTTGATTTTCTGGGGGGGCGGGCCGGGGATATCGAGGTAGATCGCGATATGAGGGTTGGTCCAGGCAAAGCGCTCGACGACACCCTTGACCGTGATCGTCCTGGTCTGGTCGAAAATCGCGAACGAATGATGGGCCGTGGCAACGGCGGGAAGGACGCCGCAGGCGACGATGGTCAGCAGGCGAAGCCCCTGACGGAATGACGGAAAGGATGGCGTGGGGGTCATGACAGGGCCTCGTTCTTATGCGTTCTTATGGGGCCAGCATAAGGGCGGCAGGAGCGGGGGCCGTAACCCAAAACGGCAACTTCTCAAGCCTCGAAAACTGTTTCTACCCATCACCGTGGCGACTGACGTCGAGGACGAGCGGCCCGTGACACTTGCTGATTTGGGTTACCGCTTGCGCAACCCGAGCCGAAACACTCCCGTCTCGCCTCATAAATATAAAAACAGGAGAGACGTCATGCGCACCCCCATCTACGCCCCAATGCTTTCATTGGTCGCACTCTGTACGTTCGAGCCGCAGGCCCATGGCTACGAGCTCTATAACGAAGGCGATGGCACCACGGTGTTGAACGCCGACCTGTGGGCAGGGTTTGGCTGGTTCGGCAGCCAGAAGAACTACATCGCAGACCCGGAGAAGGAACCTGGCAGGATGCGTTGGCAAGAAGGTTTCATCAAATACGGCCTGAGCGGCACGACCGACAAGATCGAAGCCGGCTCGGTCTACGGCGGGTTCAGCGTGATCAGTACAGGATCTTGGGGTGACGGCGACCCGGGAGCGATCACCGACGGGACTGAAAGAAGAACCGCCGTGGAAGACGCCTATCTGGGTTGGAAATCAGGTGACATGATCCCCGCACTGGGCCCGGATGGGGTTGATTTCTCTTTCGGCCGGCAGCTCGTCACGGTGGACGGGTTTCTGATTACCGATGATGGCTTCAACCCCGGAAAGGCCTTCAGCCCCATCGAGGGTGTTTCCGATGGCCGATTCGATCGCGGCGGTGCTTTTTACCTGGGCTCACGGTTGGCCTTTGGCAATACCGCTGTTTTGAAACTGGGAGGTACAGACGGCCTTCACGGAAGTCTGATATGGTTGAAGTCGGATAACCCCGGACAGTCCAAGACTGAAGTGGCCGCTGCCACCGTCGACTATACGACGCCTATTGGCTCGATCGGTTCGACTTACGTGCACGGCCTGGATGTCGAAAAGCGGTATGCCTTTGCTGATCGACTTGAGCGCAAGGGCATGGACATCTACAGCATCCGTGGACAGGGCAACGCCGGAATCGAGAATGCCGATTTCGCCTTCGAGGTGGCGCGACAGGAAAAGCGTTCGGGGTCGCAGCGGGCAATGTTCTTCGACGCCGGCTACACCTTCGCCGACGTCAAGTGGCAACCGACGGTCAGCTACCGCTATGCGCGCTATTCCGAAGGCTGGGACTTCCTGTTCCAGGGCGGCTACCGCAAGCGCTACCAAGGTGAGGTCGCAGTGAATTACGCCGGCTCGCTCACCTCGAACATGGAGACCAACGACGTGCTCCTTTCCGTCAAACCGAACGAAAAGTTGACCCTTAACGCGATGGCCTTCGACTTCCACCAACTCTCCGATCGACAAGAGCAGGATTACAGCGCCCGCGAGGTCGATCTTTTTCTGGACTGGATGGTGACGGATAACGTCACCCTGTCGCCCCTGGTTGGTTTCTACAAGCCCAACAAGTGGCTCGGGAACGGTGGGCTGCAAAGTGGGAGCGCGGGCACGAACACTTACTTCCAATTCATCGTCTGGATGACGTTCTGAGCAGTCGCTCGTAGAGTGATGAAGCAAGTCGCTTGACCAGGAGCGCCACTCACCGTGGCGCTTGTCTGTATGACGGGATATAGCATCGGGGACGTTGGTTTCGTAACGGCTCCTGGCATGAAAAAGGCGCGGACCTCTTTGCCCGCGCCTCATCCAGTCAGATCATGCGACGCAACACGTCTTTTTGCGGATCCCGGTCGAGGAACCGATGCTTGAGGGCGCCGGCGATGTGCAGCAGGATCAGGACGAGCAGGGTGTAGGCGAGGACTTTGTGCAGCCATTGGAACACGACGAACCAATCGTCATTTTTCGACAGCAGCTCCGGGAGGTTGACCCCGAAGAAGAACACTCCGTCGCTCATCGTGTAGGTGCTCGACATGGAGTAACCCATCAACGGCACGATCACCAGAAGACCATATATGACCCGTTGCACAAGGTTTGACACCACCTGTTCTGGTCCGGTCAGCGTGTGCAGCGGCTTCGGCAACCTAGGCGTCATGTAGCGCAGGGCGATCTGAACCAGGACCACCAGGAACGTCAACACGCCGAAGGATTTGTGCCAGGGATAATAGAACTCGTACTTGCTTGCCACTTCATCGTTCATCCCGGTCATGTGCCAGCCTGCCCAGAGGAGACCGGCTACGAGCACGGCACGCACCCAGTGCAACAGCAGCAGGGACGTTGGATACCGATCAATTATCGCTTGATTTGTGGTGTTCATCGCAGTCGCCTCATCAATCGTCAAAGACATCGGGAACGCACTTTGAATCACCACCCTCGGCACCTCAACAGGGTTTGGAGGGTGGTTTGCCCAGTGCACTATTGTTCTCAGCCAGGCAGCAGCACGGTGATGACCTTCTCCTCGGTGTAGGCCAGTGCGCCGCTGAATCCACCTTCACGGCCGATACCGCTGTCCTTGACGCCGCCCCAAGGCAGGTTCGCATCCAGCGGGCTCCAGCAGTTCACGCCCACGGCGCCGGCTTTCACCGCTGCGGCGACGCGATGGGCTCGTACCAGGTTGCTCGTCCATACCGTGGCCGCGAGGCCGTAGCTGGAATCGTTGGCCAATGCGACAGCTTCTTCCTCAGTATCGAAGGCGATCACCGTGCCGACCGGGCCGAAAATCTCGTCCCGGGCAATAGACATGTCATTGCGGGCATTGGCGAAGATCGTCGGCCGCACGAACCAGCCCTGCTCAGGGTGCGATACACCACCGGCCAGCAGCGTAGCGCCTTGATCGATGCCCAGTTGGATGTAACGGTTGACCCGATCGAACTGCGCTTTCTTGGCCACCGGCCCCATCTGCACATCGGGCTGCCGAGGGTCACCCACCTTGATGGCACACGCAGCGTTGGCAAGCGCCGCGGCGAAGCGCTCTGCGAGGCTGCGCTGGACCAGGATGCGCGAACCGGCGGCACAGACCTGGCCCTGGTTGGCGAACAGGCCGAGGGTACAACCAAACAGCGCATCGTCGAACGGCGCGTCGTCGAAGACAATCTGCGGGCTCTTGCCGCCCAACTCCAAGGCCACGCGTTTGAACAGCACTCCGGCGGTGCGCTGGATCTCGCGTCCGGCCTCGGGGCTGCCGGTGAAACTGATCTTGGCGACATCCGGGTGTTGGCACAAAGCGCGGCCGACTTCCTCACCGTAACCGGTGACCACGTTGATCACACCGTCCGGGAAACCTGCTTCCTGGGCCAGGGCCGCCAGATGCAGAGCGGACTGCGGCGTTTCTTCCGAGGGCTTGATGACCACGGTGCAACCCGCCGCCAGCAACGCGGCGAGTTTCCACACGGTGATCATCAGCGGTGAATTCCAAGGCACGATGGCACCGACCACGCCCACCGGCTCGCGTACTGTGTACGAGAGAGTCTTGGTGCCAAAGTAGCCGCTGGAAGGGATGGTACGACCTTCGAGCTGATTGGCCCAGCCGGCGGCGGCACGCAGGTTGGCGAGCACGTTGGGAATGTCCAGGCGACGCGGCTCCATGGGCGAGCGCCCGATGGCGTCGGCGTCCATGTCGGCGAGCAAGTCGGTGTCGCGTTCCACCAGGTCAGCCAGTTTCAACAGCAGCCGGCCGCGCTGGGCGCCGTCGAGCTGGCTCCAGGCGCCACCTTCAAGCTGCTTGCGGGCGGCTGCCACGGCACGATTCACGTCCTCGGCCGTACCGCGCGCGGCGCTGCCGTAGACCTGTTCCGTCACAGGGTTGATAAGACTGGTTCGACGGCCGTCGGAGGCCTCGAAGGAGCCGCCTTCGATGAAGTGATTCAGATGCTGTGTCATGTTTGGATCCATGAATGTTGTGCAGTGGGCAGGTAGACCCGTTTCATGCCTTGAGGGACGCCAGGGCGTCACCGAAGATCTCCAGCGCCTTGAAGAACAGCGCGCGCGAGATCGTCAGCGAAGGCATGACACGCATCACGTTGCTGTAGCGACCGCAGGGAATCATCAGCACGCCATGGTTCAGCAGGTAGCCCATGAGTTGGCCAATCCTGGCGCCTTCCAGAGGGGCCTTGGTGACCGGATCTTCCACCAGTTCGATGCCGATCATCAGGCCGCGACCGCGCACTTCACCTACGAACGGGCTGTTGAAGCCACGGATACGCTCCTGCGCCTCCAGCCCCAGCGTGTGCGCACGGTTGAGCAGATCGAGTTCCGGATCCTGCAGGATGCTGATGTTGGTCAGCGCCACGGCGGCGGACAACGAGTTGGCGGCGAATGTATTGGGCACCGAGCCGTCAGGAATCGCGGCCGCCAGGTCCGAGCGCATGATCAGGCCCGCCATGGGCAAGTCGCTGCCGATGCCCTTGCCGAAGGTGAGCATGTCCGGCTTGACGCCCGAGTGCTCGACCGCCCACATCTTGCCGGTACGCCCGGCGCCGGATTGCACTTCATCAACGATCAGCAACGCGCCGCTGCGGTCGCAAGCCTTGCGCAGAAGTTGCAGGAACTCAGGCGAGGGCGGCACGTAGCCGCCTTCGCCCTGCACCGGTTCGACGATCACGGCGGCCACGTCATCGGCGGCGGTGTAGGGGGTATTCAGCAAATAGTCCACGTAATCGCCGGCAATCTGCTCGGCGCTTTTGTGGGTGGTGTCGAACGGGAAGCGGTAGGCGTAAGGGTAGGGCGCGTGAATGACGCCGCCCATCATGGCGCCGTAGCCCTTGCGGTAGGCCGTACCTGTGGTCAACGCGCCGGATGCGTTCCACACGCCGTGGTAGCCTCCGTGAAAGGCGATGATCTGGTGCCGCCCGGTGATGCGCTTGGCGAACTTCACCGCGGCCTCCAGCGCATCACTGCCGCTTTGGGTAAAGAACGTGGTGCAATCGCCACGCAAGCCATCGGGCGCGATCTCGGATATCTTGGCTGCAAGCTCGGTGCGTCGGGTGCTGTTGACTTCCAGGGCGTGCATCAATACTTCGGACTGTTCACGGATGGCCTGCACCACTTTCGGGTGGCACCGGCCTACGCTGCTGACGCCCACGCCGGCGGACAGGTCGATGTAGGTGTTGCCGTCCGGGTCCTTGAAGGTCGCGCCGAACGCCCGGTCCATGGCCACCGGCATGCGTCCGCCACCGCGGGCCATGGATTCGGTACGCGCCGACAACGCCAGGGCCTCGCGGGTCATGGGGCCGGGCAGGGTGCTGGAAATAATTCGCGGGGCATCCGCGAAGTGGAGGGATTCAAGTTTGGCTTCACTCATGACGGTCTCTCTGGGTCTCGGTTGTAATGTGCCGATCATCTCCAGCGAGAGCCGCCAGCCGGTAGCCCGAATCGGCACATGGATGAATTGCGCTGTAGGAGGCGGGTGATATTTCGCTATGGAATTTTGCTGAATTCCTTTATTGTGCGAATATCGGTCATGGAGGCAGGATAAAAAACAATAATATTTGAGAGGTTTTCGCATATTATGAGAAATGTCCACATAAACCACTTTCGCGACGTCCACCTCCATGCCGCTACCGTCCAGGAGTGGAGCCAGGACTACAGCCAGCTGACCGCCGGTTCGGCCGAAAGTACGCTCATGCAGCTGTCCACCGCGCATTGCCATATCTTTCGCGAGCAGATCAACCAGCGTGTCGTGCAGCACGGCGTGGCCCCGCGGGGCAAGATGTGCTTTGCGGTGCCGATCAACGTCCCGGGCGCGATTCGGATGCAGGGGCGCGAAGTGGATGACAGCAGCCTGTTCTTTCTTCATGGTGGCGAAGAGTTCATGTTCCATATGCCGATGGGCATGGAACTGCTGTCCATCACCTTCGAACGGGAATTGTTCGAGCAGGCGCTGGCACAAACGGCTTCGGCAAAGGAAATCAGCAAGCTGCTGCGTCAACCGGTGATCAGGGTTTCCACGCCGCACTTCGCACAGGCGCGTCGTCGTTTGCTGGCGATATTCTCCCAGGCCCTGGCGAACGAAGAGCTCGACAATGTATGGGAACAGGAATTGGAACAGGCGATGCTCGGCGAAATGCTGAAGCTCATGACCGATCCGGCCTGCGACAAGTCCCAACGCACCACAAGCTCCACCCGCAGCTTCATCGTCGAGAAATGCCACCACTTGACCACCGCTGAAATGAACAACGTGCCCAGCGTGGACGAGTTGTGCCAGCGACTCCAGGTGAGTCGGCGTACCGTGCAGAACAGCTTCCGTGCGGTGGCCGAGACGACGCCGCTGAACTACCTGCGTTCCGTCAGGCTCAATGGCGTGCGCCGCACCTTGATGTCCACCCGCGCGTCGCAGCTCTCGATTGGCGATGCCGCTGCCCAGTGGGGCTTCTATCACCTGAGCCACTTCGCAGCGGAATACCAGGAACTGTTCGCAGAGTTACCATCCCACACCAAGCGCGCAGCCATTCCCGATTGCGCCCTGGCCTGAGCGCGCATTCGTTGCACAACAACCTTGTGGCGAGGGGATAAATCCCCTCGCCACAGTTTTCATGGAAAGAGCCGTCTGATGACCGATTTGGGTTAGTGCGACATTGATGGGCAGGCATAGGATCGAACCTGGCGTGCAACAAGAACAATAAGCCATTCGGTGCCGGTGTACGGATGACTGCATCGATCCCACAGCGACTGCCTCATACAATAAGGTCAAGCACATGAGTGTATCTCTCCCGGTCAACAGCTCCACGGAGCTAAAGCGTGGTGCCCTGGGTGTCGGCTTCATCATCTTCTTCGTGGTGTCGGCGGCGAGCCCGTTGAGTGTCATCGCCGGTGGCTTTCCCATCGGCATCATGCTGGGCAACGGTGCCGGTACACCGGCGTTGCTGATCCTGGCCTTGCTGGTGTTGCTGATGTTCTCGGTGGGCTATACCACCATGTCCCGGCATGTCACCAATGCCGGTGGTTTCTATGCCTTCACTTCCCGCGGCCTGGGTGGCCTGGCGGGTGGTGCGGCAGGGGTGTTGGCGATGTTTGCCTATAACATCCTCCAGGTGGGGCTGTACGGCATGTTCGGCGGTGTGGTCAGCGGCACCATGGCCAGCGTGTTTGGCCTGGAGCTGCCCTGGTGGGCTTATTCGCTGATGGCAATGGCGAGCGTCGCGATCCTGGGGTATCGCAAGATCGATCTCTCGGCCCGGGTGTTGTCGGTCATTGTGATTGCCGAGTATCTGGCGATCCTGACTCTGGATTTCGCCATCCTCAGCACAGGCGGTGACAGTGGCGTCAATCTCGACGCGTTCGATCGCAGTCATGTGTTCAGCGGTACGCCGTCGATCGGCTTGCTGTTCTGCTTCGCCGCGTTCATCGGCTTCGAGGCTACGACTATCTATGGCGAAGAGGCCAGGGACCCGCAACGGACGATCCCGATTGCCACCTACTGCTCGGTATTGCTGATCGGCGGGTTCTATGCGCTGTCGGTCTGGTCGATGGTGGTGGGCGTGGGCGCGGACAAGATCGTGCCGATGCTGCAGGCCTTGCAGGACCCCACGACCTTCATTTACGGCATGTCCGATCACTTTGTCGGTCCGCACCTGACCCAGATTATCCGGGTGCTGTTCATGGTCAGTATCTATGCCGGATTGCTGGCCTTTCATAACGCCGCCGCCCGTTATTTCTACGCCATCGGACGCGACGGCCTGTTGCCGCGTCAGTTGGGAACCACCCATCGCGTCCACCAGAGTCCCCATATGGGCTCTGTCTTGCAGAGCTTGATTTCTGCGGTGGTGGTGCTGATTTTCGCCGCCATGGACGCTGATCCGATCCTGCAGTTGTTCGCCTGGCTGTCCAACCTGGCCACGTTGTGCGTGATCCTGTTGATGGCGCTCACGTCCGCCGCGGTATTTGCCTTTTCCCGCTGCCACCCCGAGCTGAAGCTGGGACTCTGGCGTGGAGGGATCTTTCCCGCTTTATCCTGCCTGGTCCTGTTGGCGGTTCTGATCATCGCGGTGTTGCATTTCGATGTGTTGACGGGCGCCAGCCAGACCTTGTCCTATGGCCTCTGCGCGATCATTCCCGCAGCGTTGCTGGCGGGTGTGTTGCTGGCGGCTCGGCTGCGCAAGGGGGCGCCGGAGCGGTATCTGATGCTGGGGAGCCACAAGCTCTAAGACGTCACAGGTGCTGCTTGAGGAAGCTTACGAACTCAAGGACCAGTTGCGAGGGTTCTTCCTGGGTGGGAAGCAGCAAGGCAATTTCGTACCTGATGGCGGGCTTGAACGGTTTCAGGACCAGGTCGTGGGCGAAGGAATGGCTGATCACCGGGTCGACCATGCCGACGCCCATCCCGGAGCGGACCAGTTCGCACGCCGTCGCAAAAAACTCTGTCTCGGCCACCACATTCCAGAATGACCCGTACGCCGAAAACGCCATTGCCAGTTGCTGGTAGAGGGGATCGCCCTTGAACAGCGAAATGAACGGCTCCCCATCCAGGTCCGCCGGGGTTATCACGTCCAACGCTGCCAGTGGGTGATCGACAGGCATCATGCACTGGCATTCATAGGCAATCACCTCCATGCGGGACATTGGGTAGTCGAGGGGCAGCTCGGCAATGGCCAGGTCGAATTGCTGCGTCGTGATCAGCTCACGAACGGATTGGGAATTGCGGGTGATGATCTTCAATTCCAGGCCCGGGCGCTCCCTGGCGAATTCGGCCATCAGGCGTGGCAGCAGACTGATCGAGATGCTGGCATAGGCAGCGATTGCCAGGTGGCCGCGTTTACCCGTGCGGATTTCCTTGGCGATGCGCTGGGTCTTCTCCACGGCCTCTAACGCACGCTCCGTCTCGACGAAGAACAACCGCGCCTCGGGAGTGGGTTGCAGGCGGCCGCCTTTACGCACGAACAGCTTGAGGCCGGTTTCATGCTCAAGGTTGGCAATGGTGCTGCTGATCGCCGGCTGGGAAATATTCAGGAGTTCCGCAGCGCGGGTCATCGTGCCGTGAATCATCAAGGTTCTGAAACACTCGAGCTGACGGATTCGCATAGGGTTTACCTATAGATTCAACTTATACCAAGGCCACTTTATATTATTGGTTTGCGGTTTTCTCTTGTGTTTTCCTTGTTCGCAAGCCCATCAGCGCAGAGGAAACCGCGACATGAACACGATGACTTCGATGACCCCCGGTGAGCGGGTTCTATTGCCGGCCCGGCACGGTGTAGCGCTCCGGTTGAACCAGGGGCAGACCCTCAAGGTGATCAACACCCATGGCAAACAGGTCGTGGACACCTGGGCCTTCAACCCGGACGACCTGCGAGAAGCCATGTCGATGGAGCACAGCCGTCCTTTCTGGTTGAAACTCAACCCTCGTGAAGGGGACAGCCTGCTGACCAATAAGCGCCGCGGGATCCTGACGCTGATCGAGGACACGACGCCGGGCATCCATGACACCCTGGTCGCGGCCTGTGACCCGACCCGCTACGTTCAACTGGGCGTCGTCGGTCATCACGCCAGTTGCAACGAAAATCTCTTCCTGGCCCTGGAGGCCCTCGGCCTGGTGGCGCCTGACACGCCAAGTCCCTTGAACCTGTTCATGAACGTTCCGGTGCACGAAGATGGACGCATCGAGTTTGCCGAGCCTGTCAGCACACCAGGGCAATATGTCTGCCTCAAAGCGGAAATGGACGCTATTGTGGTCCTGTCCGCCTGCCCCCAGGACGTTACCGCCGTAAACGGCATGCGGCCCCAGGACGTGCATTACTGCGTCCTCTGACGCACCGCAGACCTGCCGGCAGCGGTGGCTTGCCGGCAGGACACCGAATACCTCGCAAGCACCCCGACGGGTGCCCGGAGAAAACCATGCGCAAAATACCCCCTCTGAATTCCGTGCGAGCGTTCGAGGCTGTCGCACGGCACCAGAGTTTTTCCGCCGCGGCGAACGAGCTCTCGGTGACGGTCGCGGCGGTCAGCCATCAAGTGCGCCAGTTGGAGGAAGGCCTGGGGCAAAAGCTCCTGGAAAGAGGTCGAATGGTGACCCTCACGCCCGCCGGGAAGGCGATCTATCCATTGCTGCGCGAGGGCTTCGACCAGATTGCCCAGGCGTTCACCTTGTTGGGCGGGACAAAGGAGGGCGATGCCATCCACGTATCCACCACGCGGGCATTCGCCGAACGCTGGCTTATGCCGCGGCTGGCGAAATTCAATGAGATCTATCCGAACATCGTGGTGTCCATCCACGCCTCGGAAAAAGTCGTGGATCTGCGTGCTGAAACCGTCGACCTGGCGATTCGTTATGGGCCGGTCGATGCCGATGTGCGCGGGCCGGTGCTGTTCGAAGACCGTTTCATCGCGGTCGCGGATGAGCACATTTGCCCGGTGGAGGGCAACGCAACGATCAACGATTTTCCGAATCGACCGCTGTTGGCGTTCAAATGGAAGAACCAGGCCCTCGAAGCCCCCTCGTGGTCAGCCTGGCTCGCTGGCGTCAAACGCGATGCCGCCGGGGATTTGCGCATTTCCTGGTACAGCGAGGAAACCCTGGCCTTGCATGCGCTGGAGCGAGGCCTGGGGCCCTTGTTGTGCAGCGATGTACTGATTGACGATGAGCTGCGTTCCGGGCGGATCCGGCGATTGGAAGGTCCGGCCTTGGCGGGGTTCACCTATCATCTGGTCGAGAGCGGCCATGGCCACCCACGGCGCAGCCTGGCGTTGTTCAGGGAGTGGCTCCTGGACGAGGCCAGGTCATTCAGAGGCAATGCCCTCAATGACCTGGCCGGAGATCAACGCTTGCTCACGACCTGAACCCATCCGCGAGCAGGGTCGATTCTATCGCCAGGCACGCACTGAGCAATGGGTCATCGCGACCTCGTGTCGCCGAGACCAGCACTGAGGTGGCAAGCCCGAGGCTGTCCCGGCCGGATGGGAGGGCAACGCCCGGCATGTCCAGCAGGCTGCCGATCATGGTGAGCGACAAGGTCTCCAGATTGACGGCCGCGAACAGCCCGTCGTCTTGTTCCAGGGGTGCCATGGGCGGAGCGACATGTTTGACCGTCGGCATCACCAGCAAAGCACCGTCGAGCTCATCCTCGATGGCCGCCATCAGCTCTTCCCGTGATTGTCGGATCCTGGCTTCCGTCGCCGAGTCGATGCCCTTGGCCGCACGCAGGCGCGCGCACACGCGTCTGTCCATCCGGGCGCCTTGCGCGCTTTCCACGATCGGGCCCAACAGGCGCCAGGCTTCTATCGCGCCCAACCAGCCCGAGCGGGCGATCAGTTCACGGGTACGGGCGACGGCGGCTACCGCTCGATACTCAACCTGGGCGCCGGCGGCGCGCAGCCGTGCCATCGTGGCGACAAGGTTCTGCCGCACCGCTGGCTGCAGCGCCGGGTCGGACAACACACCTTCGTCGACCACAAGGCGCAGGTCCGAAAGCCTCGCAGCCGGGCAGTCGCCGTCGTTGATCCCGCGCATCGCCCTGTCCAGCGCGGCGCAGTCGGCCACGCTGTGGGCGAAGGCGCCCAGGCTGTCGAGCGTGACGGCAAGAGGGTGCACGCCTTGTTGGCTGTAGCGGCCCGTCGAGGCCTTGTAGCCGACCAGACCATTGAACGCCGCCGGGACG
Organism: Pseudomonas sp. SJZ078; assembly: GCF_007828255.1. Lineage (NCBI taxonomy): Bacteria > Pseudomonadati > Pseudomonadota > Gammaproteobacteria > Pseudomonadales > Pseudomonadaceae > Pseudomonas > Pseudomonas sp. SJZ078. The sequence continues at coordinate 367,691 of NZ_VIUG01000001.1, read as the reverse complement.
CGAATCGAACCGGCGGTGTCGGTGCCTATGGCGCTGCTGACAATACCTCGCTGAACCGCGATGGCCGAGCCGGAAGAGGAACCGCCGGGCAGACGGACTTCATCGACCACGACGTTTGAGGTAGGCGTCCCGAAATGCGGGTTCAGGCCCAGGCCGGAATACGCGAACTCCGCGAGGTTGGTTTTTCCCAGCGGGATCATGCCCTGCGCGGTGAGGGTGGCGATGACTGCTGCATCCTCCACGGCGATTTCGGCGTCGACCCGGGTGATGGAGCCGGCGGTCGTCCGGCTGCCGGCAACGTCCAACAGGTCTTTGATCGCGTAGGGAATGCCGTCGAAGGCGCTCAGCGGAGTGCCTTGTTGCCAGCGCCGGGTCGATGCCCTGGCGGCGTCGAGGGCGCGTTGCTCCAGCAAGGCGATAAACACATGCTCCGTTTTTCTCGCCGCGACCAACGCGCAGGCGACCAACTCATCCGGTGTCGTCAGGCCCTGCTTCAATCGCTCGGCGGTTTGCAGCATCGTGATCATGTTTTCTTCCTTGTCGGTTAGGCGACGGTGCCGGACGCTCAAGCCACCGACACCTGGTGTTGTCTTTCCTCGATCATCTGCCGGACCAGCACCGGAACGGCGTCGAAGGCATTGGCGATGGAGGCTTCATGGCGCGCGTCGGCAAACTCCTGGTAGTCGATGGAAATCACATGGGTTTCATTCACGCCCAGGTAATGCGCGCAGGTCTGGATGTGCGTGTCCAGATGGTTCATGGTCTCGCGAACGCCGCCAGGCCCGAAGCCGAATTCGCCTCGGGACGACAGGATGACCAGTTTCTTGCCGCTCATGATCGGTTCCAGTGGGTAGTCGCCGCGCTCCAGGTCGAAGGTGAAGGTTTTGCCGATCCGGATCACCTTGTCAAACCAGGACTTGAGCGCGGCCGGCATGCCGTAGTTGTACATCGGCGTGCCGATGACGATGACGTCGGCGCGGTCGAGCTCATCGATCAACTCGTCCGAGAGGCGGATTTCCTCGCGTTTTTGCGGCGTCAGTTGCTCTTCGGGGGTAAAGACCGCGGCAATCCAGGCCTCGGTCACGAAGGGGGGTGGAATGCGGCCGACGTCACGGGTGATGACTTGGGTACTGGCATCGCGCTCACGCCAGGCCTCGACAAAGGCCTGGGACAGTTTACGGCTCAGTGAGCGGTCGGATCGTGCGCTGGCGTCAATATGAAGAAGGGTGGTCATGTCCTGTTTCCTGTTAAGCCTGAGGTGGAACTACCTCGGTGACGGAAACAAGTTGGCCACGGCGCTGAGCCGCCCGACTATTGATATTTACTTGAACCGCATCAAATAAAACTCAACAAGTGATTGTTCTTAGTCGCGCCGTTTTGAAAAGCCGCTATTTTCAAAGCGGAAATGGATAGATCACATTGCAGGTTTTAGGAAAACTCAACCCGACAAGTTTTCTAAAGGACGGTTTAGTTATCGTCAATTACTTAAACTTGCGGACCTCGCTTTAATGAACCCGGGCGATACAGGTGGTCGCCGTTCAGCGAGGAAAATAATAATGTCAACGCGTCGCGAATCTGCAAACAGTTTAATCAACGAGGCCAACTATGATGCACTTGGTATCGAGCCAGTGCCCGATAGCCAGCGTACCTCTACGCCCCTGGACCAGTTCTGGATCTGGGCGGGGGCGAACGTGGCGCCGATCAACTGGGTATTGGGTGCCATCGGTATCCAGCTAGGCCTGAGCCTGATTGAAACCCTGTTGGTCATCGTGATCGGCAATCTGTTGGGCGCCGCCTTGTTCGGCGGCATCTGCATCATGGGGCACCGCACGGGAGTCCCGCAGATGGTCCTGTCTCGGCTGGCGTTCGGCCGGCGCGGTGCCTACCTTCCCACCCTCATGCAGGTACTGATGCCGATGGGCTGGGTGGCGACCAACACCTGGATCGTGCTGGACCTGGCGGTGGCCGCCCTGGACAGGGTCGGCATCAACGGCGGCATGGAGCTCAAGTACGGCATCGCCCTGGTCGTCATGATCGCGCAGGTCGGGATTGCCGCCTGGGGTTTCAACGCCATCAAGTGCTTCGAGCGCTACACCATGCCGGTGATCCTGCTGATCATGGTGGTGATGACCGGCCTGGCCTTCACACACGTGGACATCCAGTGGCAGCGCTCGACCGTCGAAGGCATCGGCAAGCTTTCGGCCATGAGCAGCCTGATGACGGCGATCGGGATCGGCTGGGGCATTTCGTGGCTGGTTTACGCCTCGGACTACACCCGCTTCACCCAGAGCAGATTGTCCGATGGACAGGTGTTCCGCTCGACGTTCCTCGGCATGTTCCTGCCCACCGTCTGGCTGGCGTTCCTGGGCGCGGCAATTGCTTCTGCGGGTGCCGGTTCGGACCCCGCGCAACTGATCATTGCGGTCTTCGGCACCATGGCGTTGCCGGTTCTGCTGGTGCTGCTCCATGGGCCGGTGGCCACCAACATCGTGGTCATCTACTCGGCGGCGCTGGCCACCTTGTCCCTGGACCTGCGCGTCCCACGCTGGGTGGTTTCAACGGTCTCGGGCCTGGTGGCGCTGTTCATCCTCTATCTGTTCCTGCAATCCGGCGAGTTCGTGCACGCCTTTGAAAACCTGATGGTGTTTTTCGTGGTGTGGATCAGTCCCTGGGCGGGTATCACCCTGGTCGACTTCTTCCTGATTCGCCGGGGGCGGATCGATGTGAAATCGCTTTATTGCCATCACTTGGAAAGTACCTGCACTGACGTGAACTGGAGGGGTGTATTTGCACTGGCCGTGGGTGTGTTGGCGGCCTGGTTATTCCAGGTAGGCACCATCCAGTCGCTGCAAGGCCCTCTTGCGATGGCACTGGGTGGAATTGATTTGTCCTGGTTGGCGGGATTTTGCGTGGGCGGCGGTATTTATTACCTATTGCATCGCTCGCGTCCCAGCGAAGTTATTAACGGGCCAGTGATGGCTAAGTAAACGCTGTGCACGATTCAACATTAAAGAGGTTATTGCAAATGTCTCATCTTGAACAAACCAATGTGCTGGCTGCATTGAGCGGCGGCGCCGAGATCGATGCGTTCCTGGGCAACGTCGTGGAGATCGCAATCGTGACCCGGGACCATAAACGCACCATGGACGGCTTGCTCAAGCTGGGGATCGGCCCATGGCGGGTATACACCTTCAGCCCGGAGAACACCCGGAACCAGACGTACCACGGTGAACCGGCCGACTTTGTGCTGAAGGTCTGCTTCGCCCAGTCCGGAAACATGGTCTGGGAGCTGATGGAGCCGGTGTCGGGGCCGACGATTTTCGCCGACTTCCTGGAGGCCCATGGCGAGGGGATCCAGCACGTTGCCTACGACTGCAACAACATCCCGTTCGAGGAGCGCATCGCTGAATTGCAGCGCCGCGGTTTCAAATGCGTGCAGTCCGGTTCGTGGATGGGCGTGAATCATTTCGCGTTCTTCGGCACCGAGGCCGACACCACTACGGTCTTCGAAACCTACGCCTTTCCTGCCGACTGGGACTATCCGGAGCCGGAGTCCTGGTATCCGCCGCGGGCATAAGCCCACTCGGCATCACTGGGTTTCGCCTGGGCGTCAGCAGCGCCTGGGCGTGACCGCTTTGCAACGACACAGGAGTAAAACCATGAACCCTGTCCGGATGGATAACATCAGTTGGGTGGACTATGAGCACCGGGTGCAGTCAGGTGCGGTGGTCTTGCTGCCCATCGGCGCCACGGAGCAGCACGGCCCCCATCTGCCCTTGGGGACCGACGCCTTGCTCGCCAGTGCAATCAGTGAAGACGTGGCTCGGAAGATCGACGGCGTGGTCGCCCCGGCCTTGTCCTACGGCTATAAATCCCAGCCCAAGTGTGGCGGCGGGCAGCACTTCTGCGGCACCACCAGCGTGGATGGCGCGACGCTGATCGCCATGGTCCGCGATGCTGTGCGTGAGTTTCATCGCCATGGTGTAAAGCGCCTGGTCCTGGTGATCGGTCACTACGAAAACCAATGGTTCGTGACCGAAGGCATCGAGCTGGCGATGCGCGATATCGGGCCCGCGGCCGGACTGGAGGTCATGCGCCTGGAACACTGGGAGTTCGTCAAAGCACAGACCCTCGACACGATCTTTGCGAACGGTTTTCCGGGCATCGCACTGGAGCACGCAGCGGTCATCGAGACGTCGATGATGCTGCATTACCACCCGCAACTGGTGTGCCTGGACCAGATCCCTGACCACGGACCGGCTGAGTTCCCGGTCTACGACATGTACCCGACCCGAACCGAATGGGTGCCGGCCAGCGGCGTGCTGTCCTCCGCATTGGGGTCGAGCGCAGAGAAGGGACGGTTGCTGGTGGCGGATGTCGTCAGCGGTATCGTCCAGGCGGTGCGGTCGGAGTTCAGGCTCGCCGGGGCCGAGTCGCAGGTTTCAAACGGCTGAACCGGGCTCTTGTGCAGGGTTGCCGGAGGCGAACATCGGCAGCCGTTGCAACATCCAGTTCAGTAACTCCTGGGCAGGGGCCGCCAGCGGGCGTCCGGACTTCACCAGCAGTTTCGCCTCGACCCCCAGGAACAGTGGATGGTCGACGGCCACCGCCGCGAGGCTGCCTTGGGCAATTTCCCGATAGGCCGCCACTTCGCCCAACAGCGAGGCAAACTCGCCGCTCGCGACCAGGCGCTTGAGAGCGGCCAAGGAGTTGCTGACCAGCGCCGGACGGATTTCGATCTTCTCGGCGTACTCGAGCATCTTCAGCGCGTGACCGATACCGAAGGTCGGCGGCGTCAGCACCAGTTGGCAGTCGAGCAAGTCGGCGACGGTTGCCATTGTCCCTTGCAAGGCCAACGGATGGTCCGGGCGAACCAGCAGCATGACGGGCTGCCGGGACGTCGCGCGGTAATCGATGTGAGTGTGGGGAGGCGGGTTGTAGGCCAGGCCGATGTGCGCGCGATTTTCCGCGATTTCGTTCAGGACGTCGTCCACGGGCAGTATGTCCAGCCTGACATCGAGCTTGGGGTACTGTTTGCAGAACGGCGCGAGCACGTGGTCCACCAGGGTATCGACGTAGCCTTCGCTGATGACGACTCGCACGTGTCCCTGTTGCAGCCCCTTGATGGCCTGGAGCTGGTCTTCGAGCTTCTCCTGATGTGATCGATAGCCGCGCCAGAACTCCAGCAGGTGCGCGGCAGCTTCGGTGGGCTGGACGCCACGGGCCTGGCGTTCGAACAACCGGGTACCCAATTCCTCTTCCAGCAACTTGATCTGGCGGGTAATCACCGAGGGGGAGGTGTTGATGCTGTCCGCCGCGCCACGGATCGAGCCGTGGGTCAGCACCTCATGAAAATACCGCAGGCGTTGCTGGTTGATCTCGCGCATGACTGGTGTCCTTCCGATTCTGCGTTGCTCATAGGGCAACGGTACACCAACATAGTTGCTCTTGCTGTGATTTGGTGGTGGGCGCAACATCTGACCTGCAATGCGTTGCAATCGGGTCTTGAATGCAGCGCAGGTGAACAGGCGCCTTTACTGAACCTCGCACCCATCGTGTTCCGCAAGGAACCTTTCCAAAGAGAGAACGCAGATGCTTTTACATCTATCGACCTGGGCCGAAATCGAAACATTCCTCCAGCGCAGCCGTACCGTGGTCATCCCGATCGGTTCCAACGAGCAGCACGGGCCTACCGGATTGCTGGGGACGGACTGGATGTGCCCCGAAATCATCGCCCACCAGGCGCAGCAGGCCGCGGACATTCTGATTGCCCCGACCTTCAACATCGGCATGGCGCAACATCATCTTGGATTCCCGGGAACAATCTCGCTCAGACCTTCGACTTTCATCGCCGCCATCGGCGACTGGGTGCGCTCGCTGGCTGCCCATGGGTTTGAAAAGATGCTGTTTCTCAATGGCCATGGCGGCAATATCGCCTCGATTGAAGCGGCGTTCTCGGAACTGTACGCCGAGGCGAGTTTCGTCCGTCGCCCTGCGGGTTTCGCCTTGAAGCTGTGCAACTGGTGGGATCTGGAAGGGGTCAATGAGCTGGCGCGGGAGCAGTTCCCCACCGGTCACGGTGTTCATGCAACGCCTTCGGAAATCGCCGTGACCCAGTGGGCCTATCCCCACGCCATCAAATCCGCAGATTACTCGCCATAGATCGCCAACTGGGGCCCGATCCGGGAGGCAGCCGATTTCCGCGCCCGGCATCCGGATGGCCGCATGGGATCGGACCCGGCGCAAGCCTCTGCGGAAAAAGGCCGGCAGTTGGTGATGCTGGCCGCGCAAGGTCTGTTGCAGGAGGTGCAGGCCTTTAGCCGTGAGTCCATGGCGGGTTGAACCGCAGCGCTGCCATTGCACACGCCTGGGTATCCCGGGCGTTGGCGTTTCATCCCGTAAGAACGGCAATCAATCAGGTACGCCACGATGTGGAAAATCGAAAAAAATTCCAAGCGATGATTGACCAAGGAGAATGATCGTTCTACATTGGGCTCATGTAGAAGAACGAAAATATGGCCCTGGCGCATATTAGTCTGCGTGGTTGCTCGTACCCGTTCGCGTAAGCTGGCTTGTTGAGATGTTGATATGAATCGCGATTATCGTGACGTGTTGATGTTGCGATGATGATCGCTGAAAGAAAGTTGTGCCGTTTTGCTGAGTTTCGAAAACGTTATATAAACCGATACATCCAATTGTCCTGGAGGCACTACCATGTTCGATGCACAAACTCGTCCGCCCCTTCCTCCGTTCACTCGTGAAACGGCGATTGAGAAAGTCCGACTCGCTGAAGATGGCTGGAATAGCCGCGATCCCGAAAAAGTATCGCTTGCCTATACGTTGGACACCCAATGGCGTAACCGAGCGGAATTTGCTACCAATCGTGAAGAGGCCAAAGGTTTTCTTACTCGCAAATGGAGAAAAGAGCTTGATTATCGCCTGATCAAAGAGCTCTGGGCCTTTACCGACAACCGCATCGCTGTACGTTACGCATACGAGTGGCATGATGATTCAGGTAACTGGTTCCGCTCTTACGGTAACGAAAACTGGGAGTTCGAAGCGGATGGCTTGATGCACCGTCGCTTCGCCTGCGTGAACGACATGCCCATCAAGGAGAGCGAGCGCAAGTTCCATTGGCCGCTGGGACGTCGCCCGGATGACCACCCAAGCCTGTCTGACCTCGGTCTGTAAATATCTCAACCGACCTGAACCTTTCGTTGAAAAGGCTCAGGTCTTTTTTTGAGCCTGGCGCTATAAATAGTTTCTTTATCAAAAGTCCTCCTGACTCGTAACCGCACGCAATCCCTCCAAAGTATATCCTCCAACTCTTGGCCGGTCTTATCCGGCTCTTCCGCCTGCCAACGGTCTTCATTGCCTGCTTCGCGAAAGGTCTAGCGGTCGCAGCTTTTCCAGCCATGAGTCTATCACTGAAGTTCCCTAACAATATTTGCTTCACCAGATCCACGCATGAGGCTGCAAATCGTAGCTCCGTTTGTCTCAGGCGGGAACTTGCGGTGAGCTGGATTTTCGCAGCCAGCCGTTGGCGATTCTTGGTTTTGGATACGGCCTGAGTAAATGCACTTCCGTGCAATTACTGCCGGAGTAGAGGCGGAAAGCGCGCTGCAGGGGCGCAAGTAGAGAAGGGTTATTCTTTCAAAAGGTCAGGGGACGGCAGGTGTTTGAGCCCCCCGTCCCTGGCGCCAACGATCGAGCGCCAGATGTAATAAAGGGTTGGGGTGTAGCCCGGTTGCCGTCAGACGCCCGGGCTGACTTACATCAGAAAGGCTTGGTAGGCAGATACTTGCCGTCCAGGGTGATCACAGCGCGATGGCCACCCTCCGGATCTTCGACTTTCTTGATGTCCAGCTTGAAGTTGATGGCACTGATGATGCCGTCGCCGAACTTTTCGTGAACCAGCGCTTTGAGGGTGGTGCCGTATACCGACATCATCTCGTAGAAACGGTAGATGGTCGGGTCGGACGGTACGCCATCAAAAAAACTGCCGCGAACTGGCATCGATTGCAGCAAAGCGACTTGATCAGCATCGAGGTCGAGTTTCTTGCCCACGACATGGGCGGCGCTGGAAGGCAGTGGATGCTGGCCGAGCAGGGCAGCAGTGACGAAGGCTTCGGACAGGCCGGTGCCGTCAACGATCTCGGCGAAGGACAGGTCCTTGCGAGCCTTGGCCAAAATGATGGTTTCGGTCAGTTCTTGGCGAGCGGTGCGAGTGGCTTGAGTCTGGATCATGGCGAATCTCCTAAGTTGGTAAGGGTTGCAGGTACAGGTTTCAGGCGATGTGCCTGGCTTGCTGGAAAACGGCGTGGATTTCGGGGTTCTCTGCGAGGGACACGAAGGTCCCGGTACTGCCATCGAAGGCGTCGATACGCCCGCTCTCGATGTCATAGATCCAACCATGCAGGGTGATGCGGCCTTCTTCGAGCGCTAGGCGAACGGATGGGTGTGTCTGGAGGTTGGCCAGTTGCGCGATGACGTTTTCGCGGACCATGGACGTAACTTTGCTCGGCAGATCCGGGTGTTTGCGGGCTTCGTTAACCACCTTGGCCGAGTCGGCGTAACGGAGCCATCCGGCAACGGCTGGCATGTGATCCAGGCACTTGCATGTTGCTATGGCGGTCATCGCGCCGCAGTCGGAGTGGCCGCAGATGACGATGTCTGCGACCTGGAGTGCGGCGACCGCGTATTCGACAGAGGCCGAAACGCCGCCTGGCTCCGGGCCATACGACGGTACGATGTTGCCGGCGTTGCGGATGACAAACAGATCGCCTGGCTCGCGCTGGGTGACCAGTTCAGGCACCAGTCGGCTATCTGAGCAAGAGATGAACAATGCTCTTGGGCTCTGCTGATTAGCCAAGTCCTTGAACAGTTTGATCCGCTCAGGGAACGCGTCTTTCTGGAATTTCAGAAAACCGTCGATGATTGCTTTCATGGTTGCTGTCTCGATGTCCGGGTGTGAGACAAAGATTAAGCAACGCGTTACATAAGATAAAAGTCTGATTTATTATGCTATTGATCGGATTATCTTATGAGTGAAATCATGCCTGCTCGCCACATCCAATACTTCCTTGCGGTTGCGGAACATCTCAGCTTCACGAAGGCCGCAGCGGCACTGCACGTGTCTCAGCCAGCCCTTTCGCAACAGGTGAAACAGTTGGAAGAAAGTCTTGGAGCCCAGCTGTTCGACCGTTCAGGACGCACAACTCGCTTGACTGACGCGGGAGACGTCTATCTTTTGTATGCACGCCGTGCTTATCAGGAATTGCGAGATGCTAAAAGCGCCATCCACGATGTGAGCGACCTCACCCGTGGCTCATTGCGCCTAGCCGTGACGCCGACGTTCACGACTTATCTGGTAGGGCCCGTGATCGAAGCATTTCACTCTCGGTATCCCAAGATCACTCTCAACCTGAAGGAGATTTCCCAAGAGCGCATTGAGGAGTTGCTTTTGGCTGGGGAATTGGACGCGGGGATCGCGTTCGATGAAATAAATACACCGAATATTGATGCCATCCCTTTGCTGAACGAAACCCTCGCTTTAGTGGTGAGTCGCAGTCACCGCTTGGCCGAGGAGCGGTCCATTGGATTGCAAGGTCTGAATGCCGAATCCCTGATTTTGCTCAGCCCGGAGTTTGCAACCCGCGAACAAATCGATCGCTACTGCCGCAAACACGCGATTCGCCCTCAGGTGCAAATGGAGGCCAATGCCCTCGGTGCAGTGATCGAAATCGTTCGTAGGACGCATCTATCAACTTTATTGCCGGCCAAAATTGCGTTGGCCCATGACGATCTGGTGGCCATCGCACTGGAGCCTGAGCGCTTGCAGCGCACCGCCGTCCTTTTGCGGCGCAAAGATGCCTTTCAGAGCGCAGCGATGCGAGTTTTCATCGAGGTGGCTAAAGAGGTATCCATTCAACTAAACGTGTAATACATCCATCCAAGGACAAGCGATTTTCCCTGCGTTTTACTTCAGCCCCTTCAAACGGATATTCGCCCTCTGCACCGCAGCCATTTTTTCAGGCCGCTTCATGCGTTTCCACTTTCTGATGTCCTCTTTGCTCCGTCCACAACTGACACACAAATCACCCTTCAGTTGGCATAACGCGATACAGGGATTTTCGATTTCCTTGGCCATCCTCAATCACCCTTGGCCAGACGCTTTTTCCAATCGCCACCATGACCGCGCTGGCATTCTTGCTCAGAGTCAAGGCGGACGTTGCGATCCGACAAGCTCAGATCGATGCCGGCTTCTTTCAGCGCGATGGCCGTCAGCTCGAGGATGCGAGCCTTGGCATCAACCTGGGCTTGCTGTCTGTCAGCGAGGGTTTCGAACACCCAGGTCACCTTCAGGGTTTTAGCCAACGCATTCAAGTCAGCAGTGTGGGTGAGCCAGGTGAAACCTTGGATTTCACCTTTTGCTGTTTCGCACGCTTCGGTCAGCGTGGTAATCAACCGGCGTTCGATCCGCGCCAGTTCACGTTGCCCTGGAGGCATCGCAAGTTCCTTTGGAATTGATGGAAGGGGAGACCTCAGGCCGGTCGAAACTCGACCGTCAGATGGCTGACTTCGTGCACCGGCTTGAGACGTTCACGAATGCTGTCGGTATTATGCCCATGACCGGGTCCAGCCACACCCAACCCAGATAGCAACCGGCGAGCGGCACGGCATTGGCGAACATGGCGGTGGTGAAGTATCAGCTGGGTAAACTCAGTCGGGCGAAAAGCCTGATCCACGTATCTCGCCATTGCGTGCGCTGATTCTGCAGCAGGTCGCCATGGGGTTTCGCACGCGGCAGTACCGGCGTTGGGTAGAGAAGGGTTCGATGTGAGTCGGTACCTGTTCAACTCGGAGAGCGATGGGAGGTAACCCACTTTTTCAACTCTCTACCGTTGGTGGAATGTCTACTTCTGGGCCGAAAGCAATCGTTCATCATCACTTGATTTCGTAGCGTGCCGTGTCGCGTTCTACGGCTAGCTACCTGTCTAACCCACTCGAGCAGCAATAACTTTGTTCCGCCTTAGCCTTTTCGTATGATGAGCGAACACGATATTTGGAATGCTTTCAGTGAAGTCGCCACCTAAAATTGGATTATCCAGCCCGGCTCCTGCAGGTGACGTCAAACCAGATTTCAGTGGTGCTGTAGCCCAGCTTTCGTGGGACGATTTACGCATCATTAAAACGCTCAGCGAATGCGCCAATCGCACTGACGCTGCCAAGAAGCTGGGGATCAACGTTTCTACCGTTTCGCGCCGAGTGACCCAGGTTGAAAAAATACTCGGAGTGGCATTGTTCGATCACCGCCGCTCGGGATATATGCTCACTACTGAGGGGGCGGAATTACGAGCGCTCGCCGAGCGAGTCGAGCTGGATATCGTCAGCGTTGCACGGCGTGTTTCACGGGCGGGTCAAGGGCCACTCGGAAAACTCCGGATCACCACCAGTGATTCGCTACTGCTGTACTTCCTCACGCCCATCATCGCGCAGTTCAAGGCACTGAATGAAGGGATAGCGATTGAGGTACTGGTAGTCAATCAGACATTGAGTCTGGCCCGAGATGAATCGGATATCGCGGTGAGGGCGACCAACAAGCCATCAGAAAGTCTGGTAGGACGAAAGCTCGCGACAATTGCTTGGGCGCCATACGGCAGTGATAAAAACGCGCCGACCTCAACACCTTTTGCAGAAGGCCAGACGTGGGTGTCCTATTCGGCAGCCTTATGCGGCCTCAAGGCAACGAGCTACGTCGATAGCAGGGTTGCCCCTGATTGTATTTCCTACCGAACCGATTCCGTCGCCGCAGCGAGCGCTGCCATTGTGGCGGGTCTTGGTTTTGGATTCCTTCCCTGCATGCTGGGTGACATCACGCCCGGGTTGGTGCGCGTCGGCCCGGTTGTGCCTGAACTTCAGGACGGGCTTTGGCTGCTGACTCATCAGGACATTCGAAAGTCATGGCGAGTCAAGGCGTTCATGACGTTTTGCGCAGCGGCGGTTGCCGAACTCAAGCCCTTGGTCGAAGGCCAGCGAGCTCTCCCGGTTTCGTAGACGAAACCGGGAGCACGTCTTAGCGGGTGCCGGAGCCGATGACCGCCTTGCAGACAATTTCGATCAACTGCGAACGCTGTGCGAGCCTCGATACGCCGATGATGTTGCTCGCGCACTGGGGCCGCTCAGTGCCAAAGGCAGCCTTGCGAACATTGCCTACCACAGCAAATGCTGCGTCCATGTCCAGCACATAAAGCGTTTCTTCAACGACGTCTTCAAGGGTCGCGCCATACAGGGCGAGCAACTTGGAGATGTTGTCGTAGGAGGCGCGCATTTGTTCCCCCATTGAAGAGAAATCACTGGGCTTGCCTTCGCTATTCAGCGGTGCGGGAGCGATCAGGTTGCCATCTTCATCGTGGTTGAATTGGCCAGATATATAGATTTCGTTGCCTATCTGCCTGGCCTGGGGATAGCCGTAGCTTTCCTCCCATGCCACACCCCAGTAAGCGGTTTTCTTTCCGAACGGTTGCGAAGCTGCCATTGCATTCTCCAGACGTAGAGCAGACTGCCCGCACGGCGGCAGTCCGGGTTGTGGGAAGGCGAAGACTAGCATTGCAGATGCTTTTTCAATGGCGCATTAATGCGCCGCTATAGACGTATTAATGCGCCCCCTGAAGTTGTGAGTGATCACTACCTTGAACCCAAGTTCGGCGCCGCCCATTGGCGAACGACCTTCCGCGAACGCTCTTACTGCGGCCACTGCTCAAGCAGGATCGAGACAAACTTCTCGGCGGCGGGGGATAGGGACGCGCCTCGTCGATAGACCAGCCCCAGTGATCGGTTGACCACCGGTTCGATCAGCGGCACGCTGACCAGTGTTGGATGGTCCCCGGCGGGCATCGCCAGGCTGGGCATTGCCGATACCCCGAGGCCTGCCTCCACCAGCCCCAGTGACGTAGACAGGTGCTGGACCTCGTAAAACCATTGCGGACGCCAGCTCAGTCCCGACAGGGCATGATCAAGCAGCATGCGATTGCCACTCAGACGACCCACCCCGATCAGGCGATAGTCGCTGAGTTCCGACCAGGTGACGGCGCTGCGTCCAGCCAATTCATGATCGCGGCGGCAAGCCAGGACAAAGGGTTCGTTGACCAGGGGCACGAATTCGATGTCCGGATGCTGGCCGCTCATCATGTTGATGCCAAAGTCGGCTTCGCCGCGCAGCACCGCTTCGAGTCCCTCGTTGGCGCTGAGGTCGAGCAGGCGGATGCGGATTTTCGGATAGCGCTCGTTGTACAAGCGGATTACCGACGGTAGGAAATAGAACGCGGCGGTGGGAATGCAAGCCAGGGTCACCCGGCCGATCTGCCGTTCCGCCAGTTCGCGAATGTTAAGGATCGAATCGTCGAAGTCGTCCAGCAGGCGCCGCGCCTTGGGCAGAAAGTCGCGTCCGACGCTGGTCAGGCTGACCTTGCGCGTCGTGCGATCGAGCAAGGCAGTGCCCAACCCTTCCTCCAGTTTCTTCATGCGCCGGCTCAGGGCCGGCTGAGACAGGTGAAGCGCATCGGCAGCCTCGTGGAAACTGCCAAGTTCGGCGATTTTGACGAAAGATCGTATGTCCTGTAGCTCATATTCCATGCCGGATCCCCATAAGCAACGCGATACATCGTGGTAGTCATCCTACGGGGATTGATTCGCTAAACGCAATAAAGTCTCCGATCTTTGCATTGGAAACACTTTTCAAAGCCTGCCACTCTTGTCTCCAGAACATCAATTATCCAGATTGATTAACAAGAGTTAGTGTTCATGCAACGAATTCCTTGTGTGCTCATGCGCGGCGGTACCTCCAAAGGCCCAGTGTTTCTCGCTTGGGACCTGCCGGCCGCCATCGTGGAACGTGACGAGCTGTTGCTCGATCTGATGGGATCTGGCCACGAGCTGGAGATCGACGGTATCGGCGGCGGCAGCCCGCAAACCAGCAAAGTGGCAATCGTCAGCCCATCGTTGCACCCCGAGGCGGATGTCGATTACCTGTTCGTCCAGGTCATGGTCTCCCAACGTCGGGTCGACACTGCGCCCAATTGCGGCAATATGCTTTGCGCCGTCGGCCCGTTCGCCATCGAACAGGGGCTGGTCAAGGCGACCGGTGACCGTACCCCGGTGCGCATTCGCAACCTCAATACCGGCACCTTCGTCGTGTCCGAGGTGCAAACCCCGGGGGGCAAGGTCAGCTATGAGGGAGACACTGCCATCGATGGCGTTCCGGGCACTGCCGCGCCGGTGGAACTGACGTTCCTGGATGCGGCGGGCAGCAAGACGGGCAAACTCTTCCCCACCGGGCAATCGCAGGACGTCATCGACGGCATTGTGGTGACCTGCATCGACATGGCCATGCCCATGGTCATCGTCGAAGCGAGTCAGTTCGGCAAGCGCGGCGACGAAAGCCCCGCCGAGCTGGATGCCGATAAAGCCTTTCTGCAACGCCTGGAGTCCCTGCGGCTCAAAGCCGGGCTGGCCATGGGCCTGGGCGATGTCAGCGACAAGGTGATTCCCAAGCCGGTGCTGGTGTCGCCGGCAAAGTCTGGCGGAACGCTCCAGGTGCGCTACTTCATGCCGCACAACTGCCATCGGGCGCTGGCGATTACCGGCTCCATCGGGCTTGCTACCGCGTGTGTGACCGCAGGCAGTGTGGCCGCCGGATTGATCGGCGGCGTCAGCGAGCCCCGTTTGCAGCGGGTCCGCATCGAGCATCCGAGCGGCGGTATCGACGTTGTTTTGTCCTATGCCGGGGAAAAGGGTGAGACCATCCGCGCCTCGGTGGTGCGGACCGCGCGCCGACTGTTTTCGGGTTTCGTCTACGCCAAGGGTTCCCAGCGACTGGCCGGTTAGCCAGGCTGTCGTTGTCGTTAGCATCAGAACAATTCTAAAAATGGGTGATGCCATGAAAGTTGTTAAATCGCTCTACTTCCAGATCATCTGCGCCGTGCTGCTGGGCGTGGTGGTCGGGCACTTCTGGTCGCAACAGGCGATTGCCTTGAAGCCGCTGGGCGACGCCTTCATCAAGCTGATCAAGATGATGATCGCGCCGGTAGTGTTCTGCACCATCGTCACGGGCATCGCCGGCATGAGCGACAAGCGCTCGCTGGGGCGCTTGTTGAGCAAGACGATGTTGTTGTTTCTGGGCTTGACCGTGGTCAGCCTGGTCATCGGCCTCGCGGCGGTCTATCTGTTCAAGCCCGGAGCCGGGATGAACATCGACCCGACCCATTTGAGTACCCAGGGCCTGGCGCAGTACACCGACTCGGCGGCGAAGCTGGGGGTGGTCGACTTCTTCATGCACATCATTCCCGATACCTTTATCGGCGCCTTCAATAAAGGCGAGGTACTGCCGGTCCTGTTTATCGCGGTGCTTTGCGGCTTCGCCCTGTCTTCGTTGGGTGAGCGGGGCAAGCCGGTACTGGACGTACTGGAATCGGCTTCGCACATGGTGTTCAAGATCTTCTCCTACCTGATGCGTTTTGCCCCGATTGGCGCATTCGGCGCCCTGGCGTTCACGGTCGGGCAGTACGGCATCACTTCGTTGGGGAGCCTGGCCAAGCTGATCATGACCTTGTACATCGCCTGTGCCTTCTTCGTTTTCGCGGTCCTGGGCGGTATCTGCCGCGCCCATGGCTTCAGCTTATGGAAACTGCTGCGCTACCTGCGCGAAGAGTTCCTGGTGGTGCTGGGCACGTCTTCGACCGAACCGGTGATGCCGCGAATGCTGGAAAAACTCCAGGCCCTGGGTTGCAAGAAAGGGGTAGTGGGGCTGGTGCTGCCGACCGGCTACTCATTCAACCTGGATGGCACCGCGATCTACCTGTCGCTGGCGGCTATCTTCATCGCGCAGGCTTGCAACATCGAGCTGACGCTGACCCAGACTGTCACTATGCTGGCGATCATGTTGTTGTCGTCCAAGGGCGCCGCGGGAGTGACCGGCAGCGGGTTCGTCGCACTGGCCTCGACCCTGACGGTCATCCACGACATCCCGCTGGCCGGCCTGGCCCTGTTGATTGGCATTGACCGATTCATGTCGGAAGCGCGGGCACTGACGAGCCTGGCGAGCAACGCGGTGGCGACCGTGGTGATCGCCATTTCGGAGAACGCCTGCGACCGCCAGGTGCTGTTACAGACCCTGGACGGCAAGCCTTCCCCGTCAGTGGCCCAGGCTATGCATGACGCCTGGGACGACGCCAAGGCCGCGAAACATCTCTAGCCGGTCACGGCAAACTCGATATCACGGCTCTACACCTTTCTTGACCTCTGCCAGGCACACTGAACGTGTCGCCTGACAGGTTGGAAGGCGTGCGCCTGGGTGTTGGTAAAGCTACGAATAACAACAAGAGAACTGACCTATGCTCGCTTTACTTGGCTTGGCCATGGTGGTGGTCTTCACCTTCCTGATAATGACAAAACGCCTGTCGCCGATCGTTGCCCTGACGATCGTGCCCATTGTCTTTGCGGTGATCGGTGGGTTCGGCGGCACCACCGGCAAAATGATGCTGGACGGCTTGAAGATGGTTGCGCCTTCGGCAGCCTTGTTGCTGTTCGCGATCCTGTTTTTTGGCCTGATGATCGACGCCGGCCTGTTCGATCCACTGATCCGCAAGATTCTCAAGCGGGTCAATGGCGACCCGATGAAAATCGCTGTCGGCACGGCCTTGCTGTCGCTGGTGGTGGCGTTGGACGGTGATGGCACGACGACCTACATGATTACCTGCGCCGCCATGCTGCCGTTGTACAAGCGCATCGGCATGAACCCGATGATCCTCGCGACGGTGGCGATGCTGTCCTTGAGCATCATGAGTGGCATGACCCCCTGGGGCGGCCCGGCGACCCGAGCGATCGCGGCACTGGGCCTGGATGCCGGCGATTACTTCGTGCCCTTGCTGCCGACCATGATCGGCGGTGCGATGTGGGTGGTGTTCACCGCATTCCTGCTGGGCCGTGCCGAACGCAAGCGCATTGGCAACGTCCAGCTGCAAAGCGGCGGCGGAGATTGTTATATCAAGGCGATCATCGAAGACACCCCGCACAAACGCCCTAAACTGGCTTACGTCAATCTGCTCCTGGTGATCGCGGTCATGGCGGCCCTGGTGATGGGGCTCATGCACTCGGCGATCCTGTTCCTGATCGGGTTCGTCCTGGCGCTGATGATCAACTATCCGCAACTGGACATCCAGAAAGAGCGCATTCTTGCCCATTCGGGCAACGCCATGACCGTGGTCCTGCTGGTCTTCGCCGCCGGCATCTTCGCCGGGATTTTCTCCGGGACGAAAATGGTCGACGCCCTGGCGCAGACCCTGGTCGATTGGATTCCGCCCTCGTGGGGGCATCTGTTCCCGCTGGTGGTGGCGATCACCAGCATGCCGCTGACCTTCGTCCTGTCCAACGATGCCTACTACTTCGGCGTCGTGCCCATCCTGGCCAATGCCGCTGCTGCGTATGGAATCGATCCGGTGGAAATCGCCCGGGCGTCGATTCTCGGTCAGCCGGTGCACCTGATGAGCCCGCTGGTGGCGTCGACCTTGCTGCTGGTGGGCATGGTCGATCGTGACCTGGGCGACTTCCAGAAAGCGACCGTCAAGTGGGCCGTGCTCACCTCCCTGGTGATTACCGCGCTGGCCTTGCTGACCGGTGCGCTGACCCTGTTTTCCTGAACCACCCGACACCTTCGTTTTGCGCCTGTCACGCCTCGTCGCCGGGGTGTGCGCTGGCTTGCACGCCAAATAACAACAACGAGAAACCGATATGCACACTTCTCTGATCCGTGGGGCTGTATTTCCTATGCTTGGCCTGTTGCCGCTGGCCGCCGCCAACGCCGAGGGTTTTATCGACGACAGCAAGCTCAAACTGCAATTGCGCAACGTCTACTTCAACGAGAATTTTCGCGACGAGCACGGAATGAGCGCGCGAGCCGCGAGAACCGCGAAGAGCGAGCGCACAGAATGGGCCCAAGGCTTTCTGTTGGATTACCAGTCGGGTTTTACCCCCGGCACCGTTGGCTTTGGCGTCGATGCCCTGGGGCTGCTCGGGGTCAAGCTCGACTCCGGGCGTGGCCGCAGTGGCACCGGTCTGTTACCTGTGCATGACGATGGTCGCGCCGCCGATGAGTTTGCCAGCGCGGGGATGACCGCCAAGGCCAGGGTGGCCAAGACCACGCTCAAGTACGGCACCTTGCTGCCCAAGACCCCGGTGCTGATCTACAACGACGCGCGACTGTTGCCCCAGACCTACCAGGGCCTGCAGGTCAGCAGTACTGACATCGACAATCTCGCCCTGACCGGCGGCCATCTGGAGCGTTTCAAACTGCGGGATTCCAGCGACAGCATGCCGATCGTGCCTGACGGTTACGCTGGCGATCAGTCAGGCGACTTCAACTACGCCGGTGCCGATTACAAACTGGGGAAAAACACCCGCTTGAGCTACTTCTACGGCGAGCTCGAGAACTTCTACCGACAGAACTTTGCCGGCATCCAACACGACCTGCCGCTGGGCAGCGGGGTGTTGACCGGCGACCTGCGCTACTTCAACAGCGTCGATTCCGGTTCGGCCTACGGCGGCAAGATCGACAACGACATGCTCAGTGGCCTGCTGTCCTACGCCGTTGCTGGTCATACGCTCAGTGCTGGCTACCAGGCGCTCAGCGGTGAGGCCGGCTTGCCGTACATCAGCGGTGCCACGGTTTATTCCTTCAGCAATGCCGGGATTGGCAAGTTCATCGAGGAGGACGAGAAGACCTGGATGCTCGGCTATGGCTACGATTTTGCCCGCCTCGGTGTACCAGGCCTCACGTTTTCCAGCCGCTACCTGAGTGGCAACGATGGCCAGTCCAACAGCACTGTGAAGGAATGGGAGCGTGATGCCGAAATCGCTTATGTCGTGCAGCACGGCACGTTCAAGGGGGTGGGGATGAAGCTGCGCAACTACGTCTATCGCTCGGATTTCTCACGGGGCCGTGACAGCAATCGAATCTACTTCACCTATGATGTTGCGCTTTGGTAGGACGTTGGTCCAACCCGCTTGAACGTCTGCCCCAACACGGCCTCTGAGAGTAATGCAGGGCGAGCCCACTTCGCCCGTTTACACTCGGAGGCTGGATGCACATGAACATTCTGATGGTTCTTACCTCTCACGATCAGTTGGGCGACACCGGCAAGAAGACCGGTTTCTGGCTGGAGGAATTCGCTGCGCCTTACTACGTGTTCGTCGACGCCAATGCGACGGTCACGCTCGCCTCCCCGAAGGGCGGACAACCACCGCTGGACCCCAAGAGCAACGAAGCGGACGCGCAAACCGATGCAACCCGTCGCTTTGGCTCGGACACCCAGGCCCAGATGGCATTGGCCGACACGGTGCCGCTGGGTGAGATCGACCCCTATGCTTTCGATGCGGTATTTTACCCAGGAGGCCACGGCCCGCTCTGGGATCTGGCTGAGAACACCGACTCCAAGGTCCTGATCGAAGCCTTCTACGAGTCTAATAAACCCATTGCCGCCGTCTGCCATGCGCCCGGCGTGTTCAAGAACGTCAATGCCCCGAACGGCCAGCCGATTGTGAAAGGTAAAAAGGTGACCGGGTTCACCAACTCCGAAGAGGAGGCGGTGGGGTTGACGCAGGTGGTGCCGTTCCTGGTGGAAGACATGCTCAAGGCCAAGGGCGGCGAGTATTCCAAGGGGGCGGACTGGGCCAGCTATGTGGTCGAGGACGGGCATTTGATCACCGGCCAGAATCCGGCGTCTTCCGAAGCCGCCGCCCATGCATTGCTCAAGCGTCTGAAGCAGGAACAGTCGGCCTGAGCCATGGGGTATTCGCTGGAACGGACACTGCCGGCCGCAGCGATGCGGCCGGCGGGTGGAGGGAAACGCATCATGCATGACATTTACAACCTGGCCCGTTTTGTCGAAGCCCAGGCCCCGGTGTTCAGCCGTGTCATGAACGAGCTGCAGGCAGGTCGGAAAACAAGTCACTGGATGTGGTTCATCTTTCCGCAGTTGCAGGGCCTTGGTCGTACCGAGATGGCGGCTCGGTTCGCTATCTCTGGCGTGGCCGAAGCCTGCGCGTATCTGCAGCACAAGGTGCTCGGCCCTCGGTTGGAGTTGTGTGTGACCACTGTACTGCAACACCGCGACCTGAGCGCCGGGCAGATCTTCGGTTCGCCCGACGATCTGAAGTTTCGCTCTTGTCTCACGCTGTTCATGACAGCGCGGCCGGAGTCGACTCTGTACCCAGAGGCGCTCGATCAGTTCTATTCGGGTGAACCCGATCCCAAGACGCTTCTGCTGTTGGGGGACTGATGATTAACCTCCGGACGCCGCCGTCATGCCCAGCAACCGCTTTTGCCGCCAGGTCGGCGCACTGGTGGGAAAAAGTACCTCGTCCGGCCGAAAACGGGCCAGCCCGCAGGCGGCGGCAATGCGCTGGCGTTGCTGGCCGAGAATCAGTACCTGTTCAAACGCCTGTTCACTGTGTGCCAATCCCAGCAGGTACCGGGTACCCACCTGCAAATGCCCTCCATTGGCCTGCCACCAGGCTTCTATGGATTGAGGGTCGGGCCATGGCAGGTTTTCATCGGGGTCCATGGCGACGTTCGGGTCCTCAGGGTCGTCGTTCGGGCCCGCTTCGAAGTCCGGCAGGTCCTGCAAGTCCAGGTCGAGTAGCGCCAGGTCGGCGCCGGTGATCAGGCTGAATGCTTCACCGGCCACGCGGGCGTAAGGCGGGTCGCTCATCTGCTGGAGCAGCCAGGGTACGCAAGCCGGATCACCCAGCAATCCAAGGGCCTGGATGCCGATGCGCAGATGCCTGGGGTTCTGCACCCACTGGCGTATCCAGGTGATGCTGGTCTCGCGTTCTTGCCAGGCCAGTAACACACTGAGCGCGCGGTATTGAAATTCGCCCGGTTGCTCGGCGAAGTGGCGTAGGGGTTCCAGGGGCTGCTGATCGCCCATCTGGACGGTGGCCCAGTTGGCCCAGAAACGGGGGGCTGGATCCGGGTGCCGGCAGTGGGCGCGGAGGTTGGGCAGTAAGTCGCGCCGGCGCAGTTCGCCGGCGGTACGGGCGGCACGGGCCAGCACGCTTGGGTCTGTGTCGCACAGTCCGTTAAGCAGGGCGGGGCCCGGGTCGTGCCGATGCATGCCGCAGGCGGCCAGGCCGAGTCGGCGAAACATCGGCTCAGGTGCGGCGAGCATGCGCTCGATCCAGGGCGCTAGCCGCTCCCAGTCGAGCCAGCCCAAGGCCATCAGATAACCGCGTTCCGTTTCTGCGGCGCCTCGCAGGTGTTCGCTCAGCCGCGACAATACCTTGCCATTGGCCGACTCGAAGGCCAGCACCGCACAGGCAAACATTTCGCCGATGGCATGAGGGCCAAGTTGCGCCAGGAGCGTTTCCAGGCCGTCCTGGGCTGCGATACGCAACCCGTCGAGGTGAGCGTCCAGGCGGTTATCGAGTGTGCCGAGGTGTTCGATGTCGAAATGCGGTGCGCGCGCGGCGTAGTCACGCAGGTTGGCAAGGAAGCTGGCCTCTTCGGCGTGCTGGTCGATTATCAGCAACAGCGAGTTGTTCATGGGACATTCATGTGTTGTGTGGGCATATCAACCGCTGCCACTGGTTGCCATCGAATTTGAGTAGGGCGCCTGCTTTCTAGTTGATCTGCACCGACCCCCCCTTGATGCGGTTGACCCCGCTGGATCGGCTGGAGAGGTAGGCGCCGCGGATGATGACTTTTCCCGCGCGGGTCAGGGTGATGCTGGCCTTGCCGCAGCGCAGGACGATTTCCCGTTCGGCGCTGAACTCCAGGCGTTCGCCATCCAGATGGGCGAGCGCGGGTGTTGCAGGCTCTTCCAGACGCTGGATACGGCCGATCACCAGCGGCCGTGCCGGGTCGCCCGCCTCGAACATCAACGCGACCTGGACGCCGATGTCTTCGCGGTTCAGTGGAGTGGTGGTGCGTGCGGCGAGGCCTGTTTCACCGGGACAGCCGGGAAAAGCCACCACCGGGGCGTCCACCCTGGGCACGTCCAGCAATACGCCAATCACCACGCCTTCCACGCGCATTGGCGCGGAGGTAGTAGTTGCGCGAAGGTGGTATTCAACGGTCATAGCGGCCACTCCGTGGGCTAGTTCTGCAGGATCTTCTGGCCTTTGACGACGACGTTCCTGTTGGCCTTGATGTTGATGGCGCCGGAGCCGTCGAGGGTGATGTTCTTGCCGCTGATCACGATGGTGCCGTCCTTCTTCATGGTGATACTGGCCGCCCCGGTGGTCAGCGTGATCGAGTCGCCAGCGGTGAGGGAAAAATGCTTGCCTACATCCAGGCTGTCGTTCTGCTTGATGTCGGTGCTGCGGTTCTGGGCGACATCACGGGATTCGTTCTGGCCGATCTGGGTACTGTGGTTGCCATTGATATCGGTGCTCTGGTTGCCGCTGATCTCGATGCCTTCATTGCCTTTTACCGATTCATTGCGGTTGCCGGAAATGCCGATCGTCTCGTTACCGCCGACGTCTTCGTTGCGGTTGCCGACGATAGTGATGGTTTCGTTGGCGCCGACCTTTTCCGTGCGGTCGGCACCGATGGTGATGGTCTCGTTGCTGCCGACTTTCTCGGTGCGATTGACGCCAATGGTGATTTTCTCGTTGCTGCCCACCTCCTCGGTACGGTTCACGCCGATGGTGATGGTTTCGTTGTTGTCCACCGTCTCCGTGCGGTCGTGTTTGACGTGCACGGTCTCGTCGTTGTCGATGGTCTTGCTGCGGTCATGGCCGACCCAGTGGGTTTCGTCGTTCTCGACCTCGATGTCCTGGTTCTTTTCGGCGTGGATGAACAGCTGCTCCGAACCTTTCTTGTCCTCCATGCGGATTTCATTGAAATTGGCCGGTGAGCCGCCCTTGCTGGAGCGGCTTTTCACCCCGCTCTGGGTGGCATTGGCAGGCAGCCCGTAGGGCACGGTCTGTTCGGCATTGTAGACGCGGCCGGTGATGATCGGCCGGTCCGGGTCGCCTTCGAGGAAACTGACGATCACCTCCTGACCGATCCGTGGGATTTGCACCGAACCCCAATTCTTGCCGGCCCAGGCCTGGGACACCCTAATCCAGCAGGAGCTGTTCTCGTTGGATTGGTCATGACGGTCCCAGTGGAAATGCACCTTGACCCGGCCATACTGGTCGGTCCAGATTTCCTCGCCACTGGGACCTACCACCACGGCCGTCTGCGGCCCGCGGACAATGGGCATGGGCGTCAGCGGGAGAGGGCGGAAGGCCTGGTGGGCGTCCATGCAGTCCAACTCGCTGACGAACTGTTCGGTCAGGTCCGGCTGCCCGCTTTCATAAGGATCCTGGCGAATCTGATAGCGTGCGACCACCACCAGGTATTCGCGATTCTGGTCCGCCCGGTCGTAGCCGGTCAGGGTGAACAAATGGCCGGAACCCAGCCCGCGAGCGAGACCACGCAGCTGCACCCGCTCGAATTGACTGTGAATGGCTTCGATGCGGGTACGTGCGTAGTGTTCACCGTCATTGCTCTGCAGGTATTCCCCGGGATAGTCATAGAGCGGGTAGTCGCCGTTGCTGTGGTCGCGCATGACACTGGAGCGTACTTCAAGGCTGGCGCGGGGGCGCTGGAAGTCATAGTCGTTCAGCGCCAGGGAACCGGGTTGGACTTCTCGCGCCAGTTGCCAATCGTAGAAGTGATCGCGCTCGCGCATCTGTCGATCGGGTGGGTAGAAGGGGACGCAGGCGTAGTCCGGCACCGTGGAGTGGGCGCCGTAGGCATCGGCCAGCACCAGTACATGGCGGGCCTTTTCATGGCGGAAGTAATAGTAGATGCCTTCCTGTTCCATCAACCGACTGATGAAATCGAAGCTGGTTTCGCGGTACTGCACGCAGTATTCCCACTCGCGATAACTGCCGCTCAGACTGTCTTCGAAGTCGGAGAAGCCGAGGTCACGGAACACCTGCTTGATGATGTCCGGCACGGTCTTGTTCTGGAAAATCCGGCAATCCGAGGTGCGCGTGAGCAACCAGAACCAGGGCCGCAGCGTGACACGGTAACCGGCGAACTGACCATGGCCGGTCAACTGACGGCAACTGCAGACAATCCCGTGGAAGTAGCGTTTACCGCCCTCGTACAGTTCCAGGGTCACGCCCATCGGCTTGCCCAACAACTGATCGAAGGTAATCGCCCGGTCCTCGGAGGTCAGATCCAGTTCGTAGTGAAAACACCGACCTAATTCTTCACCGCCGTCCATGCTTTGCAGCAGCAGGACGTTATCACCAAGGGGGCTGTCGACCTGCACCAGGCGGGTGTTTTGCGTGAGTGACATCAACGGCGCCCTCTGGCTGGGGTCTGGACGTCAGTGGGCCGTCTTGACTGCATAGCGCTGTCTATCCATCACAGGTTGATCTCCCTATCGGTCTATTCGATGCTCAGTCCCATCCGTTTTCTACGGACCGGGGTTGTCGTACGCGTTAGCCTCGTTCAGCTAGCGTAGACGGGAATGGAGGGGTTGTTACGCGTCTTATGGTCAAAGAGCCGGGCCAAGCGCCAAACCAGCGGCATGCTATCGTTGCAGTACAACAACGCAGGCGTGCGCCAAGGAAGGGAGGTGTGGGCTCGTAGCGCCACAGCATAGGGTGTTCATGCCCTCAAGACTGTTGCCAGGCTATGTGCACGAGTCACCAGAGCACTATGCAGATCACCAGCAATACCACTCCGTTTCTCGCCGAACGCTTTGTTTCAACAGACAAAAGCGGACAGAAGCACTGCGTTGTGGTTGTCAGGGCGACCTTTGACGTTAACGATCAGGGCGGCTGCGTGCCTGCATCGGAGCAGATCCCCTTTGTCTATTGCGACCAGCATCACGGCGATCCCGGCACGACATCGGTCCGTTTCGAGTCTGACTTCGCGCCGGTGAAACCACGCGTCGATGTGCTGGTCCACGCCTCGGCTGTTTCTCCGAAGGGTGAACCCGTGACCCGGCTACACGTCGGCTTCGCGGGTGCGGGTATCCATAAGCTTGCAGTGGTGAGTGGCGATCGCGTTTGGACGCTCGGTGTTACCGGGATCGTGGCGTCGCCGCCGTCACCCTTCACCTCGATACCGCTTTCCTGGGATCGTGCTTTTGGCGGCAGCGATCAATCCCATGACGACGAGACGAAACGTGGCAGCGATCTTCGCAATCCCACCGGTGTTGGTTTCCATTTGAATGACCGGGACGACAGCATCCTCAATACGAGATTGCCAAACGTGGAGCGCCCAGACGATCTGACGGGGGCTTGGACGGATAAGCCGCAACCCATTGGGTTTGCGCCCATCGGCCGGGGCTGGCACCCGCGTATCGGTTTTGCCGGGACATACGACCGGCACTGGTTCGAGACACGCCGGCCCTTCCTGCCGGAAAATTTCGACGTCCGTTATTTCCAGGCGGCACCGCTCGATCAGCAGTTGGATCGTCTGGAAGCCGGCACACGCTTTACCTGTGCCAATATGAGTCCGGGTGGGTCGTTCGTCGCTCAAACGCCGGCCTTCGACATCCCGATCACCTTCCTCTTCGAAAATCGCCAGGTGCAGGCGGCCATCAACGCTGACACCGTTATCCTCGAGCCCGGTTGTGCCCGGCTTACGTTACTCGGCAGGACATCGGTGTCGCTGCCTCGCAAACTGGCGCAACTGAGAGAAATACAGGTCGGCAGGCGCCGTTATACAGACCCGCACGGTAAACCGCATTTCGCCAACCTGTCAGACCTGGTCACCTCATTCGGACATGGGGAGACGAAGACATGATGCAGCCCGTCTACCTGTCTTGCCTGGGGTTGGTCTGCGCAGTCGGCCTGTCACCCGTGGCCGCCGCTGCAGCAATGCGTGCGGGGATCAGCGGCTTCAACGAATTGCCGTGGGTCGAAGATGGCCTGGAACCGATCATGGGTGCGAGAGTGCCAACGGTGGCGGAGGATCTCCACGGGCGTTCACGGCTCGTCGAAATGCTTATTCAGGTGTTGGGTCAAAGCCGTGCCACATTGGCGGATCGTGCGGATCTAAGCGAGCTGCCGCTGCTTCTCTGCACGTCCGAGCCACAAAGGCCTGGCTCGCGCATCGACGGCATCGTGACGCAAGTCGAGGCGCGATCAGGATGGCTGTTGCAACGTAAAGGCGCTGCCCATGTGGCCCTTGGGCATGTTGCAAGCATCGAAGCGTTGAGTCTGGCAGAGCGCGCCATGGACCAGGCCGACCGTGACGCCTGCCTGATCGTGGCGGTCGATTCCCTCGCCGATCCCCGCTGTTTGCTCTGGTTGGAGCACAGCGGCCGGCTCAAGACCACGCTACGCTCGGATGGCGTGATTCCGGGGGAAGGCGCTGCGGTGCTGCTCGTCAGTCGCAAGCCGATGAGTGCCGCGCCCTTGGTCGTTCGTGGCGTGGGTACTGGCAACGATGCCGCCACAGTGCTCAATGACGAGCCGCAACTGGGCCTGGGGATGACCACGGCTGTCGCAGCGGCCATCGCACAAGCAGGCGTTGCCATGCACGACATCGCTTGGCGTTTGAGCGATGTGTCGGGCGAAGCCTATGGGTTCGAGGACCTGGCCCTGGTCCAGTCTCGCCTGATGCGGCAAACCCGCCCGACCCAGGATCTATGGCATCCGGCGAGCTATGTTGGCGATTGTGGAGCGGCGTTGGGAGCGATACAAATCGCTTGGCTTGAACAAGCGTTTGCGCGTGGCTACGCCCCCGGTCCGATTGCACTGGTACACAGCTCGTCAGCGAACGGTGCCCGCGCAGCAGCCGTTATCAGTGGCACAGTGAGGGAGCGCTGACATGTCGCACGAGGTTTATGCCAACAGCAATGAGATCGCCGGAAAAGCCGGCATGGGCAAAGTGATCGCCTCGTTTCCCGATGTCTGCCTTTCGCCGCCAGGGCCTCCTGCCGGGCCGATTCCGATTCCTTATCCGGACACTTCCTTCTCGTCGGCGCTTAAACAGGGCTCCAGGACGGTCATGCTGCAACGTAAGCCGGCAGCGTTGTCACAACAGTCCTATTACCAGCCTTCCATGCTTGGTGACGAAGCGGCAACCCGGGCCTGGGGAATGTCGGTGATCACGCACCAGATTACGGGCAAGACCTACTTCCAGGCCTGGTCGATGGATGTTCAGATCGAGGGCAAGTATGTCTGCCGACACTGCGACATCACCACCAGCAATCATGCCAGCGCGCCTGGTGTGGGGGCTCCCAATCCGAATCTTGAAGCAGTGGGTTGGGGCGAATTGGAAGATGAAAGGCCTTACAAATGCGCGTGTTGCAATGGGCCTCGTCATTCCGCCGGTAAACCGATGACGATGGACGATTGGTACATGAAAGACTCTGCCGGCAATGTGGCCCCCCATGCGGCTGCATACACCGCCTTGATGAACGACGTGAACAATCGCAAGACGGCAACGCCGCCTTGCACCTGCAGCAGCCGGCTCGTTCCGTCTGCGCCTTGCAACGTATTCAGGCGACCCGTGACACCAGCGGAACGGCAGGCGAACAAAAGTGCCTGGAACAGCCTGCGTGACACGTACCAAGGGGTTTTCAACGTACCGAGCGAAGCACAAGTGATTGCAAATCTGACGCCGAAGCTGGGGCGCGCGCCGGTGCAGGCCGAGATTCAGGACGAGCGTCAGGTCAATCACCTGGTTCCCAAGGCTGCGGCCGGCGGCTGTCCCGTCGGTGAAGGTAATCTTGAGAAAAACGGCGACTTGTGTCCTGTATGTCGGAATCTGGACAAGCGCTTTGGTACGCTGCAGTCATTGGCCTCAAAAGCCTGAAACGACGCAAGCGACGATTGTGAGGAGTGACAATGGAGTGGAGTCGTTATGGCAACCCCGAAATGGTCGACTGGCAGGGGCGGGGATATTTTGCCTACCCTGACGCAGTGACCATGCCTCCCGGAAGGGAAGTCGGGCAGTTGCCGCAGGAGGGTGACTACTTTCAGTGGTTGGAAGCCTTGCGGCGGGCAAAACTTGGCGATTTCAGTCTACTGCCAGGGCTCGTCGAGTTGGGCAGCGGGGACACCCATCCGGTCAACCGACGCCTATGCGCGGAACTGTTAGGCGATGCCGGACCGACTTCTACTGTCGACACTCTCGCAGTACGACTGGCATCCGAAGAAGTGGGTCTTGAGCTCACGCTGGCCTGGGGCGCAGTGCTCACGCGGCGCGGAAAGCTGGCCGACATGCCCATTGTTCTCGCTGCATTCGAACGGGTCGCGACCATCAGCGACGCCGAGATCCTGCCAGTACATCTCTCGGCTTGCCTGGAGACGGGATACGAACTTTGCGACCATCAGGACTATGATTCACTGGACAGCTATCGCAACGCGGTGTTGAACAGATGCGCCGAACTGGCGGGTAGATTCGGTACGGATCAGGTCTGTGTCGACGGCGGTGAACCGCTGAGTGTGATTGGCCTGGCCCAGCGGATTCTACGGCGCCTGCGAGAACCTTGCTTCCCATTCGAACTGCGCCGGCGCTTCGAATGTGCGACCGGCATCGACTGCTCTTCCTTCTACCATGATCGGGTGTTCAGACCGATGCAGGCCTCAGCCCTTCTGGAAGCCTTTCTCGAAGACTCACATGTCAGTGGATTCGAAAGTGGCGTCCGTTATTTCTTTGGGCATCGCATTCCAGATTAACGCTGATTCCGAGTGAAGCTGTGCTCGTCACCACCATGCTTGTCCTTAGCATGCACCTGATAGTTGTAGGCTTGAGTCAGGACGGCGTAATGACTAGCCCGCTCTGGCGTTCCCATCGATGATCGAAACAAGCGCACACCTGATGTGGCGCTCGGCAGCATATTCATATTTTCCAGGACTCATTCTCCCCTGCACACACCTGCCGCAAGGAGGAAGTTGTCGACGGTAGTAGCGTCCGAATTTTTACGTTTTCTTGCTTAACGCATTGATTTAGAGCTATCGAGGGGAGCCCCAAGCTTGCTTCGATTTGAGGCGTGAGCGGTGCGTCGAATGGCGTATCACCCGTCGCCACGTCATAAGCGAACTTGATCCACACGAGAGCCAGCCTTGTGGTTTCTTCTAATCTTAATCATTGAGTCGTTTCTTGAAAGCGGCGCTGGTCAAGTCGGGGGGAGGAGGATTGCTTTTATTAGCCAAGAACCTGTGCCCTTGATATCGGCTCCATGGCACAGGGCGCATCTCTGGAGGTAGAGATTTTTGCCGTTAGTGTTGTCCGCCAAGGTTAGGGATGTTTGAGTGAGTGATAAGCACCCTAGCAAAAGCGGCAAGCCCAGGTGATTGCCGATTTTACGGGTGAGAGTCGCTATGTTGCCGGCCTGTGCCGGAATCACGATCCATGGCATGACGAACGTCCTTTTCGGCTGGGGCAAATTCGGGAAACTCCATCAGCAACGCCTTATTTCCGCCGATGATGAGTTTTTGCACTACCTGGGAGATGTTCACACGCACCACTCCAGTCGAAATGGAGTACATCGCCCAGGCTTGTTCGGGAGTGCAATGAATGATTTGTTCTTCAATCTCGTTATAGGCTTTGCGTTCGTCCGAGTTCAAGCAGGCTTGGTAATCACCTTGGCACATGATCCTATCCCTTCCTAAGACCCTATGACAGTCCCCCTTTAGTGAGGACTGCCTTCCCTATGTAGTTTTAATTACGACAGGCAAAAAACAGTGGATTAAATGCCGCTCTTCACTTTGGTCCAGACGCGGGTGCGAATTCGTTCCAAGGCCAATGGCAAAGGTTCTAGAGGGACAAGTGATGCAACTGTTTTCTTGTCTGGATAAATCCAGGGGTTGTCGCGCAGATGTTGCTCGACAAACTCAGTGGCGTCTTTGTTGGCGTTGGGATACAGGGTGTGATTTGAAGTCTTGGCGATGATTTCAGGGCGCAGCATGTAATTGATAAACGCCATGCCTTCTTTCGCATGGGGAGCATCTTTCAACAAAACCAGATTTTCCGACCAGACCAGCGCACCCTCGCGCGGGAGGCTGTAGGCAATCTTGCGCCCGGTTTGGTTTTTCTCGTTGATGGCCTGCGCAGCAAGAGCACCATTGGCCCATCCCACTACGGCACAGATGTTGCCATCGGCAAGGTCGGCGTCAATTCGGGATGAGTCGAAATAGAGGACGTAGGGACGGATTTTCAACAGCAGCGCCTGGGCCTTCTTGTAGTCATCCGGATTCTTGCTGTTGCTCGGCAGCCCCAGATAATGCAAAGCAATCGAAATGATCTCGCTGGGTGAATCCAGCATCGCCACGCCACAGGACTTCAGTTTACTGATGTTTTCTTCTTTGAATATCAGGTCCCAGCTGTCGACCGGAGCGTCATCGCCCAGTGCGGCCTTGACTTTATCGACGTCATAGCCAATGCCGGTGGTGCCCCAAAGATAGGGTACGGCATAACGATTGCCAGGATCGTTGACGGCAAGTTGAGACAAGATGTCTGGATCGATATGGGATAAATTGCCTAGCTGATTGCGATCCAGCGGCTGAAGCACACCGGCCTGGATCAGGCTTGGCAAGACATTGGATGTGGCGACAACCACGTCGTATCCCGTGCGCCCAGCCATCAACTTACTCTGCATGATTTCGGCGCTGTCGAACGCATCCATGTGGAAGCGGGTACCGGTTTCCTGTTCGAATTCCTTCGGGGTCTGCGGGGCGATAAA
Source organism: Pseudomonas sp. SJZ078 (assembly GCF_007828255.1). Taxonomy (NCBI): domain Bacteria; kingdom Pseudomonadati; phylum Pseudomonadota; class Gammaproteobacteria; order Pseudomonadales; family Pseudomonadaceae; genus Pseudomonas; species Pseudomonas sp. SJZ078. The sequence continues at coordinate 336,987 of NZ_VIUG01000001.1, read as the reverse complement.
CCCAAACCAGTTGTACAGGTGCACGCCGGATTCCACCGCTCCCACCGAGCTGCTTATTCCGATACAAAGAAGCGAGGCTGAAAAAATGCTGCGCAGGCGCGACTTGTTCATACAACTATCCCTGTCAAGGCGACGGCCCTCATGGCCCTCGTAACCCGGTAGCGAATATACCGGGCATTGACGAATAGTAAATACCTACGAATACTTACCCGCGCCCGACAAATCCCTAACCCAAAAGGGGTAGAAAATGCCTCTCGACCTCCATAGCCTGGCTTGGCATCGATCGATTGGACAATTGATCATGCGGTTGAACCGTCCAGAATTCTGGAGCTCACTTGTTCGTTTGTTGAATGAGTATGTGCAGGTCGACAATTGGGTGGTATTGATTTTCAGCAATCAACAAGTGCAAGTTGTCAGTCTTCCTGAAGTGGCCGACACAGAAGAAGTCGATGCGTTTATCCATCGCTATGTGAAGGGGCTGTACATGCTGGACCCGTTCTATATAGCAGATCGGGAAAACCCTCAAAGCGGCTTCTTTCATATGCTGGATGTCGCACCTGAGCACTTTCTCGAGACCGAGTATTACCATCAGTACTTTGAACAGTATATTTCGGTGGATGAGGCGCAATACAACGTCAGGCTCGACGCTGAAAGAACCTTGTGCGTTTCTTTCGGAAGTCATATCCGATTCAGTCAGGAGCAGATAACCACACTTGATCTTATCAAGCCATGGGTGACGGCGCTCATGCATCAGCGCATGAATCTCGAGGTTGACGTCGCGAAGGATTTTACCGCGCAAGCCCCATGGCCGGAGACAATGACCTCGCTTGGCGCACCGTTAACGATGCGGGAAAATGATGTGCTCAAATTATTGTTGAGCGGGTTTTCCAATAAGGAAGTCGCGGGAAAACTTTCTCTGTCAGCCGAAACGATAAAAGTGCACCGTCGCAACATCTACTCGAAACTGAATATCAAGTCACAGTCAGAACTGTTCGCTCGGTTCTTTACGTCGAAGCAGGATGCCCTTACGTCGAGTTGAACCTGCGTCCTGGCCGGTCACTCGGCCTCAAGCACGACTCCATGCTCCACAACGGCTGGTCGTAAAGGGTGAGCGGGGTACGGTTGAGCTGCGTGATGCGGGCCAGGGCGGCGTCGTGGGTCCGGGGTTCGCCGCGCCAGTCGTGGTAGGCGAGAGCGCCCTACATAGCAGTGCTGCCCGCCACCAACGCCATGCTCTTCGGTATTCCATCCGCCATCAGAAAAAGTGACCCTTATGATTGCTCACATAATGGCCGAGCCAGCCGAAAGCTTCTTATCGCTTGTTCTTGAAGGAGTATTTGAATGCTGGTGCAAGAGGCCGTGAGCTTTACTGAGGAGGATCAACGCATTCTGGATTCTCTGATGCCTGGGCAGGAGGGATGGCACACGCCGAGTGATCTGGAGTGTTTGTCCACCTGTCCCTATTCAAGTCGGTGTGTCGGCCATGGGCCGGCAGAGAAAGTCTGCTCTGATGATTGGAGACGGGCCCCATTGGATAAAGACTCCTCCAAGGTCTTCGTGCATGTCCTGCAGAACTTTGATTTTTACAACCAAGCCGATTTACCGCATTTAACCGTCCAATCGAAGGCAGTGTCTGCGCTTCATTCCAAATTCCTGAAAGCAATGGAAAGCCTGGTCGCTTCGGAATATGCGGAAGGGTCTTTGCAAATGACCCAGCATCGTCGGCGCGAGCGAGCCAAAGGTGTTTCTCTGCGGCTGAAGAACGAGCGTTTTTTTCAAACGAAAAAACTTGAGTGTGAGGCGTGTGGCGTCGATTTCTACGGGCTTTACGGAGCGGCGGGCTTTCGGATCATTGAGTGCCATCACCAGGTCCCGCTGTCTCATGGAGACCATAAAGGGAAAACCAAAGCGCAGGATCTGGCGTTGCTATGCGCGAATTGCCACAGGCTCGCTCATACATCGGAGTCACTGCATCGAACGGAGGCTTTGCGCCAATACGTTCAAGGCAAGGCAGCTAAATAATCAGTGTATGCTCACGGGAGCCATCCCGCCTGCACCCCTGGCGCCGGCTCCATTTCTACCAAAACCGGCTTCTTGCCCTCTGTTGTCGAAGAGCGAATCGCAACAGTGCCAATACGAGGAAAAATCATGCGGATGTGGATGATGGCAACGGGTATTTGCCTTATCGCAATTGTAACCAACGCCCAAGCTCAAACCACACCTCAAGCCACTCAAGAGATAAGGGGTCTGCTGGACTTTGTCGAGCACAGTGAATGCCAATTCGTGCGTAACGGAGAGGCGTTCCCAGGGTCCGAGGCTCGTATGCACCTGGAGAAAAAGCTGGATTACCTGAAGGACAAGAATAAGGTGAACAGTGCAGAAGACTTCATCGATCTTGCTGCCACGAAAAGCAGCATGAGTGGTCGCGACTATGAGGTGCGATGTCCAGAAGGCGTACAGCCTGCAAGTACCTGGCTCAAGCGGGAACTACAGAGACAACGGCAGCTTCATTGATTTTGCCTCAAGACGAATATAGCGGTTCTGGTTCTTGCTTGCTTTTATTCAACAACAATAGCGTATTGAGCCGGGGACTCTTCGATACGCTTTTCATTGTCTAAAAGAGTGTTTGAAGCGTGCCGGGTAGGTCTGCGTTTGGGGATCGCCGGCCGCCCCCTTTTTTCTCCAGCACGGGCGCATGCTGGGCAGCGCGCAGAGCCATTCCGCCAAAGGACACGCTGGCATCCACATAACGCAACGCCGATTTCATGTCCTTCCAGCCCACATATCCCATCAATCCCTTGATGTCCCAACCATTCGCAGATGCCCAGGTCGCAAAGCCGCGCCGCATCGAGTGACTGCTGTACAGCACCGCAGGCAAGCCTGCTTCTTTGAAAATGCGGCGCAACACGGGAATCAAGCTATGCGGTTGCATGGCTTTGCCTGACAGGTTGCCCCAGCGATCAATTCGCTGGAACACCGGGCCCTTTGCAATCCCGGCAACTGTTATCCAGTTGATGTAGGCCTCCACGGGACAGAGCATGGCGAGCGCCGGCGTCTGGAAGGTCGCTCCTTCATACTGGCGGTCGCCCTTGGAGTAGGGCAGGAAAAAGGTAATCCCTTCACCGCTGATGGCTTTCGTGTTCTCCACCGTCAGCCTGGTCAACTCATCGCCTCGAAAACCACGCCAGAACCCGATCAAGATAATCGCCACCGAACGGCGATGACGCACCAGCGATTTGTAGTCTCCGCGTTCAAGCGCGGCAGTGGCTTGCCCTTCAAGCCAGGCGACTGCTTGCTCCAGGTGCTTCAGCAGCAGCGGGGCGGCCTGTCTGACCTGTGCAGGGTGCACGACCCTGATGCCTTTGATCATCTGGCGGACGTCAGGCGTTTTGGTCGGGTCAGGGAAGCCCTGGGAGATGTGCCATTGGGCCAGGGCCGCCAGGCGCTGCTTCAGGGTATTGATCGAGAGCTTGTCAGCGTACTCCGCCAGGTACCGAACCACGCCTGTGCCAGTCGTGGGCAGATATCCACCCCAGGTGACTTCGAAGTGTTCGATCGCCGCCCGGTAGCTTTTCCGTGTGTTCTTTCGGGTGCCGGCACTGAGATATCGATCTGCCTTTTCCATTGTTTGCCGCCTTCAAAATCGGAGCATTGCTACCTGCATACGCCGCTTGGAGGTGTTCCGGGCGTAGCGACGAGTCAAGAAGCCATAAAGCATTATTATGGACTTGTAGAAAGTCAACATGAAAGGGTGTAAGGTTCGTCAATTCCAGTATGTATTTACATGACATGTAATACAGTACGAAATCATAGGAGGCTTTATGGCTCGAGGCGGGATCAACAAGGCTGTAGTGCAAAAGGCACGTCAGGCGCTGCTCGCCAGGGGCGCCAACCCCAGCATTGACGCCGTGCGCGTCGAGCTTGGAAATACGGGTTCTAAAACCACGATTTCTCGCTATCTAAAAGAACTTGAACCGTCCAATTCAGAGCCTGTGACCTCACGTGAGCGCATGAGTGAAACGCTCAACGGCATGGTGCAGACGCTGCTGGATCAACTGATGGAGGAGGGCCAGGAGGTCATCTCCCAGGCCTCTGCGGCTTTTGAGCAGCAACGGGCCGCGTTGGAAAACCAGCTCATCGAGCTCAGATCAGAGCTGGCTACCGCTCAACGACAATTGGCTACCCAACAGGCCGCGATAGACACGCAGAACGCGGAACTCACAACCGCCCAGTCCTCGCTCCAGGCTGAGTTGACGCGCAACGCACGCCTCAGCCAGCGCTGCACCGACCTGGAATCCCTGGTTGCTGAAAAGGACAAGCACATCCAATCGCTGGAGGAAAAGCATGTCCAGGCCCGTGGGGCGCTCGAGCACTATCGAGAGGCGGCGAAGGAGCAGCGTCATCAGGATCAGCGCAAACACGAGGCTCAACTGCACGAGATGCAGGTTGAACAGCGCAAGCTGCGAGAAACCATCGCCGTAAAACAGGACGACCTGACCCGACTGAATCGCGACAATGAACGCCTGCTCGCTGAAGCCAGGCAGCAAACCAAGGCCCTGCATACCCAGGAAGCCCTGGTTCAGTCGCTCAACACCCAAATTGCGGCGCTGCGCCAGGGTGAGGCCAGGACCGCTGGGGTGACTGAACACCTCATGGAACAGATCTCGACTCTGCATGAGGAGGTAAAGGCGCTTCACAAAGCCACCGCTGTAGCCGAGCTGCGTGAGCGGGAAACCACGGCGCTGATCGCTTCGCTTCAGAAAGAGAATGAGCAACTTCGGCAGGTTGAGACAAGCCCGGAGGAGGGTAGCGATACCTCCTCGGGGGCAGAGACGCACACCAAGCCTTCGAAACGACCCAGGAGATAAGCATGAATCAGATCGCAGGAAATCCGCAGGGCCATGATGAAGGCTCGTCAGCGTGGAAATTCGCTCATCAGCGACTTTCCCAAATCCTCATGGGCCGGTTTGAGTCATTTGGCCCTTTGATTCCGATCATGAAGCTGGATGCAGCCGGCAACAGAGATCACCGGACGATATTCAAAGTCAGCGGGAGGCAGACCGGTTAAAAACGTCCCAGCTTGAGGGGGTACTCGACCACGATGTAAACCCGGTCGATGTCATCCCCGCCCTGAGCGCTGTTGGCCCGATGGGTCACATGGGACACCTGCATGGACAAATCCTTGGCCGGCCCCGATTGCACGGTGTAGTGCAGATCGATATCCCGCTCCCAATGGCGTCCGCCGTCCCCTTGTTGCGGGACAAACTGGCCGGCGTCCGGGTCAAATGGATTGTACGCCCCACCTTGGGGGGCATGGGTGCCATCGATGCCGCGGCCGGTGACGTAGCGGGCCATGAGTTTCAATCCGGGGACGCCGAAAGCACCCAGGTCGAGGTCGTAGCGCGCCTGCCACGAGCGTTCGCCGGCGCCGTTGAAATCAGCGTATTTGATGGAGTTGGCGAGGTAGATCGAGTCGCCGCCCACAAAGTCGAAGGGCATGTCGCCATGGATCTTCTGATAAGCCAGAGTGAATCCCTGGGCGCCGACGGTGTATTTGCCAGACAGGCTATAGGCGGTGTTATCAATTGCGCCGGCCTCGGCGTCGCCGTAATCCTGGGTGTGGTAAACGTTGCCGTCCAGAAAGAACCCGGATTGCTTCAGATGCAGGTTGGCGTAGTACTGACGCCAGGTGTCGCTCAGCTCGGATGCATAGAGAGCACCGCCCAGCGGCTGATCCTCGAACAATTGGGCACCGAGGAAACTGATGCTGCCGGTCTCGGTGCTCACTCCATAACCGGTGAAATCCCCTCTGCGGGTCGAGGCATCCTGATTCTTGTACGCGGTGAAACGTCCGGCCTGCAAATGCACGTCGTCGAACTCCCGGCTGTCGAGCAGAAACCCCGTGGCGTATTCAGGTTGTAGGCGTTTATCGGCGGTGTCGAACACCGGTGTTTCCACGGTCATCTCACCGTAGGCCAAGGTGGTTTGGGACATACGCAGTTTCAACGCACCGCCGGCACTGGAAAAGTCGCTCTCACTGCGGCCATCCGAATCCAGCGGCAGCAATCCCGTACCGGAATGCCCCCTGCCGCCATCCAGTTTCACACCGAGAAAACCATGGGCGTCGATACCAAACCCGACGGTGCCGGGGGTAAAACCGGAGGCAAATGAGGCGATGAAACCTTGAGCCCACTCCTGCTTATAGTTTTTGTTCGCCGGGGAGGGGGATCGGTAGTCATTCTGCAGGAAGAAGTTGCGGCTCAACACATCCAGGGTTGAGCCGTCCATAAAGCCTTGTGCCGATGGCTCGGCAGCCAGGGCGGTGCCGCAGGTACCGATTAGCAACATGGATAACCAGAGCCTGGATCGTGGCCATTGTTGGGCGCGAGTTTTATTGCTGCAAAGGATGCGGGGGGTCAGTGCTTGAGTTGCGGTGCGCATGCTGGAGCCAGTTCGGTGACGAGGGGCCGATTATTGGCCGCAGGGCTCTGGCTGGTGAGTTAAACGTTGTTAATTCTGAGTGGGTACGACTCATCGGCTAACGCTGGCGCAAACTCGTATGGCATTGAACGCCTCGCAACGGCTGTCCTCCAATCACTATCGCAAAGAAGAAGGAGAACCAGCATGCAGCCTGAGACTGAAGGACTTGAAGAGCACGGCCCTAGCCGCGTGCCTTACATAAACGATCCGGAAAAGCCCACGTCACCGCCCTTGAACGATGCCGACGCCACTGATGCCGCCGAGGCGGAGGAAGATATTCAGGACGAAGCAGAATCCATTTGAATGTGAGGAGCAAGGCAATGGACAACTATCACCTGAGCCCGTCTGCGGATGGCTGGGAACTTAAGAAAGCCGGCGCAGAGCGTGCCTCTAAAAAAGCGGCCACTAAGCAGGAGCTGATGAACGCTCTGACAGATTTCTTTGATGGCAAAACTGCCTCGGTGAAGATTCACAGGGCCGACGGCTCCATTGAGGAAGAACGCACCTATCCGCGTTCCGCTGACCCCAGGCGGTCGAAGGGGTGACCCCAATTCGAAGATCTCGTCGAAACGACGCTTAGGGTGTGGTGGTTCTTGGGCATAGCACCACACCCATGAGATCGCCGCCCGACCTATGCGCTTTGACAGGTCAAACCTGAAAGCACAGATCTGAGTCGCTCCATCGTCGTTGATGAGCAAGTTTGCATGGGCTCACGAAGCTCGTTGCTGATCAGGCCGTGGATGCTCAGAGCTGCTTTGATGACAGCCTGGTTGGGCTCAGCGAACGCCATCCTTATCCAAGGCAGGAGGCGGTAAAAAGTAGCCCGGGCGCCTATGACATCGCCTCTATCCATCTCCTGCATCATCTGGACATACAGATCTGGACGGATGTGTGCCGAGGCTGAAATGGCGCCGGCCCCGCCCAGGGCGAGGTTTGTGAAGATCTGGATATCCTCGCCGGTCAGAATCTCTGCATTGCCGTCCTTGATCAAGGCCATGGTGGTTTCGACATCACCACCGCAGTCCTTGACCGCTGCGATTTTTGGGTGGCGCACGATCCTTCTCAGCGTCTCTCGTTCGATCCTCACGTCCGTTCGGTAGGGGATGTCGTAAAGGACTACTGGGACAGATGAGGCATCAGCGACTGTTTGGAAAAATGATTCGATGCCTTGCTGCGAAGGCCGGATGTAGTAGGGCGCCGGAACCAGAACGCCGGCAATGTCACGGCTCTGGATCTTTTGCTGGAACGCCAGGGCTTCCTGCAGGTTGTTGGCCGACAGCCCCATGATCACCTGGTCAGGTCGAGCGATCTGCAGAACTGCATCCAGTACCTCGAGTCGTTCATCCTTGTTCATCGCTGCGGCTTCGCCAGTGGTGCCGCATACGACCAGCCCCCTCACGCCTCCAGAAAGGAGCGTTTTCACCAAACCTTCGAGCGCGTCGAAGTCGACGTGTCCCGAATGAAAAGGCGTGGCCAGTGCAACCCAGATACCGCGAAAATTAGACATGCATTACTCCTCAGGCAGACCGATTAGTCGACGTCAGAGGAGGGGATGGGAATCAAGCGGGGAGGAGGCCTGGCGCTATCTGTCCTGTCAGCTCATCTGACGGGACAGCGCCCCGGTCAAATGAGCGGCTGTTTCTTGGATTTCTTGGCAACGGACACGCATGCGCATGCCTGGGCGCAGAGGCCCTTGGCAAACAGCATGTGGTCAGTGGTGAGAATCATGGTTGATCCGTTGCGAAGAGGAACTGCTCGATAGTGCACAGGGTGCGGTGCCTTGGTCAACTATGCAGCGGAAAATTGATCACGCAGTTTGGTGGGGCGCCATGCTCAACGGCGTGATAGTCCACGAGGGGGATAAGCGGTGGGGCATGTTCAACCTCCTTGAGCACAGGCATCCAGCGCTTGGGCGATGTCGGCTAGCAGGTCCGCGATGTCTTCAAGGCCCACCGACAAACGCACCAACCCCTCGGAAATCCCGTGGTGCACACGCTCTTCAGGCGTGTAGGTGGAATGGGTCATGCTGGCTGGATGTTGGGCCAGGGACTCGGCGTCTCCCAGGCTGACCGCGCGGGCGAACAACTCCAGTGCGTTCATGAAACGCCGGCCGGTGGTCAGGCCGCCCTTGAGTTCGAAGGCGATCATGCCCCCGGGCAACTTCATCTGCCTCGACGCCAGGTCGTACTGAGCAAAGGAGGGCAGGCCGGGGTAAGTGACCCATTCGACGGCCGGGTGCGCTTGTAAGTACTCGGCGATCACCTGGGCGTTGCTGCAATGGCGCTCCATGCGCAGTGACAGGGTCTTGAGCCCGCGCATCAGCAGAAAAGCGTCCTGAGGCGACATTACCGCACCGGTCAGGTCCTTGAGGCCTTGCAGGCGAATGCGGTCCGCCAGTGAATGACTGGTAACCACGATGCCGGCCGTGATATCGCCATGGCCACTGAGGTACTTGGTGGCCGAATGCACTACGACATCCGCACCCATTTCCAAGGGACGTTGCAGGTATGGAGTGCAGTAGGTGTTATCGACCACGACGGTGACATTCCGGTGATGGTGGGCAATCTTAGCCACCGCGCAGATGTCGACCAACTGCATGTTCGGATTGGCCGGGGATTCGAAGTAGATCATGCGCGTCGAAGGACTGATGGCATCGCGCAGTTCGGCCAGGTTGGACATGTCAACGTGGCGCACCTTGACGCCAAACTCGCCGATACCGTGGTGCAGCAAGGCGAAGGTGCAACCGTACAACGTACGGTTGAGGATGATCTCGTCACCGGGGCGCAGCAGGGTCCAAAAGGTCGCGGCAATGGCTCCCATGCCGGAGCTGAAGGCCACCGCCGCCTCGCCGTTTTCCAAAGCCGCCATGCGTGACTCCAACAGAGCCAATGTGGGGTTGGAGATCCGCGTGTAAAAATGCCCGGATTCTTCGCCGGCGAAACAACCGGCGCCGTACTCGACGGTAGGGAAGGCGAAGGTGGAGGTCAGGTAGATCGGCGGGATCAGTGCGCCGTTGTTGTCCAGCGGGTTATAGCCGTGATGGATGGCGCGGGTGGAAAAGCCCAGTTCATTTTTTTTATTGTTCATGTTGAGCGCTCCTGTGTTTCCTACAATGCTATGCTCAATCTCTACAAGAAAAATTCCAAATTGGCCCACAAATAACCAATCAATTGGAATAAACGCTCCGAAAAACACAATTTGGAGGCAAGACATGCCCGGCGAACTGGATCGTACCGACAAGGCCCTACTCGCGGCCCTGCAAGGCAACGCCCGGCTGACCATCGCCGAACTGGCCGAACATGTGGCCCTGACCACTTCGCCGTGTTGGCGACGGGTGAAAATTCTCGAAGAAAACGCAGTGATTACCGGCTACCAGGCGATTCTTTCGCCAAAGGCGCTCGGCTACGGCGTCACCGCATTTGTCAGCGTGATGATGGAGTCCCACAGTCAGGAAATGGCCCGATCCTTCGAACAGCGCCTATTGGAAATCCCGGAGATCGTCGCCTGTCACAACGTTTCCGGACGCTACGATTTTCTACTGGAAGTGGTGGCGAAAGACCTGGAGTCTTTCGGCGAATTTGCGCGAGAGGTGCTGCAAACCTTGCCGGCGGTCAAAGAGATCTATTCAAGTTTTTCGTTCAAATCGGTCAAGCCCTCGCGAGTGATCCCGGTGCTGGGCTGAGCGCGGTATTACCTTTGTCTATCGGGCCGGGCGGGCGCGTTATCTGAGCAGCCCGTTCGGATCTAATTGCGCACCTGTTGACTACCGGTCAGATATCCATATCGCCCCAATCAATGTTCAAAAAATCATGCCAATTTGAGTTGAAATTATCTATCTGCAAAAAGGCGAGGAAATCATTTATTTGTTTTAAAGCCATTGCCACCGGCTTTAATGATGAGTCGCTATCGTATTTTGCCTTCTTGGCTATAAGCAGGTCATTACAGTTCTTGTACAGCCAACTGTAATTCCGAAGCGATGTTATGATTTTTGTTTTGATGTTGGCGTCTAGATGATCGCTCACGCTGTATTTGATAATTTTGCCGCTAGAAAAATCTTTTTTTATTAATTTCAATGGCTTGCCGCCGTTGTTTCCGAGCTTTTCTACAAACATATTCGCTCTTTCGAGGCAGGTCTCGTTTGCCCCTGGGTCGGTGTGCGCATAATATATTTTGAATCCCCTGACATTTTTTGCATAATGCGCCAAGAAGCTAGCGCACATTAAGCAGGGTTTTAAAGTGACGAATAAGTGGCTGTCGTCCGGGATTTCGACTGAAGAATTCACAAAATAGTTGTATAGACAGCACACCTCGGCATGAAAAAGCCTGTTGGTGCCGGATTTATTCAAACCATAGCTTATGATTTCTCCATTTTTCGCCACCAGTAGCGCAGCTACGTTGTAGTCACCCAGTTTGCCGCCCAGTTTAGTCTGGTTATGAAGAAGTGCAAAAGCCGCGCACATGTAAAGGCGAGGTACATTTACATAGCTCTCATCCGTGCTGGCGAGATCCATCATTGAAAAAGAAGAATTGATTTCAAGCTTTTTATGTGTAGGAATAGGAAGCGCTTGTACGATATTTTCTGTTTTTGTCGAAGGAATAAAAAACTTGCTCTTCAGGTGCCCCTCCGATGCAGGGGCGTACGTTTGTACGTGCAAGGTTTTCCCAAATAGAACTACTCGCCCTACAAAATTGTACAACCCCAGGAGAGGAGGGATGTTGGGATTTGCGGTGGCATCATGCACCAGCAAGTCCAGATCAGTACTCATGTTAGGCCTTATCACGCTCCCCAAAGCAGCAAGAATCTCAAAATATTTCAGTTTGTGAAGTTGAATGACTCTATAGGCTGTGCGATCTTCTGCCTTGCTGCAGGCGAAATTCTGATCAGTTCCCAGGTAATAAAATTTACATAATGCAAGCCAGTTTTTCCATTCCTGCAAGTTCATCGGCAAGCTCCTTCTATTTCTGCATCTCCAGGTGTAGCTTTATGGCTATAACGTTTTGCGTTGGATGATGCGATCTCCGACCACGACCGGCAGCTCGACGTCATCAGCACCACGATCACTGAAACTCCTTCGACATGAGGTCCTGCAGTTAGGAGGACTTCATAGTTTTACATCATAGACATCGATCTGCTTTTTCGCGATCAGTCGCGACATGCATAAGGAGTGGAGGTTTTGCATCGTGCTCTCTGGAACTGGATTCGCAGGGAGGCGGTGATCGCAATTGCCATCGGGCCCCAGAACACCCTGCGTGTGAGCGGGATCGAAAGCACAGTGGCAAGCGCCGTCGGCGTCATCATCCACATGCGGGAAAGTTCTGCAACCGCGCCACCCGCGTCGATGCGATAACCGGTCGGCAGTTTGGCTTCGACCTCCTTGAGTAACGGCCGGATTTGCTGCGTCGCCGATACACCCGGTTCTGTTCTCCATCCTTCACGTCGGCACGCACTGTGATCGTCATGTCGCGATTGCGGCGCCACAGTACCGGTTCTTCCAGCTCAGCGCGCACCGGTGACTTTTTGTCCCCCCCTAAACCCCGTTGAACGCCGGTAGAAATCCCATTTGTGGGACCTGCAAATGGGAAAAACATCCTCTTTAAGCAATTTTAGGCAAAAAGCCCGATCCGTTTCTGGGACGATGTGGCTAATTGATGCAGGCACTGAAAATATTCTTTGCGGGAACGTTATGCTGCCACTTAATTATTTATGCTGGTTGCCGGTTCGTATTTCACTAGAGCCTCTCAGCACGCTTGAGCAGTCTCATGGTTTAAAACCTGGGGGCTGCAAGGTACTACAGCGTTATTATTCTTTGCACTCCGTCGGAATGTCTTCCGGAACCCACGCCGAGATGCTTGTGGATACGCTGTGCGCATTGGTTATTGCAAACCCACAGGTGAAAAAGGTCAAAGGTTGCCTGGTGTATGCCAAAACACAAACGCATAACACATTCTTTGATGATCGCTGGCTGGAGAATGTTGCCGAGGCGTGCGGGATAGGGCACTGGGAAGTACTCAGTGTGAGTTTGAATCATTGCTCATCTGCCCTGTCAGCGATTCATTTATTAAAAAACAGTTCGAGCAAGCGCGGCGAGCCAATGATTCTTCTTACAGGGGAAAAGGCTTTTCACAGTGCTGTCAATCGACTGGATAACAGCGTATTGGCTGAAATACCGGCCGCGATGCTGCTCAATGCGGGTCCCGCCCAATGGTATTTGACCCATACGGCGGTAAAACACATGTCCTCATTTTATGACAATCATCGGCATGAATCTGCCGCGCGCCGGCGCGAATTATATGCATCGCTGGAGCAGGACTATCATGATTTTTACCTCTCCGTGCTGGATAAGTTCAACGTTCCCGCTGATAGCATCGATGCCATCGTTCCGTGCAATCTGGACTTGCCGATGCTTGAAAGAGTTGTCGAGAAATTGAATTTCAAAGGCATCCTGTTTACCAGACATGTCGCTGAGTACGGACATGCTTATTGCTCAGACGTTCTATTTAACTTATCTGGCCTGTTGGAAGACTTCACGGGAAAGAAAATTCTCTGCCTGACCATGGGCATGGGGGTTACGCTTTCATGCGTTTTAATTGAGAAAAATGAAAATAGCGAGGTTCTACATGTCAAATCTTCTGTCAGCAGTTAATGAAGCGCTCAATGATGTCATGTCTTCGACCGTGTCGGTTGGGCTGGAAACGGATTTCAACGAAGACCTGGACCTGGATTCGGTATTGTTCGTTCAGTTTTTACTGACGCTTGAGGAAAAAGTCCCTGGGCTGATGTTTGATCCGGATCAGATCAATCAGGATGCATTTACCACCGTTGGCAAGTTGATCAGTTGGATTGGGCAGCACCTGCAGCTGGAGAGTGCGTATGCCTGATGGGCCGTTTAACCGAACTTATCAGCTGTTTGCGGACCATGAGCCCGCAGAAGCCGTGCGGCTATTGCGCGTTGGCTTACCCGATCAGACCAAGCCGGTATTCAGCCAAGGATATCAACTCATGCCGTTCGAGCGGGATGACGCTGCCGGCCAGTCCGGGCCGGCAGATCGGGTACTTGCCTCGCTTGGCCTGGATCTTCGATACCTGGGAGCGGAGCAGGCAACGGTCGTCGATGACACTTGCCTGATTATCTCCGTCGCGGCCCGCTTGGGACTGCTGACGCGCATGTTGGGCATGAGTTGGACGCATCTGTCAGCGCGCCGCAGCTTTGGTGTGAAAACCACCCAGCATCAGTTGATTAAGGCCGAGTTTGCCGACGTGAGCAGCCAGTGCAGCCTACTGATGTTGCAATGGGAAATGCGCATCGCCGCGCAGGACTTTCAAGACGCCGAACAAGACCAGTGGCAAATCACCCAGTTGGCCAACAGGGCGGAAAAACTGATGGGAGGCCACGGCTATTTGTTGGGCGCGACGCACACGCTGTCTTATCTCTCGATGATGATTTACAGCCTGCATGGTAAAACGACGAGGCATTACACCCTGCCACGGCACGCAAGCGTGGGGGAGGCCCTGTGAACACATCACCGGACCTGACCCTGTCGCAGCGCCAGGGAGCAAGCAGGGATATTGCGGACCTGCTCAAGCTTGCCTGGCCAATGATTGTCGTTGCCGTCGCTGTGTCTTTTTCACAGAACATCCAAACCGCTATTTTGGGGCATGGCGCCGAGACAACGTCGATTTACTGGTTGTCGATGATCCAACCATTCAGCTTTTTGTTCCTGGCTATTCTCGAGTGCCTGGCGATCACTAACCAGGTATTCAGTGCAAGGTCGCTGAACCTTTGGTCAAGGCAGAAAGTGCTGGTAGCCACGTCCATTTTGTCTGTGCTGGGTATCTTGGTCGTGGCCTTGCTCAGTGGTGCGATCGCACTCTGCGCACCTTGGCTGGAGAAGCTGCTGCCTGTATCCGGTGGGGGCTTTTATCAGGAAGCGCTTCCCCTCTACTTCCTTTCGATCTTGCCGTTCATTCATCTGGAAATGTGCAACAGCGCCTTGCGAGGGCAGGGCAAGAGCACGTTGAGCATGTTTCTAGTCATTGCCTATATTGTCCTGAACGCCGGTATTTGCTACATCAGTTACCACGTCTACGGCTTGGGCTTCTATTCCATCATCGTGGCCAATGCCTTGGCGTCCGGCCTGTTGATGCCCGTTGCGACATTGCTGGTGTGGCGTGTCGGTCGTCAGCAGCAGGACGATCGTCCGCATGCGTTCCTTGCCCGATTGAAAGGGCTGCTGCAGTTGGTTGGCCTGCCGATCTTCGTATCTTTTATCGTGGTGTTCTTCAGTTCATTGCTGGTGTTTCCCCTGATTGGAACATTGGGTGAGCAATATGTCGCCGCGTTCCTGATCATTACCAAGATCAGGATGTTCATCGTCATTCCCGCCGTGGCATGCGGCTCTGCTCTGGCGATTTTGGTAAACCAGCGTCTGACAATCAGTAGCGGCGAGGGCTTGAGGCGACTCTTGCATCGCGGACTGATGTTCATTGGCGGGCTTTATGCCGTGCTCACCGTCGGGGTCTACCTGAGTGAGGACGCGTTGATCGGCATTCTTTCAGGCAACGGGACGATCAGGGACGCCAGTCAACAGATGATGCTGATTTTATTACCGACGTTCTTTCTCACGGCATTCGTGGCGTCGTTGCAAGCTTTACTTGAGCAACTTGACCAGGCGCGTCGGGTGCTGATTCTGACGGTGATCATCGAGTTGCTCATGGTGATCGTTTTATTGGTCGGTTGGGATCGCTTCTCTAGCTTGAATGCCATCATGAGTATCATCATCACGTTCAGTGCGATTAATTTCTTGGCCTTTGCCAACGAATACTGGCGGCTGGCAAATAAAATCGGGAGCGAACATGTTATTTAGCGCGATCTATCCGTTGTTGCTGATAGTGTCGCTGATTCACCAAAATTACTTTCGCGTGCTGGTGGTATTGCGACGTCGGCCGAAATTGTTGATGAAGGCCCGTGTCCGGCCAACGACTCACTATGTTCGTGTGTGCCGTTTAATAAGGTTGTTCGATCTCTACTCGTTGAACATGATGTCTTCTTATCTTTCAGCGATGTGCGCATTGCGCCTGTTTGAAAAGACCCGACCGTTGCCCTATAAACCCGCCGAGATGATACTGCTCAGCCAATGCCAACAGGAAAATTTCACCTGGCGGCAGACCTTCGTAAAAATGTTCATTTACCCTCAATCCGCGAAGCAAGCAGAGAAAGTCTTGCTACTGCATGGCTGGGATGGGCGAGGCATCATGCTCAGGCACCTTGCCCAGCGCTTGCAGGCAAAGGGGTACAGTGTTTTTGTGCCTGATCTGCCAGCCCATGGCGTATCCCCGGGCAAGGGTGTGTCTTTCTACGATCTCTCCAGGGCGGTCATCGATATCGAGCGACAATACGGTCCTTTCTCGGTGGTGGTCGGGCACTCCTCCGGCGGGTTGGTAGGGTGCATGGCCGCACTCCAGGGATTGTTACTCAAGAGAATGATCTTGATCAGTAGCCCCTGCAGTTTTGGTGAGGTCCTGGATAATTATGTGCTTAACAATAAACTACCGCGCAACATTGCGATGTCGATGAAAAGGCTCTATCAGCTACGGTACGGCGTACACCCGGATAAAATCGGGCCGGAGCTCATTGCAAAAATTAAACAGCCGGTGCTGATATTGCATGATAAGGGAGACGTGAGTATCGACTTGGAAGAAGCCATGGTACTTAACTACGCACTGGATAAAAGCAAGCTGATCATAACCGAAGGAAAAGGCCACAATGGAGCCCTGCGCGATCCCACGGTGTTCAATCGTATTTCCAGATTTCTGGACAATACCGCGCAGGAAGATTATTTCGCCATGGTTGATCCGGCGCTGTGTCTGCGCAGCGGTTTTCGTATAGGTATCAAACGTACAGGGCGCTGATTGCCACTGATAACCGAGCGACTCAGATCGCCCGCGTACTTTTCCTGCCGTCCCCCAAGCACTCGCTATTCTTTCAACCGCAAGTGACTGTCGCCTCGACCACGGTTTTTGCTTTCTCCCGACAAGGGGAGATCCGTTGCGCCATGACGCTGAGTTTTCATATCTGCGGTTGTGCGAGTGACTGAGGGAGGCGGATCCAGCGGGACTTATTACTTACAATGAATTTATGTTGTTGAGCAGCATATTGCGTGAGAAACCATTTCGTTGAATGCCAAAAATAAAATCATATTCGGAGGATTCTTTCTTCACTTTCTGGCCGGTCGATTTCATTACGTCCTGTTTGAATCTCAGTGGCGTTTCGTTGTAGGCCTTGCTGAAGCTTCGAGAAAAATGCGGCAGGGACGAAAAGCCACAGGCGTAGCTGATGTCGGTCAATGACCATTCCGGGGCCAGGTTGATGAACTCTTTTGCTAACGCCAGGCGGACCTTCCACATCCATTTTATCGGGGTGACCTCATAAAACAGATTGAACACGCGACAAATATCGAATCGGGTTTTACCACAGATTTTCTCCAGGTCTTCCAAGGTGATTTCCTCCGAAATATTTTCGACCATGTAATTGATCACCGTGACAATGCACAGCGCCTTTTCCGTATGTGCATGCTTGCCATAGATTTGAAAATGACGTGTGTACAGGTCATCCATTATTTTTTGCGTAAAGAGGGTCTTCTCAGCATTCGAGATTTTAACGTCCCACATACAGACTCCGTTCTGCAGGCCCAATGGTGAAGTTTTTTATTATCGGATAGGCTGTGACTCCCTCACGCTATGGCAATTGCCATGCCAGTTTTTGCGTCATCATAACCAACTGTTTATTAAGGGCTTTTTGTGCTGCTCTCGATTTAGGGAAATTGAAGTCCCATTTTCGGGATACTTTTTTTGCGGGGTATTACCTTGCGTTCCATTATTGGGATTTTGATTTCATGCGGCTTTCCCATAAATAACAGCCAATCCGTAGTGCACGTTTCGCTGCCGTTTCGAAAATGAGACGTCGCGGCCTCGGTCTTCACTTGCTCTCGTCTTTCCGAGAATTTTATTCAATGAATATCAAGAGGTTATGATCACTCTCTACTCTTGGCATGGAATGTGCTGCAAACAATCCAGGTGGTTAATATTGGTGTTTTTTATGGATATCTCTATCCCGCAACAGGGAAAAAAGCGTGTACTCAAGAAGCACAGGAACGCCATGGTGGGTGGTGTCTTGTTGTTGATCCTTCTGCTGGTGATCTACAACTATCAGTTTTCGCCTTACCAAATTGCTCGCAGCAGCGTCACGGTTGCCGAGGTTAAGTTCGGTGACTTTGCCATCGAGGTGCGGGGCAATGGTGTACTTTTACCTTTGGACATCAATTGGGTGGCGGCGAACGTTGACGCTCGGGTGGAGCGAGTCATTTATAAGGCGGGGATGAAGGTCAGCAAGGACGAGTTGCTGGTGGTCATGAGTAACCCGACGTTGGAGCAGCAACTTCAGGAGCGGCAACTGGAGCTTAAGGCACTTCGAGCAGAAACCGAGGCCAAAAACGCCGAGCTGCAAAATAAAACGCTAAATCAAGAGGCGTTGATGTTGGACGTGAAGAGCCGGCTACTTAGTTCTTCACTGCGCCTCGCTGCCCAGACAAAGTATATTTTGGCGGTGCCCAGATTGGAGTATGAAACCACGCGTATTCTGACGGAACAGTATACTCAGCAAGTCAGTTTCGAAGAACGACGGCTAAAGACGCTTAGACTCAGCGTCGAGGCAGAAATAAAGGCTAATATTATCCGCCTTAACAAAATGGAGTCGTTGGTTGCATTGAGTCAGCAGGAGGTTGATTCGCTCAAGGTTAAATCGCCGATAGATGGCATTTTGCAAGACGTGAAAGTTCAGGTTGGCCAGCGGGTAACGGTCGGCAGTGATATCGCTCGCCTGGCTAAAGAGAAGGAGTTATACGCCGAGCTCAAAGTGCCCGAGTTGCAGTCGCGCGATCTGGCGGTCGGCCAGGCCGTCACGATCAACACGGGCCGGAGCCGGTTCCCGGGTGTGTTATCGCGGGTTGATCCCGCGGTGATCAACGGTACGGTCAAGGTCGATGTGACGTTCGATCAGCCGCTGCCACAGGAGGCACGTCCCGACCTGAGCGTGGATGGATTGATCGCGGTGACGAAAATCAATAATTCGTTGTATGTCGAGCGCCCACCGTTCGCGCAGAATAACCTGCCTTCTACGCTCTACCGGCTGGATGAAAAAGATCGTTCAGCGACCAAATTGAAAGTGGATTTCGGGCAGGGTTCTGCTGACTACATCCAGATCACCAGCGGGCTTAAAGCTGGCGACAGAATAATTCTCAGTGACAGCACCGCCTGGCAGGGTGCCGAACAGATTCAAATTGCCAACTGATGCAGCTCACGCCGGCTACCGGAACAATGCCCTGGAGACAGTAATGATGGAACCTTTGGTAGAACTGACTGACCTAAACAAGATTTTCCTCACCGATGAAATTGAAACCCATGCGCTCAGCAAAATCACGCTGACCATTTCCAAGGGTGAGTACGTGGCCATATCGGGGCCCTCCGGTTGTGGGAAGTCGACGCTGCTTTCAGTCCTCGGGTTGCTGGATACGGCTTCGAGCGGCACTTATCAGTTGGCAGGGCAAAATGTCGACAACATTTCCAAGAAACAGCGTGCGCAGGTGCGTAACCGGGACATTGGCTTCATCTTTCAGTCGTTCAACCTCATCAGCGATCTGACGATCGAAGAAAATGTCGCGCTGCCGCTGACGTACCGCGGTGATATTTCCAAAACCGAACGCCAACAGCGGGTGGCCGAGGCCCTGGCCAAGGTCAACATGTCCCACCGCAGTCGTCACTATCCTTCACAGCTTTCAGGCGGCCAGCAGCAGCGCGTCGCTGTCGCCCGGGCCATCGTGGGTAACCCGTCCATCCTTCTGGCGGACGAACCCACCGGTAACCTCGATTCGAACAATGCAGAAGCGGTACTGAATATCCTCGACAAGTTGCATGAAGAAGGGGCCACGATCTGCATCGTGACCCACGACCCTCGTTCGGCTGAGCGTGCGCAGCGCAATATTGTCCTGTCCGACGGAAAGGTCGTCGGCGATGGAGAACAGGCGCGCCAACTGACCCTGGTGAAGGAAGCATAAAATGCTTTTCGATATTCGCTATGCCTTGCGCCTGCTCCTGAAAAGCCCCGGCTTCACGTTTGTGACCGTGCTTATCATGTCCTGTGGCCTGGCACTGACCCTGTATATGTTTTCAGTGATCAACACCATCATGTTCACCGCGCTTCCTTATCCTGATGGGAAAAGTATGGTGTTGATCAATCCGACCGTGAACGGTGTCAGTCTGAGTGATTCCGGACTGAACTTCATGGACTACGGCGATCTCAAGGCGCGCTCCACCCAATTCGAGGACATGGGTTATTTCTATGCCGAGCGCGCGGATATCAGCGATGGCAGCAAGGCTGTTTCGTACATGGCCATCAGGAACACCGCAGAGCTGTTTTCCTATACCGCTGTCCAGCCATTTCGAGGACGTTTGCTCAATCAAGAGGACGTTCAGGCGGGGGCTGAGCCTGTCGCGGTGATCAGCTATGCCATGTGGCAAAACTACTTCGCTTCCGATGAGCAACTGATTGGCCGCGATATCCGGATCAATGGCATACATACCCGCATCGTCGGCATCATGCCGCAAAACTTTGCCTTTCCCTTCTTCCATGATCTGTGGTTGCCTTCCCAGCTTGTTCCCTCACAGTACCTGGAGCGTAAAGGTGCGCCGGAAGTGTCGGTGTACGCACGTTTGAAGCCGGGAGTGAGCCTTGGGGATGCCAACCGCGACCTCAACAGAGTGATGCAGGCATTGGCGTCGGAGTACCCGGAAAGCAATAAAGGGCTTTCCGCCCAGGCATTGACGTTCCAGGAAAACTTCATGGGTGAAGAGACCACGCCAATCTTCATCGTGATGCTGTTTGCCGTCTGCTTTGTGCTGTTGCTGGCGTGCTGCAATGTCGGGAATTTATTGTTGGCCAGGACGACCGAGCGAGCCAAAGAGATCGCCATCCGGGTCGCGCTGGGGTCTCCCGCAGGGCGTCTTGTCCTGCAAATGATGCTGGAGAGCTTGTTTATCTGTTTGCTATCGGGTGTCGTGGCAGTCCTGCTGGCCGCATGGGGGTTGGAAATCACCAATTCGATACTGCCGGGTTTCGTGCCGAATAAGATTCCTTTCTGGTGGCAACTGTCACTCGATAATGTATTGGTCCTTAATGCGCTTGTCCTGGTGGTTATCACCGCTGTACTTACCAGTGCATTGCCGGCCTGGAAAATCGTCCGTGGCAACTTCAATGAGGTGCTGCGAGATGGCACCCGTGGTGCGCAGAGCCGTGGCGCAGGTCGGGTTTCCCGGATCCTGGTGATCGTTGAAGTGGGGCTCTCTTGCTCGATCCTGTGTATCAGTGCGTTGTTCGCACTCTTGGTCTACCAGGCGACCCGCGCTGATTACGGTGTCGACCCTCGTGACTACCTGACTGCACAAATCCATCTCAACGCGAACAGTTACCCTGATGATGCAAGCCGTATCCTGTTCTACCAGCGCTTGCAGGACGCTGTCGCGGCGATCCCCAGCGTTGAAAACGCAGCGTTGACCACCAGTGCCGTGGGTCAGTTCACCGTACCGCGCCAGGTAGAAGTCGACGCATCGACCAACAATAGGAACGAGCGCTGGTCTTACCCGATGGTCAACGATGTGCAGGTGATGCCGGGTAGCTTGTCGGCGATGGGGATTACGCCTAAGGCGGGGCGGGAGTTTGTCCACGGGGATACCCAGGACTCACAACAGGTGGTCGTCGTCAGCCAGTCCTTTGCCGAGCAGTTCTGGCCGGGCGAGCGTGATGTGATTGGCAAGCGCCTGCGTTTTCGCGATACCGATGACCAGCGCTGGTACACCGTAGTCGGTGTGGCGCCCAGTGTTATTCATGGTCGACCTTTCAGCGCATTCCGCCACCGCACCACGGTGTATCGCTCTCTGGAACAGCAGTCCGCCCCCTCATTGATGCTGGTGCTACGATCCCAGCACGCGGAAACGATCGGGCCCGCCCTGGTCAACGCGGTTCGTCAGGTGGACAGCGATCTTTCTGTCAATCAGATCCAGACGTTGGGTGAGCGCTTGGCCCGTAATACAGCCGGCTTGCATTTTATTGCCAATCTTTTCATGTTGTTTGGCCTGGTAGCGATGATACTGGCGGCAACGGGGATTTATGCGGTGATGTGCAACTTGATCAATCAGCGTACCCAGGAAATCGGCTTGCGCATGGCCATGGGGGCCACTGAAGGTAATTTGTTACGTATGCTGATGGTCCAGGGCGGTAAGCAGTTATTGACCGGTCTGATCATCGGCTTGCCGCTGGCATTTTTCGTCGCGCCCAAACTGACCCGTGTCCTGGGTAACGGAAACACGCCTTTTGTGCTTCTGTTCTGGATGGTGGCGCTGATGATTACGCTGGTGGTGGCCCTGGCGGTCTGGGTTCCGTCCCGACGGGCGACCAATATGTCGCCCGCCGACGCGATTCGTTATGAATGAACGACTGCCTTGCTCCCCAGGGGCAAGGCGCTCTAAGCAGGATGCTTGAGATGAATGATAAGAAACATATCCTTGTTATCGACGATGACACGGGAATCCTGACCAGCCTCGATATCTTATTGCGCATGCAAGGGTACGACGTGACCCTGGAAACCCAAGCCGATCGCCTGCTTGCGCATTTGTCCGCCAAGCCTGTCGATCTGGTCTTGATGGACATGAACTTTCAGAAAGACACCACCTCAGGCATGGAAGGTTTGCAGTTGCTGGCCGAGATGAAGAAGTTCGATGATTGCCTGCCGGCCGTCGCGATGACGGGGTGGGGAAGTGTCGACATCATCGTCAATGCCATGCGAGGGGGCGCGGCCGACTTCATTCAAAAGCCTTGGGATAACGAGCGCCTGCTGAGCATCGTTCAGCAACAGATTTCGATGAGCCAAGCGCGTCGTTCAGGCAACTGCCTGCGGGAAGAAAACAAGCTGCTCAAGCTGGCACTCGAAGATGACATGGACAGCCAATGGGTGGTCCGCTCGCCAGCGATGAAGCGCTTGATCAGCCTGGTGGAAAAGGTGGCGGGCACCGACACCAGCGTTCTGATCCTGGGAGAAAACGGCACCGGTAAAAGCCTGCTGGCGCGTTACATTCACCAGATTTCCTCGCGTGCCGAACACAGCATCGTCGAAGTGAACATGGGGTGTATCAACGAGCAGTTATTTGAAAGCGAGATGTTTGGCCACGTAAAAGGTGCCTTTACCGATGCGCGGGAGAATCGTATCGGTCGTTTCGAACTGGCAGACAAGGGGACGTTGTTCCTTGATGAAATCGGTAACTTGCCCCTGACACAGCAGGTGAAATTGCTGCGGGTGCTGGAAGAGCGGAAATTTGAGCGTGTCGGGTCTTCGCGCACCCAGACCACCCAATGCAGGATCATCGCCGCCACCAACTCTGACCTGGACAAGGCCGTGGCGGAGGGGCGGTTCCGTCAGGACCTGCTATATCGCATGAACCTGATTCAAATCCAACTGCCGCCGCTTCGCGAACGGCTGGAAGATATCGAGCCGCTGACTGAGCGCTTCCTGATACGTTTTGCGCGTAAATACAACAAACCCCGGCCAGCCTTGTTACCGCAGGCGCGCCAGGCGCTGTTGGAGTATTCATGGCCCGGGAATATCCGGGAGCTGAGTCACTTGTTGGAACGCGCTGTGTTGCTATGTCGCGCCAATGTGATTGACGCCGAAGACCTCTGCCTGCCGTCTTCGGTATCATCGCGCAGCGAAGTACGTCCGGCCAATGAATCGTCGTTAGGGTTGACGGACGCGTGCACCCTGGCCGAAGCCGAAGAAACCTTACTGCTACAGCGTCTGCGCCAGTATGACGGCAATGCGGTCAAGGCCGCGGAATCACTGGGGCTTAGTCGCAGCGCTTTTTATCGCCGGCTGGAAAAACTAAAAATCTGTCATGCGTAAGTTTTTTCAGTCATTTGAAGTACGCCACCTGTTGCTGTGCAGCCTGGCACCGATCGGCGCAATCGTTGCCTACCTGCTGCTTTGGTTTTTTCCTGACCAGTCCGTTTACCTCAAGCTTTTCACCTTGTTCGTGCTGTGTGTGACGACGGTGTATTTCTGCTATCACTTTTTTCAGCAGTTGATCTACAAAATCAACGTCATATCCAATTTGCTGGAAGCGGTGGAGCAGGAAGATTTCAGCCTGCGTGGGGTGACCAACGGAACGGGGGTTTTCGAGGGTGTCATTGAGCAGATCAATGACATTTCCTGCCAGTTGTCGCGCCACCGCCAACAGCAGCGGGAAATGGATTTCCTGCTGCAGAAGGTGATCTCCAACATCACGGTTGCCATCTATGCCCTGGACGGCAGTCATCGGCTGATCTGGTGCAATGATGCGGCCTCGCGGATGCTCGGCACCTCACTGGACAAGTTGATTGGCGATACGGCCAGCGCCTGGCAACTGGACAATCTTTTGCAAAATGCCAATACGGACCAGCCCGTCGTGTCCGATCATGAGGGGCGGCCGGGTCGGTACAAAGTGACCAGTGACACCTACATGGTGGACGGTGTGCAGAACGTGTTGCTGTTTGTCAGTGATGTCGACGACATGTTGCGTCAGGAGGAGCAGAAAGCCTGGCAGGATCTGCTCCGCGTGATAAGCCACGAAATCAACAACTCCCTCAGCCCGATCGCCTCCATCAGTCAGATGCTGCAACAGCACTATCGGCATCATTCAGACAACTTGCCTGCGGGGTTTACTGAGGGCATCGATCTGATTAACCGGCGGGCCCGCGAACTGATCGCGTTCATCAGCAGCTACCGGCAGTTGAGCAAACTGGCGCCGGCGCTGAAGGAACGGGTGGATTTGACGGCCCTGGTGGCGGAGCTGCCGCTGCTGTTTTCCCACCGTGTGATTACCCTGAGCGGACCGCGTCCGTTGATGGCTCACCTCGACCGGGTACAGATTCACCAGTTACTGATCAACCTGATCAAGAACGCCGATGAGTCGATGGGCAGTAGCACCGACAGTATCGATATCGAATGGGCCGAGGAGAAAGGGCGCTTACTGATCACTGTCCTCGATCGAGGCGTAGGCTTGACGAATCCGAAGAATCTGTTCGTACCTTTCTACACCACCAAACCCAATGGCACCGGCATCGGCCTGATCCTGTGCCGGCAAATTGCCGAAAGCCATGGCGGTTACTTGTCCCTGGAAAATCGCCATGAGCAGACCGGTTGCAAAGTCACCATCAATTTACCGCTGCAATCTCCTGCCTGAGTTGATCGACGGCCAGGGTGTCTGCCTGCTGCAGCACTTTAACGATGCGCTGCCGCAAATGACGGTTCGCCAACAGGCGCAACGTTGGTTGCATCAGGTGCTCGCGGCCTACCTGGCGATCCCGGTCGATCAGGTGCGCATCGCCAGGACAGCCACCGGCAAACCGTGGCTGCCAGAACACACCTGGCTGCATTTCAACCTGAGCCACAGCGCTCACTCGGCCGCAATCGCCCTATGCCGGGAGCATGAGGTCGGAGTTGATCTGGAACGCGTCAGCGGAAAGGTCGCGGTAAAAAAGGCGATTGCCCAGCGTTTTTTTCACCCGGATGAGCAACGCTGGCTGGCGCTTGACGAAGCCAATTACGTCACTCGGTTTACCCAGCTCTGGAGTATCAAGGAGGCCTGGCTGAAAGCCCGGGGTACGGGGCTGACGCAACCGCTCGGGAGTTTTTCTGTCATCCCGCAGGCGGGGGCGAGCGGGATGGCACGGGTTATGGTCGCCCCCCCAGCCAGTAGCGGGCAGATTCATTATTGCCAGGTACAAGGGGACGGGCGTTTTTGTCTGGCGTATGGGGCGATCGTCGGCCCGCAACAACCGTTGGTTCAATGGCAGCTACATTGCCCCTGATAGCAAGCTCAGTTCTCACGGCTGGAAAACTGAGCTTGGCAGGTTTCCCGAGCGATCACGAACAACCTGAGGTTGAAACTTCGCTGGCGAAACTGCCCGTGGCCCCCGTATCGACCTGAGCCGATGGGCTGACCGATATCCGGGCACCAGCAGACAGGCTGCCATTGATCTTCGGAATGTCGCACAGGGACGATTCCGCCCCCATGCTCATGCGCACATTGGCCACATCCGCCGTAAACGGCTGCGGCTTTTTGTTGAAGGTGCCACCCATTGCCAGGTCAAGCACCAGCTCACCGGTCTTGCCCTCGATCTGGATGTCTGCACCCATGCTGCCGGCGACCGCCAGCCTGGATTGATCGACAGCACAGGCAGGCGCCACGATCTTGACCCCGGCCGTGCCTGTCAGCCCGGTCAGCGGCGCGCTGGTATACAGCGTGATATCCAGCGTATGGGAGACCAAGCGATCATTTTTCGCGGCATCATTCACGAGCAATAACGCCTTATCGTTGGTCGTCACCTGGAGCTTGCCCAGCGTATCGGCAGAGCCTGATACCACCATGGACGAGGTGGCCGCGCATTTGATCGTCAAGTTGATGCCCTGGCGGACTTCAACGCTGTTGAAGGCGTTCAGCGGAACGGTTTTTTCGGCGGCCAATGCCGTGTAACTGGTCGCGCCGGCCAGCAGTGCCAACACCATCTTCATCGTGTTCATACAATCTCCTTATTTCACAGTAATGTCGCGAGTGTACGCAGCGTTGTTTCCACGCTGTCCTGAGACATGCCAAAGTCCACTAACCCTGCTACTTCATCGATGCCCTCACGCTTGAGCTGCCTCAACTGCTCCAGGCACTCTGCGGCAGAGCCAAACAAGCCGTAGTGGCTGAGGTACTTTTCCACCCCCAATTTGAGTGTGTAGGCCCGTTTCTTATCACTGGCCTCCCGAGCCAGCGTAGAGGGTTCATGGAGGTTCTCAGACAACTGCATGAACGCTTGCAGGTAGCCGGTGAGGGCCGGCCGCAAGCGTGGCAACAGCGCTTGCCGGTCCTCTCCGGCCTGGGTATGCATCATTAGCGTGATTTTGCCGGCCGCTGGGTCCAACCCGGCAACCTGGCGTGCAAGGCGATAGCTGGCGCAGTTTTCCTGCAGTTGTTCACGGGTTTGCGCTATCAAATGGGTCAACACGTTCAGGCCGCGTTTTCCGGCCTCGCTGAACAACAACGGATTGCTCCCCGTCGTGATCCAAACGCCAATTGTGTCTTGATAAGCGGGTGGCCAGGTTTGCAACGTCACCGGCTCCGGGTGTCCTGGCAGGGAGAGATCGTGACGCGTCACGGATTCACCCCGCCACAATGACTGGACCTGCTCCAGGGAAGTAAACAGCACCTCATGACGTTGGCGGTAATTCTGCGCGTTGAGCACAAAATCGTTACGTTGCCAGCCCGCGGAGAACGCGATGCCGACCCGGCCACGAGAAAGATTATCCACCAGCGCCCACTCTTCAGCGACGCGCAGCGGATCGTGCAAGGGGAGCACCACGCTGCCTGCACGGATCCCTATACGCCGGGTGCAGGCGGCCAGTGCGGCGCTGATGATGGAAGGATTGGGAAACATCCCGCCGAACGTGTGGAAATGACGCTCAGGCGTCCAGATCGCATGAAAGTTGAGTTCATCCGCCAGCCTGGCGGTACTCAGTAACTGTTCATACTTTTCGGCAAAGCTGTCTCGGGCCACGTCCGAAAAACAAAACACACTGAGTTGCGGGATGGCGTCTCCCGCCACGTTAGGCGATGCATTCATGCTGGCTGACCCTGTCAACGGATTCGATGGTGAAACAAATGGGCCCTCTGGGCATTACATTCAGCCCATACAGCGGTGTGAGTGCCGCGGGTGCGGTCGATGGCGCCAGGGAGAAACGACAATGGCCGCACAGTGCTTCAACGGCCGTCGTGAGTTGGTCGAGTGCGAGCGCCATGCCCACGCAGTTTCGCTTGCCCATGCTGAAGGGTACAAAGTGCTCGCGTGGAATTTTCCGGCCTTCAAGAAAACGTTCGGGCCTGAAGCTCAGCGGTTCGGGCCAATAGGCGGCATTGCGATGCACCAACCAGGGGGAAAACAGCACTTTGGTGCCGGCCGCAATTCCCACGCCGTCAATCTCCAGCGGATCCAGGGTGCCGCGCTCGAAGAAGGCCGTCACCGGCGTGATACGCAGCGATTCCTTGACGATGGCGATGGCCATGTCGCGTTTGCCCTGGCGGGACTCTTCCCGGACCTGATCCTGATAGTGGCGATGCTGCGACAGGTGAGCCAGGCACCACAACAGCGCGATCCCGGTGTTATCCACGCTGGCGACCAGGTTACCCAGCAACAGGCTGATCGCCCGTTCGCGTTCCTGAGGGTGGGCGCTGACATCCAGCGCCTGGCAAAAGCGCACCAACATGTCGACCTCCCCATCGCCCGCGCCCGTCACCAACGGCCCGATCATCGATTCAAGCGTCTCACGGAACGCGATGAGGGCAGGGTGCTGGCTTAACACGGCGTAATCTTCGGTTGGCTCGGCGACAATCAGTTGCAGGTAGATCCGGCGGAAGTGATTGATCAGCTCATCAAGCTGTTGATAGCCAAGCCTTGCGCCGACGAAGCCTTGCGCGACGCACATCAGCGCCCATTGCAGGCAGATTTCCTGCATTGAGTTTTTTTCCGGGTCATGGAGCGTGTCGACCAGCCACTGGGCGGAGAGTCGAGTACCCTGTTTCAGCAGTGCTGATTTTGGATTGACCAGCGGTGTCGTCAGCTTTCTAGCCAGGAGCCACTCTTCACCTTCACGCGCGGTGATCAGCGATTGACCCAGCAGTAAGCGCCTGACTGAAGCGCCATTGTCGAGTTCCTTATGAAAGCTGCTTTCGTTCTCGAGAAAGAACCGCAGATGTCGAGCGCCGGCCAGCAGCAATACAGCATGCTCCTCCTCACCGATCCAGACTTTATCCCCGTGCTGGCGACAGGCACTTTCGGCAATTTTCAGGAAGCCCAGCTGCGCGTACTTGGCGGCGGACGGCTTGACGGTCGCAATAGTGCCGGGGTTATTGGGCATGGGCGGTCTCCGCCAAGGTGTCTGAAGTGATGGCGGCGCAGCCTACCCAGCCGCCCAGGCCCACCGATAGCAGCAGGGCAGGGCGTCCGGTCTCTTGAGGAGGATAGCGATCGAGCAGGAGCAGGGGATCGGCACTGAAGCAATGCCCACACTGGCTCAGCAGGTCCGTGGCGACCTGTTGATGACGGTTGTCCGGAAGACGCAGCCAGGTCTGCCAACTGAGGCGGTTGATATTGTGCGGTAGCAGCCAGGCCTGCTTGCGCAGGTCCTCGGGGTAGTGTCCCAGCGCGTGCGCAACCAGGTGGTTGTGGGACTGGTAGAAGCGCTTGGTATCCTCACGGCTGCCATCCAGCCCTTGCCAGAACCCGGGATGATAGAAACATTGGATGCCCGACACCCTGCGTTGACCGCCACCGGGCTTGAGCAGGGCGGCCACGAAGGCGTCGCCAATTAATGTGCAGCCTGGGATATAGCGCTCGGCCAGATCGAAGTCAGCCAGTGTGTCGCCCACCAGCAGCGCTACGCAGCGGTGCTTGCCGCTCGCCAGCAATCGTTTGGCCAGGCGTAATCCCCAGAAGACAGTGGCGCAGTTCTGTTGGTTGAGGGTCAGCAGGGACGCGTCCGCCGTGACAAAGCGTGACTGTTGGCGCAGGGTCGACAGGTTGACGCTTTGGCGAGAGGATCGAGCGGGCAGGCCCTGGACCAGTATGAGCGCGTCAATTTTCTCTCCGTCATCCAGGCTTTCACCCAACTGTTGCAGGGCGGTATGGAAACAGCCTTCGGCGCTTTCTTCATTTGCCAGGGTTGACGCCTCCCCCATACCGAACAGTTGGGTAAATGTACGGGCCTCCGACGGACTCCCGCCACGGTGAGCGACAATCTGGTCGATGTGCACCCTGGCGGGTGGAATATAAGTGGCCAGCGAAGCGATGTTCATCGTGGACCTTCCTCGGCGGCGAGCCCGCACAGGCTGATTCCGTTGTCGTTTTCGCTGATCAGCAGGTAGTCGCATTGCGGCTGCCAGAGGGCGCGCAAGGCAACGAAAGGCGCTGCGCACAGCAAACGGGGGTTGACGGCGAACGACTGGGTGCCGACAGGCGCGATCTCCAGTAACCGGGCCGGGCCAATCAAGACCAGGCGCTCCTTGACCAGTCCCAGTTGCTCGATCGCCCGCAGGAGCGACTCACTGGACCATTGATCCACGGGTGTCCGCCTGAACCCTTGGTAGCGCAACCCGCGCTGCTGCTTATTCAGCAGGCACACGCAGGCGTTATTTTCCGGTTGCAGAGCTGCCATCAACGGCGAGAAGTACATCAGGTTCTTCTGCTCGGCGATCAATAAGAGACCATCCTCGTCCTTACCGGCCAGGCAGTCATTGAGGCCGTCCAACGCGAACAGGCCAGCGTCCGGTCCTCGGTCGCTGATGGCCAATGCCAGACAGGCGGAAAGCCCCAATTGATGGATGGCCGCATTCACCACCGAACTGCCCATGTGCAGGTCTGGCGTCCAATGCGCCATCAGCACGGTTTTCACTCGCCCAGGTTCGATGACCGCGGCCAACCGGGGCAATAGCGCGGTGATCATGTCGCTGAAGGAGGCGCGCTCCGGGCTGGTGACCCAGGCCTGCACTTGGTCATGCTGCGGGTTGAGTGTCTCTCCGTTGGCCTGGAAGAGGTGCTGCGCATAAGAACGCCAGTGCGGAATATCCGTGTCCCACTCGGGTTGGGGCACTTCAGTGTGATCAAACGATTGGAACACGATATCGGTAGGATCGAGGCAGAGTGTCACAGGCTTATCCCTTGGGCTGCAGGCGCGCGGAAGCTGTTGAGAAGATGGACATTACTGGTGCCTTCCATGTATTCGAACGAAAAACTGTCGCGATAGCGCTTGCGCAGTAGGCGATCGTCCAGCCAGTCGTCGCGGTCCAGCAAATGGGGCAGCTGGCACGCTGTTTCCTCGACCAGGTGGGTGGCATTGCGTTTGAGCTGACTGGTGAGGGCATACTGGTGCCGGCCATTGCTGTAGCCCTCCGCCGCGGTAAGCATCTGTTGATAGATCGCGTGATACTTTCGCCATTGCCGGCCGACCCAGCGTCGCGCCGCGGTTGGTAAGAGGCGGATGTCGAGGGCGGTGAGCAGGCCGAACGCCGTGCCCAATGCCATGGCCGCCACCATGGGACGATGACGTTCGAATACCTGACTCAGGGCGTTGAGCCCCTGGAGCAGTTCGCGGCGCTCGTGCCCCAGGATGTCCTCTTCCTTTACGCTATGATCCTTGAACGTCAGGCGCGACAACCCGGCACCGGCCAAGCCGACCGTGTCCAATGACTCACGTTGCAAAGTCGGCTCGGTGTCATCCGGGAAGACCATCACCAATCGCCGGCTGTGTTGATAACGCGCAAACACAAGGCCGACGCTCGCCAGCAGGGCGCCCCCAATCAGCATCTTGGTGCCATTGAGCCGCCAGCCCTGGTCACCGCGCGTGAGTTCAGTGGAGATAGCGCTGGCATCGGAACCAATTTCGGGCTCCGTGATAGCAAAGAATGTCCAGGCAGGGCGCTCGGCAAAGCAGGCAAAAAAACGCGCCTGTTGCTGCTCGTCACCCAGGGTCAGGACGGCGCGAGTGCTGAGGGACGCGCCGGGCAAGAGCATCATGGCGCTGGCGTCCGTTCGGCTCAGGTACTCGATGATCTGCAGGTGCCGGGAATAGCTGACATTGGAAAATGTCGGCGTTTCCCACGGATTGAACCGTGAGGGGATGCCAATACAGGCCAGGCTGTGGAGCTCCGGGTGATCTAGATAGGCGATCGCCTGGACGAGGTTGTGTTCCGCGAGCTGTCCGGCAGCAAGAAGTCGCTCTGACAGCGCATAAAGTTGTGGATAGCAGCGGGTAATATCGCTCATGAGTGGTTGCGTTCACGTAGAGAAAGAACTAAGCACTCACTTTATTCGGCCTCGTATCCGGGTATTGCTTGAGGTTGCAAAAGACTGGGATTTCATTGCCTGCGGGCAATTCAAGCAACAGTGAAGAAAAGGTCGCGCCCATGCCGACGCTGACCAGCATGACCTTATCGCCGAGAGAAAGCTGTTGATCCCGGATAAGTGCGGCCAGGTTGAGGTAGGGGTCGGCACCGAAACAGTGGCCGTAGCGGGGCACATTCTGTAGAAAAATCATGCTACGGGGGATCTCGAGCTCATCGGCGATTTTTTGCCAGGAGGAAAGGTTGACGTTATGCGGGGCTATCCACCCCAGGGCGTCCGGGGCGCAATCGAAATATTCCATGGCGCTGCGCATGGCATTGCAGACAAACCCGAAATAGGCCTCGGCGAATGCCGGGTTGGTTTTCGGCTCATTCCCCTTTTGTTCACTGAATTCACCGGCTTGCACACTGTACCGGGCGGTGACCTGGGCGTGCGCTCCCGACCGGCTGAGCAGTACGGCGCACGCGGCTTCTCCCATGATGGTGGTGTCATCGAGCAATTCTACTTTTGGATGAAAGGCCTTTTCACCGACCAGCAGCAGCGCATATTCCCCGTCCCTGAGGCGGCTGCATGCATACTCCACGGCAGGCAACGAGGTTGCACAATGGCCCATCGTCAGGCTGCAGTACTCGGTGTCGTCGGCAAATCCGCAGGCGTCGAGCAGTGTCCTGCCCGTCTCGTGAAAAGGGCGCAGGGTTGGTACGGTGTGCGCATGCACCACGTGCCGGATGCGCGTGACGATATCAGGATGAGCCGCGACGAACTGCTCCAGGAGCGCACGTATCAGATCATCTACCGTGCCAGGTTGACGCGGGAAGCTTTCCAGGCCGTAGAACCTTGAAAACATCCTGACGTCCAGTGCACTCAGCCCAAGGGAGAGGGCGGCCTCGGCCAGTGACTTGCGTTGCTCGGGGATGTGCAGGGTGATGGATTCAATATGCCCCAACATGATGATTCCTTTTTTCATGGTCGGCGTTTTGAGCACAGAGAAACCTGGTCAGCGCCTGCAGGGTATGGGGGTGCGAAAGAATACCCAGGTGACCTGTGCCTTCGATCATATGCAACTGGCTGTCCGGCCATTGCGCCTGGATTTGCCTGGCGTCGGCAGGGTCGACTCGCTGGTCCTTTGAACCATGCAGGATGAGCGCACGGGCCCCGCGCAACGCGTAGGGCTGTGCGGTTTGCAATGCGGCCGGCAGGGGATAGCGGCTTTGGTAATAGGCCTTGAGCTGCGGCAGGTGCTGTGCCGATACCCGTAGCTGCGCGAGGGAGTGCTGTAACAGACTGGACAGCGAGGCCGGGGCACAAAGCAATGCAACCCGGTCCAGGGTAAAACCCAGCCAGTGGGCCATCGCCGTGATAATCCCGCCGGCCGAATGGGCCACCACGCTATCAAATGGGCCGTAGGTGGCCTGCATCGCCAACAACAACGGGCTTTGCCCGGGCAAATCACATCCGGCAGGGAAGTGAGGATCATGGCCCAGCAGGAAGGGCGTGTAGACCCTGTATCCGCCGGCGTGCATTAGCGTTTGCGCCTCGTACAGCATCATGGGATGGCCGCCCCAGCCGTGCAGCAACAGCGCGCTTTTGGCGTGTGGATCCTGCTGCTCCTTGACCAGCACTCGGCTGCGGTAGGGGCCGCAGGTTATCACCTCGGTTTTCAGGGCCGCCAATTGGCACGACTCGGCCGTACGCATCGGCATCACGCAAGGCTGTGCCAGGCGCTCGATCAGGGACGCAAGCTGGATATCCATTCACACCCCCAAGGGTTGTGCGGAAAAAATCAGGTAGTGCAGTGTCAGCTGTTGAGGCGCGGGATCACCATTGAGGCGCTGCAATGGGTCATACAGGTAAAGCAGCCGTTGCCCGGGTTGCAGCACCTGAGTTGCCAACGAACCTGCGTACTGCGGATCGAATTGCCCACTGCAGATGCCCCAGGTCTCGATAAACGCCGGGCATTGCGCTAATAGGCTTTGCAGCAGGGGAGTGGCGCCGCGTGCGGGGGGGTAAAGGCTGTCGTAGACCAACTGTGTGGGATGAGGTTCGCTGCCGACGCTGCGACACAGCTCCACGGTGGCCCTGGCGTGCAGGCGCTCGCCACAATCGTCTTGTGGCCAGTGCTGGTACCAATGAGTTTGGGATGATGGTGGCTGCGTGGCAATAAAATGTCGGCTATCAGGAACAATGGCTTCACAGGTACTGACGATGCTCAGTTGACCCTGTGTCAAAAGGGCAATGGTCATCGGCACTCCTGGCTGGCTAGTCGGGGTGAAAAACTCTGGCCCAATCGATGGATCTGTCGCGTTCCCTCTGTGTATTCAAAGGCCTTTACATCACGAAAGGCCTGCCATAGACCGGTCGGTAGCGGCCCTTGGTCTGCAGGGAAGGCATGGATCAGTTGACTGACAATCTCCTCGGCAATCATCACGCTGGTGGTCTTCACCATGCCAGGGCTTTTTGCCGGGGCTTGCTGCTTATCCGCCTGCTGACAGAGCGTCAGCGCCTCGTGGTAAGCGGTATGCCAGCGCCGCTTTAATCGCGACAACTGTTGCCGTTGCGCTGGGTCAGGCGTGACGCAAGCTTGCCACTCGTGCAATGCGCGTCGCGCCACACCCAGTGCCAGGGCGCCCACACAGGGGCGCAGCGCATCGAATGTGGCCATCGCCGACCGCGCAAAACGCTGGGTCGGTTTTAAATGCAGTCCGAGTACATCGGCTGTTGGGATAAACATATCGTTGAACTGCATATGCGCCAGGTTTGTGCCTTCAAGCCCAGTCAATGCCAGGCGTTGACGGGTGATGGCCGGGTTTTGCGGCGAAAATAGAAAAGCGTTGATTCCCAATTGACCTGGGGCGGTACGCGCAAAGAGCACACCGGTTTCGGCGACTATTCCGTTTCCAATAAACATTTTTTGCCCAGAAATGAGGTACCCACCGTCGACCCGCGTCGCCGTGGTTTGCATGGCACCGGCATCGCTGCCCCGTGCCGGCTCGGTCATTGCGAAGCACGACCAGCACAATGTCTCCAGAAACTGGCCGAAGAACGCATCCTGCTGCTGTTCATTACCCAGCCCGGCGACGACATAGGCCGACATGCTCGGGCCCGGCGCACTGAACATCAGCGCCGGGGAAACGAAACCCACCTGTTCATAGAGCTCATAGCGCGAGGCCAGGCTGTTCACCTGGTGACTCGCCGTGTCCAGGTACCGTGGTGGCACGCCAAGATGATTCATGGCCGGGGCGAACGACCACTGGCCCAAGACCTGTCGTGTATCGCCGAAATTGCGCAGTTGGTCGGCAACCTGCTGGGCGTCTGAGCCCAGCAGGCAAGATCGTCCGGTGAAAGCATCATCGTAGAGTTGACTCATAGCGGGCCTGACATGATTTCGATAACCCCGGCGTCAGGGTGATAGAGGTGGCTGGAACGGTGATTGACATCGAAGGCATTGAAGGGTCGCGTCAATACGATCCAACCCGTGGCCTTCATCGTTTTGAGTTGCTCGTCAAAGTCCTCGACTTCGAAGCAGATATGGTAAGGCAGCGACGACTTACCGGATTTAGCCAACAACTCGCGCAAGGGGAGATTGTTTTCCAGCGGTTCTACCAACTCTATCTGGCTGTTCCCTTCAGTCGTCGCCAGCAGCGTGATGAACACTTTTTGTGCGGCCACATATTCTTTGTATCGGACGACAACGGGGAAAAACGGTTTAACCGCGACAGCAGTTGCATCGCTGTCGCAAACCACATAACCAATATGACTGAAACGCATCGTGCCGCCTTTTTTCTCGAAGAACACGTTTTACGCTGGCACCCGCCCGGCGCCGGTGCACAAAGTAACGGGCATTGTCACTGTCATGACGAGCCGTTTTTTATATGTGCTTGCAGATAGCCATCAAGTCGCGGCTGACAGCGCTTTGTGTTGTTGCACCAGTTGCTGGCGGTCGATCTTTCCATGCAGCGTCACGGGGAAGGTCTGACAGAAGTACATGGATTTCGGGATCATGTAGGCGGGTAGCTGTTCTGCCAGGAAGCGGCGCAGTGCTTCGCGGTGGGTCGCATTGTCCTCGCGCAATTGAACGAAAAGTTGCAGGTCGATGACCTTACCGTCGTCCTTTATCGGCACCGCGCAACACTGGATGACCTCCACACAGCGGCACACGCTGCTTTCAATTTCAGCCAGTTCGACCCGATTACCGTGCAGCTTGAGTTGGTTGTCATCCCGGCCGTGGATAAACAGGGATTGATTTTCGTCCATGAACCCCCGGTCGCCAGTCGCGTAGTAACGTCCGAACTCGTCTTGACCGAAGGCGTCGTTACGCGGGTCGTCTTCAGGCTGATAGCCCAACGCGACTTGCGGGCCGTACAAGCGCACCTCACCCATTTCGCCAGGTGGCACGCTGTCGCCGTCGGCATCGACAATCCTGACCCGGGTCAACCCGCAAACCGGACCAAGGGACAGCAGGCCCGCGCTGTGTTCGGGCGGCTGGCCGAGCGCAAAAGTGTGAGTCATGCCGGTGGTTTCGGTCGGGCCATAACCATGCATCACCTCCAGGCCTGGGAAGCGAGCCTGCAACTGGTGCACCAAGCCCAGCGCAGCGCGTTCGCCAGCCACGAAGAATCGCTTCAGATCTGGCAACTGCTCCCGACTGAACAACGGATCTTTCAGCATCAAATCGATAAAGCTTGGTGTAGAAAACCAGCTGGTGACCGGGCACTGCGGGTGACGCGACATCAGGCGGATATTTTGTCGGGGCAGCATATTGTGTCGATGGTCCAGCATCAGCAGGGCCCGACCTTGGCTAAGCACCGGGAAGAGGTCCAGCAGGCCCATGTCGAAAGAGAAGCAGGCATGGCTCACATGGCATCCGTGAGAGATGCCGTCGGCAATCAGCGGGCTGTACCAGCTCGAGAAGGCGGCGAAGTTCTCATAGCTGACGATCACGCCCTTCGGCTCACCGGTACTGCCCGACGTCGGAAGGATATAGAACGCTGGCTGAGTCAGTTCCGGTTCAAGTGGCAACGAGGCCGGGTCGCCATTTTCCAGAGTCGACAGGACTCGTTGCGGCCAGCGGTCCAGGCCCTCCACTGGGTGTGTCGTGGCCGTGAGGATCAGTTCGGCGCGGATCAGGTTGGCAATCTTTTCAACCCGCGCTACAGGGTTGGATTGATCGACAAAAGTAAAGCAGCATCCCTGGCTGATGCAGGCCAGCATTGCGGCCACGGCATCCAGTTGCTTATGACCATGGACCAGTACGTTACGGCCCGCCCATGGCGCTAACAATCGGGCAATCGCGGCGGTGCGCAGGCCCAGTTCGGCAAAGCTGTAGATACCTTCCTGGTTGATCAGCGCGGTCGCGCTGTCCTGATATTTCAACCGCTCAAACAGTGGTTTGATTTGCGATAAAAACATACTTCTCTCCTTTATCCATAGCCAGTTGCCGGGCGACTGAACGATCCAGTTTGCCGTTATGATTCAGTACGGTGCGGGGGGTGCTGTACCAATAACGCGGAATAGCCCACGGGGGGAAATGGGCCTGCATGGCGTTGCCAAGCTGCGACAACTCGCAACCTGGATTGAGGATCACGCAGGCCTGGATCGCCTCGGCATTGCCCTTGCGCCAATAGGGTTCGACCACCACGTCAACGACCAGGTTACGATCGCGCAGGAAGTGTTCGATTTCATGCAGGTCAATGCGGTGTCCCTGGATTTTGACCTCGCCATCTTCGCGCCCCAGGAAGTAGTACCAGATGCCATCGAACAGACCGATATCACCCGTGGCGTACGTGGCTTGTCCATCCTGCCGGCTGAAACTGGCCTGACGCGCAGGCGCCGCATTGAGATAGCCTGGGCCGACGCACTCACCACTGATCAGCAGTTGCCCCCGGCCGCATGCGTCCACGGGGTCGGCCAGGCGCAGTGCCGCTCCCGGCCTGGCGTTGCCTATCGGCAAGGGCAGGGGCGAAGCCAGCATGTCCGGGGTGATCACCACCCGTGAAACCGCCACGGTACATTCGGTAGGGCCGTATGTATTGATCACTTGGCAGCCTGGAAAACGCGCCCATAACTGGGTAACGATCGCTTTGGGCAGCGTTTCGCCGCAAAAGATAAAACGCTGCAAGTGCGTCAGTGCCTGGGCATTGAAGGTCGGGTCCAGCAGATAGAGACGGACCATCGACGGTGTGGAGACCCAGCAGGTCAGTGCCATTTGCGCGTGTTGGGCGATCACCTTGCGGGTGTTGATCAAATCGCGATGGTCGAGCACCGACAGGGGTTGCAGGAACTGCCAGGCGAGCCAGATTTCAAACAGCGAAACATCGAAGCAGTACCGCACATTTCCGGTGATAGCCCCGTCGAGCGCAAAGTCGCGGCGTATCCAGGCCAGGAAATCGACCAGATTGGACAAGCTGATTTGAATGCCCTTGGGCTCCCCGGTGGTGCCCGAGGAAAACATAATGTACGCCAACGGGATTGCGCTCGCGTTATCGAACCGCCTCCGGGTCGCCTCCAGTAAAGATTGCAATACGTCGTCTTCATGGCGCCGCCAGGGCAGGGCGGCGAGGGCAATGGTCTTGGCACTCGCGACGAACAGGGGGAGCGCGTCGGTGTTCAGGATCAGGCGTGCACCAACCGTCTGAACAATGCGCTCCAGACGCTCGGGAGCGTTATCGGATTCAACCGGCACAATCGGACAACCACACAGAATGCAGGCCCACCAGGCCGCCAGGAAGTCGAAGGACTTGTGGCCATAAACCAGCACCGGCGCCAGGGGACTTTCGCTGACAGGCTGCTGCCGGACTATCTCAGCGGCGATCGCCTGCGCACGCTGGCTGAGCGCACCATAGCTGTACGTCCGTGAGTGGTGGCACCAGGCGGTCTGCGCCTGATCCTCAAAGCGCATGAACACCGTGATGAGCTCAGACCAGGCGTCCATTCACGCCGCCCGGTTGGCGAGCTGAAGCTCAATGAAGTTCGACAAACTGCCCACGGTTTCGAAGTGCTGGAACTCCAGCGTGGCCGGGTCGAGTACCAGGTCCTCGATGCGCTCCTCAAGGTACATGATCAGTTCGATATACAGGCCGCTTTCAAATCCCAGGTCACGTTCAAGATGGGTTCGGGCGCTCAGTTCCGAGAGATTCGAGGACTCCAGAACCAATCCAATGGCTTCAATAATGGTGGACGTATGCATGATGACTCCCTGTGTGTTGTGTGCACCCGACGTTGAGGTTTTTTTCCTGGCGCGGCAGGAGAATGGCTAATTGGCCTCGGTCAACTTTCCCATTGTTGTTTTTGGGTAACGCATCACTGAAGTAGTAGCGGTGTGGCCGTTTGTAGGCTTCAAGATGGGCCTGGCAAAAGGCTTTGAGTGGCGCGATGTCCAAAGGCTCGACGCACTCGATGCAGGCCACGATCTCATCGCCATGAATAGGGTGGGGGACGCCAATGACGGCAACCTGCAACACGCCCGGGATTCGTTTGAGCACACCCTCGACTTCCCTGGGGGCGACTTTTTCGCCATGGGTCTTGAGCATGTCATCTTTGCGCGACAAGAAATAAAGCAAGCCCTGCTCATCCAGCCGGCACACGTCGCCGGTGTACAGGACCGACTCGCCAGGCAGTGGGCCCGGCCGCAATTTGTTCGCGGTCTGCTCCGGGTTGCGCCAATAGCCGCGCATTACCGTAGCGCCGCGGATCACCAATTCACCGGTGGCGTTGCTACGGTGTGCCACGCCGTCATCGTCCACGACCCAGAGTTCGGTGTTCGGGATGGCGTAGCCCACGCTGTCTTTGTGTTTGGCCAGCAGCGCAGGAGGCAGCCAGGTACAGCGGTGGCATTCGGTCAGCCCGTACATCGAGAAAATCTCGGCCTGAGGGAAGAGCGAAAGCAACAGGTCGATGTCGCTGGGGTGCAGGGCCGCCGCGGTGTTGGTGATTTTGCGCAGGGAGGAGAAGTCATAGCGCTTGGCCAATGGTGCGATGAGCGCCAGCAGCGTGGGGACGATCGGCAGCACGGTGGCTTTGTGCTTGACCAGCTGTTTAAGGGCAAAAAGCGGGCGGCTGAAATCCTTCTCGATAATCAGCGTTGCGCCAACCTTGGCGGTCATGATCGCTTGATACAGCCCGTAGTCGAAGCTCATGGGAATCGTGCAGAAAATCCGGTCGCTTTGCGCCAATTGCAAATAGGTGGCGACAGAGTCTGCCGCGCTGAGCATATTGCGCTGGGTCAACATGACCCCTTTGGGGTCGCCTGTGGAGCCCGAGGTGTAGATCAGGCACGCCAGGTCGATATCCAACGCGTCTTGCACAGGCAACGGCGTTGCCAGATCCTGTGTCGCTATCTGTTGCAGAGACAGGAGTGACGAACCGCTCTCTTGCGCATCGGATGCTTTATCGAACAACACCTGCAGGCCGGGGTTGCCTGGTGCCGCTGCCAACGCCGCGGCCTGCCCGGTCTGGGCGATCAATAAACGCGACGCGGCGTTATCGAGCAGCCAGGCGACCCGCGCCAACGGTGTCTCCGGATTTACCGGAACGAACACAGCCTGCAAATATTGCACTGCCCAGAAGCAGACGACGAAATCGACCCCGCTTGGCAGCCATACCAATACCCTGTCGCCGCGCTCAACCTGTTGCTGGCGCAAGTAGGCAGCGGTGTTGATCACGCGTTGGTGGAGTGAGGCCCAAGTCACCGCCTGTTCACCTTCGATCAGCGCCGTTTTTTCAGGAAACTGGTGCGCAGCCAGCGCCAGCCATTGGGTCAAATGGTTCGTGCTCATGTCTCATCCTCGTGATTCAGTTCAAGAACGATGGCTGCAAAAGTGCCGGCGACGCCGGACGCCAAGGCCAGAATGGGGGCCACGGCGGTGGCGTCATCGCGGTGCGTCAGGAGACTTTTCAAATTGACGAACGCATCGCTGCAAAAGCAGTGTCCCAATTGGTAGAGATGACGACGGAAAATGATGTTCCGGGCAAAGCCGGCACCGTCGGCGATCCTGTCAAAGGTCGGTGGGCTAATGTGGTACGGGATCAGCGTACGCAGCTCTTCAGGACGCCGTCCTGCGTGCCGCAGCGCGGTGTGGACGGTCTCGAGCATGGTGGGGATGAAGGCGTGATCATAGGCATTCTCACGCTCGCGATCCGTCGCCCGCATGCGCGTACCATAGGCGGCCAGTTGCTGGACGTGCACAGCGCTCAGGCGCAACGCGCCGGGCGAAGGCGTCGCGCTGAGCAGGGTGGCGCAAAATGCTTCGCCGAAATAGCCATTTTGATTGGCGTATTGCACCGTGTCGTGGAAGCATTTCTCCCCAGTGATCAATAACCCACAAACGTTATCCTGCCGTGTGTGTGCCGCAGCGAGCTTGGCGTCGAGAAACTTCAACCCAACCAGCGCCGATGCGCACGACGCTTGGGTGATGGAGAAAAACTCAATCTGCGGGCGCCCCAGAAACGTCCGCACATCGCTTGCCAGGCAGGGGACCAGGTCAAAAGGGCTGGGGCCATGCAGAGAATGCGCCCAGGCCACATAGCCAATTTTCTCGAACAATGCCGGGGGACATTCGGCCCGGAACCTTTGCAACAGCTGCATGATCAGCTCAGGCAACGCCTCGCGCTCAAACAGGCTGGCCGACTCCATCCGATGAAAACGACCAAAGATCTTGCTGTTGCGCTCACCCCAGGCATATTTCTCCGCCAGGGCGGGCAGGGGCGTGAGATTAGCAGCGACCAGGCTGGTTATCGTATGGATATACACGCTCAAGCCTCCGCCACGAAGCCTGCGCAGACGAGATATTTGCCCTCCGGCAGCAGCCATAAAATGCGTTGGCTGCTCGTCGCAAGCTCTTTTGTGCGGACCCAGGGGGCCGAAGAGAGCAGCGTCTCATCCCAGGTCTCGATGCGGTGAGTTGCCAGCTGCGCATGCTGGCGCAATTGCTCGGCAAAACACGGCGTGGTAAGGATCAGCAGGGGAAGGAGATTTTCCCCGGAGGTGAACATATCCAATGTGACGAGCAGGGTATCCAGTGTCGAATGCGTGCCTGGAAAAACGATTTTTCGATAATGTTTGAACACGATGCTTGCGGGCTGGCCGTCGGTACGTTCGCCAGGCAGGCTGCGCAACATCACGACGCAGGCACTGGGCGCAGGATTTAAACGGGCCAGGGCGGGGCTGTCATACAGGATGGCATCCTGGTCAGCGATCAGCAGCAGAGCCTTTTTCCCCTGGCTGCCATGGTTCATGTCGCCGAGGTAATCCTCGATGACTTGCAGTGCCAGGAACGTACCGCTCAGGCCATGATCGCTGATGGCCATACCGAAGGCGTCGTGGGCGCCCGTCTCATGAATAATGGCATTGGTCACTGAGCAGCCGACCTCTACGTCCGGCGTCCAGTGGGTCAACACCACCAGATCCAGGTCATTGAGCACGACGTGGTTGTCCAGTTCTTTGACCAGTTGCTTGAGCATCGTCCTGAACGTCAAGTCTTGCGCGGCGTACCAGCGCAGGGCATGGGCGTCCTGGGCCTGACCCGAGTGACCATGAGAGCGAAAAAAAGCGTTGACGAAGTCTTTCACTACGTTCAATTGCCCATCGTCTACGGCAGGTGCATCGTTTTTTCTTTCAAACTGGCGCCACAGGATATGGGAAGTCGCGAACTCCAGAGACATAGCGATTCCTTCAACCGTGGGCCAGGGATAAACATTGGTACACCTGGGGAGCCAGCAGGGTGTCTACGCTGTCCGCCGCGCGGATCAGAAAAGCCTGGTCATTTTCGACAAGTACTTCTGCCGGATGCCCGAAACTTAAAAAGCTCACGGGTGATGCGCTGGCACCGTAGGCGCCGGAATGCCCGATACCGATCAAATCCCCCGAACGAAGTTCGGCCAGCAGGACGTTTTCGCCCAATAGATCAGTGGGCGTGCACAGGGGGCCGGTCACTTGGTAGCGATGCTGATCATTGTTCCGCCGAGGCGGGCCAAGGCGCGCCATCGGAAAGTTCCGGCGGATCAAGGAATTGATGCCAGCCGCACTGCCGTGGCAGTTGGCACCGCCGTCACACACCGCAAACCACTCATCACGGGATGGCTTGAGGTAGTTGACCCGAGTGACAAAGATACCTGCGCGCGCAATCAGGAAGCGGCCCAGCTCGATAACGATCTTGCAGCGCGGAAAACGTTGGCGGTAGTTATTCACCACAGGGAGGAGTGCCTCACCCAGGGCGGCCAGGTCAAGTGCCTTTTCTTTGTCGAAATAACGCACGCCAAAGCCACCACCGACGTCCACGAAGTCGAGGTCTATTCCATAATCCTGCTGAAGCGTGGCGGCCAGTGCCAGGATGTTTTGCGTGTTGTTAGCCAGAGCCTGCCAGTCAAGAATACGGGTGCCAAGATAAATATGAATCCCCACCAGGCGCAGTTGCACAAGTTTCCCGAGAACAGCAAATGCCTGCGGCAGCAGTTGTTCATCGATACCAAATTGCCGGGGCTTGCCGCTCATCACCAACTTGGCTTTTTCGCCGGTGAAGTCGGGGTTGATACGCAGTGCAATGTTCTGGACCACGCCCAGGCCAGCGGCAATATCATTGAGTAAATGCATTTCTTCGATGGATTCGACCACCACCGCTTTAATGCCGGCAAGGCAGCATTGCGTTAGTTCATTGATGTGCTTGCCCGGCCCGACGAAAATAATATCGCCGGGGGCCACACCCTGGCGCAATGCAATCTCCAGTTCCACCAGAGAACACACTTCGCAACCCGTCCCGGCCTGATGCAATAGAGCAACCAACGTTTTATTCGGGTTGGCCTTGAGGGAATAGAAATAATCGATGCCTTGGGGAAGGATGCGTTTAAGCTCGGCAAAATCCGTTTTTATCTGCGTGGCGCTGTACGCATAGAAAGGCGTGGGCACCTTATCCGCCAGAAGCTGATAGGGCACGCCTTCGATCTTGTCGGTGTGAATGTACTGACTATCAGGAGCTAAAGCTGACATGGCCGAATTTTCCATTCAATAACGACTCGATTCGATTGATATCTTTAAAGTTATCGAACAGATCATCATCGAGAATATCAAAGAAACTCTCGGCATTGCCTTCGCAATTGTCGACCCATTCACCAATGGCTGAAATAAGGCCAACTAGATGTATGGAGTCCAATAACCCCTGCGGTCCGTAGATTTCCGCACCGTGATTGATGGCTTGGAGCTTGTCCTGAGCGACTCCGATGTTTTGCAGCGAGGAAAGTATGAATGCCCGTGTCGTTTCTGATGGAACGCTCATGAAATGATCAACCCTTTAAACGTCGTAAGAGTGATCATATCTTTGGCGGGTAGTGGGATTTGCTTGAGATTGCAGTGGGAATCTGCCTTGGACTCTTGGGGGTATCTTTGGCTATTGGTCGACGTCAGAGGAGGGGATAGGAATCAAGAAGGGAAGGAGACCTGACACTTTCTGTATTCGTTTCTGCCAGAGCTGACTTGAATGATTCTAAGATTTAGTCTCTCCTCTTAGAAACGACGAGGCGCCTTGTAGTGGTCAACTGATCCCGGACACGACGTTAAGTTTTTTCTCGGCCTGAGCTGGCGTCAGCCCAGCGTTGAATTGATGTGGCCGAATCCAGTTGTACCGATGCATCAGATAATGGCTGATGTCTTGGTGCGCTTCTCGGGCCGTCATGCTTGAGGCCTGCCACGCTGTTCGTAAGCCATACCAGACTTGAGTCGGTGCCGGAACATCAAACTCTCGATTCAAGATGTTAGGAATGTCAGGCCGCTCCACCGTCGCTTGTTTGTAGGCATGTGATCCAGGTTGTTTGCTAACCAACTCCAGTCGATTCGAGCCTCCAGTTCTTGGATTTTCTGCTGCTCGGGCGTCAGCGCTTTGCTCTGCGGAATCACGCCGTTGCGCTCCTGCTGGAGTTGGTTAACCCAGCGACGTAATGCAGACTCGACCACCTCTAAGGAAGGATGTGAGGATGGTAACGCAAGAGGCTGATTTTTCACCGTCCGGGGTTTTGTGCAAAACCGACCGGGGGTTAGTGGAAGTGGACAAGTCATGAACATATCTGACATAGCATCTGGTTTAACATAATATACATTATGCGTAACAAGATATTACCAACCCCGACCCTATATGAGCCTCCATCGTCCCAGCATTAGCTGGATTTCCATTCAGAACGCCGAGTACCTCGACATGTCGCTACATTTGAGATTCAACTCACACGCTACCGGCTCAGCTCTTGTTCGGCGAGAAAGTCCGTGCAAGCCTTGTCCAGCTTTGAACCTTGGAACCGGCAAAAAGCACCTACAATCGTTTCCTTCATTCGGACCATCATGATGCAGCGTT
The DNA here is from genome assembly GCF_007828255.1 of Pseudomonas sp. SJZ078. Classification (NCBI taxonomy): domain Bacteria; kingdom Pseudomonadati; phylum Pseudomonadota; class Gammaproteobacteria; order Pseudomonadales; family Pseudomonadaceae; genus Pseudomonas; species Pseudomonas sp. SJZ078. Next base: position 292,157 of record NZ_VIUG01000001.1, on the reverse strand, counting down.
TCTTGCCCCTGGCTTTATTCCTCTTGTGCAGCCAGGCCATGGCGTACCCAGCCCTCGAGGACACTGAGCTCTACACTCAAAAAGCCAGCAACTGTGAGGATGTCGACCTCAACATCTGGCAGCATCCAGCGCGAACCGTGCTGGAAAAAAACGGTATCAAGCTGGAACGGGTCCAGCTATGCAATGGTGGGCGCTATCCGATCTTTCTGGGTGAAGTCCCGTACGATCCGCAGGGTCAGACCAAGGATTTCTTTTACCCTTTGTACGAGCAACTGCGAAAGGCAAACGGCAAGTGGCCCTATGTACTGGTTGCCAGCAATTATGGCGAGATGGTGTATGTCAGCTACCCAAGGAGCGATTCGATCTCCCTGGCCTACGAAAACTTTGAGGCGCCCTAACGCTGGCTGACTGCGCGCGGAAACGAGTTCTGCAGTCCTTCTACCCTGCCCCGAATTGCCTGGGTTTTCCTTCGGATACAGAGAGTTGTGCGATCACGAGATGCCAGGCATGGCTGCAGATTCCCCATAGCAGTTAACCGCTCGCCTGTAGAAAAACGCCAACATAATGGCGCCTGTTTCGTCCACAATCATCAGTGCTCGAAAAAGTGACGTTTTCCCGACGGAAGGTATTAAAACGCCGTTGCTGGAGATTCGAAGGAAGGATCATCATCCGCTTGTCACTGCTACTCGCTTAAGCCTTCCCGGGCTTTTGCAAGACACTTCAATTGCATTGCTTCTATGGGAGCAACATCAGGATGATGACCGTATACGTTATGGTTATGACCCTCTGCAGGGGTGACGAAGGCTGCGTGGACGTGCGTAAAACGGAGCCGACCTATGCCACTAAAGAGTTGTGTATGGCGAAAGCCAGGGACATAACGCCCCGTAAGGGTGTGAAGTTCAAATGTCGCAGCGAGCGGTCGTGGGGGCCGAGCAAGGTTCCCGGTGCGGATACCTTGGACAGCGTTGTCTCGACAGACGCCAAGCGACAACCTTGAAAACCGGCTCAACCGCTCGGCATATCCAAGTCGAGCAGCGCCGCCCCCAATGCCTTCCCATGGGCATCGAGTGCCAACGAACGGGTGACACCACCGCGCAAGACACCGGGCAAGACGAAGTTGAGCGCGTACACCCGATGAAGTTCATAGCGCTGTATCGCTGGTCCATGGGGGGGTAGCAGTTCTGCGAAATGCTCGGCCACCCGCTCCGCCGTCAGCCATTCGCACAGGCGTGGATAATCTTCGGCGTGGAACGCGATCACGGAAATATTGGACGTGTCGCCCTTATCTCCCGTACGGGAATGGGCCAGGTCACGCAGTTTAAGACGACTCATTGTGCGTCCTCCGAATGAATCTGTACGCTGACGGCGTCCCGTGGCAGCAACAGCGAAGCCACTGCTACCACTTCACGCACGGATTTGCTCGCTCCGCCACCGCCGTAAGGGCCGTTGGTGTAGAGGGTTTCCACTTCGTTGCCGATCCGCACGGCCTCGGCGCGATCGGTACAACGGGCCGCGACCCGCAGGCGTACCTCCCAAGGCTCACCGTCCAGTCGGGAACCCAGCTCAGTGCCGTGCAAGGCATCGACGCCGATCAACTCGGCGCGGATTTCCTCATAGACCACGCCCGTCAGCTTCAAGCGTTCCAGCACGATTTCCCGCGCCAATCTGCCTCGCGCCAAGGCACCCGGTCCGCCATAGGACATCTGGCCTTCGCCGATCCACCCGTCGAGATAACCCGCTGACACTTTGAGCGATGAAGGTCGCTCCCGGCCATCGGCGCCCTGGACCTGCACCCGATCCGGTCCTTGGAGGGTAAACGACACTTCGGAAAAGTCCGCAGTGACGTCCGGTGTGAGGTATGCCGCGGGGTCGTGCACTTCATAGATCATCTGTTCGGTGCAGGTCGCGGTATCGATGCGCCCGCCTGAACCTGGGACTTTGCTGATCACCGCATGGCCTGTCGCGTCCACTTCGGCGAAGGGAAATCCCAGTCGTGCCAGGTCCGGCACATCCTTGAACCCAGGATCGGCAAAGTAGCCACCGCTGATCTGGCCTGCGCATTCGAGCAAGTGCCCGACCAAGGTGCCGCGGCCCAATCGTGACCAGTCGTCCGCGGCCCAACCGAACTCGAACATCTGCGGCGCGAGGAACAGTGATGGATCTGCCACTCGACCGGTGATGACCACGTCGGCATCGGCCTGCAAAGCCGCGATGATGCCTTCCACGCCCAGGTAAGCATTGGCCGAGATCAGGCGATCGCCCAATGAAGCCAGGATCATGCCGTTGTCCAGCGTCCGGGCTGGATCGGCCAGTAGGGTCGCGAGCACATCGTCGCCGCTGACCGCAACGACTTTAAGCCCGGATAACCCCAGTCGTTCGGCAATGCGCCGCACTTCCCGCGCCGCGCCCAATGGGTTGGCCGCGCCCATGTTGGTGATCACACGCAAGCGCCGGCGCCGGCCATCGGCACCACGACCGACAAAGGGCAGCACCCGATACATACGCTCGCTCAACAGCGGATCGAAGCCGGCCTGCGGATCGAGCAATCGCGCTTGTTGCGCCAGGGCAATGGTACGTTCGGCCAGGCATTCGAACACCAGATAATCCAGCTCGCCATGCTCGGCCAGTTCAATCGCCGGCTCGATGCGATCCCCGGAGTAGCCGGCACCGGAGCCGATGCGTAAGGTTTTCATTCAAAAGACTCCAATGAGCTGCGCCGTCACCGTCATCAGCACCGAGGCGGCGAACAGAAAAGGAATGGTGAAACGTTGATGATCGGCCAGTTCGATCTTGCACAGCCCCACCAACAAGAAGGTCGCCGGGGTCAGTGGGCTGACCGGGAACCCGGTGGTGTGAACACCCAGCAGCGACGCCTGGGCCACTTGCAGGGGATCGACACCCAGGGCACGGCCGACTTCGGCTATTACCGGCATCACGCCAAAGTAGAAGGAGTCGGGATCGAACAGCAGGCTCAGCGGCATGGAGATGAACCCCACGACCATCGGAATCAACTTGCCGTGCCCGGCGGGAATCTGCGCCACGGCCACCTCGGCCATGGCCTTGAGCATGCCGCTGCCCTGCATGATGCCGGTGAAGACCCCGGCGGCCAGGAGAATGCTGGCCATCGTCAGGGCGGTTTTCGCATGGGCGTCGATGCGTGCCCGTTGGGCGTCGACGTTGGGATAGTTGATGCACAGCGCCAGCACCGTGCCGAGCATGAACATCACCACCGGATCCACCACGCCGGCAATCATCACGCCCATCACCACCACGGTCAGTATCAGGTTGATCCAGAACAGCCGTGGTTTGCGCAAGGCGATTTCGGCCTCGGACAATACCCGCTGCGGTATCACCTCAACCCCTGCCCCGGCGCCTAACCCCAGGCGTTTTTCTTCGCGACGGCCGAGGAACCAGGCGCAAGCAAAGACGAACGTCAGGCCAACGATCTGCACCGGAATCAGCGGCTGGAACAAGTCGGCCACCGGCACGTGCAAGGCCGCTGATGAGCGCAGCACCGGTCCGGTCCATGGCAGGAAGTTGACCCCGGCCGCCATCGCCGTGACGCAAGCCAGGATACGTTTATCCATGCCCAGGCGCGTATACAACGGCAGCATGGCCGGAATGGTCACCAGGAAGGTCACTGCGCCGGAGCCGTCCAGGTGTACCAGCAGTGCCAGCAACGCGGTGCCTACAACAATGCGCGTCGGGCGGGTGCCGACGCGTTTCAAGATACGGTCAATGATCGGGTCAAGCATCCCGGCGTCGGTCATGACACCAAAGAACAGAATCGCGAACACAAACATCCCCACCACCGGGGCGACGTTCTTGATGCCGGTGATGATGAACGCGCTGGTTTGCAGGCCAAAACCCCCGATCAGTGCAGCGATGATCGGTAACGCGATCAGCGCAACCAGGGGCGACAGGCGTTTACTCATCACGCAGATGAGCAGACAGAGAATGGTAATGACACCGAGTATGGCGAGCATGGGTGGGTCCTGTTCGGCATTTCTGTCCGCGGTGGCGATGAAATGCGCTGTTGTTGTTTTCACCGAGTATTGGAATTGCCGGTATTCTTTGTAAATTGAAATGTTCGGCTGTCTATGTTCGGAAAAACAAAATGAAGAACTCGATCCAGCACATCCGCGCCTTCCTGGCCGTGGCGCACACCGGCAACTTTGCCAAGGCCGCTGCGGCGCTGAACCTCTCGCCTTCGGCCCTGACCGTGCAGATCCAGCAATTGGAAGATTGGCTCGGCGTCGCGCTGCTCGAACGCAGCCCACGTCACGTGACCCTGACCAGTGCCGGACAGAACAACCTGCTGCCAATGGAAAAGCTGTTGCTGGACCTGGACAACATCGTCAGCGCCTCCCGGGACCTGGCGGCGTTGCGTCGGGGCGTCGTCACCATCGCCGCCCTGCCCTCGCTCTGCGCCGGTGCGCTACCGCCGCTGTTGAAACAATTTCGTGAGCAGTTCCCAGGGATAGAGGTGCGCCTGCGGGACGTGGTGGCGCGTCGAATCGATACACTGGTGCGCGACGGCGAGGTGGACTTCGGCCTCGGCGTTCGAGCACGGACGAGCCATGGGTTGGAATTTCAGTCGGTGTTGGAAGATCGGCTATGTCTGTTCATTCCAGCCGATCACCGCCTGGCCAGTCGACGCAAGGTCAAGCTAAGCGAGCTGACGACACAGCCGATCATTCTCACTGGGCGCGACAGCAGCGTTCGAGAGCTGGTGGAGCAACTGTTCGCCGACGCCAACCTTGCCTTGTCGCCTGGCCTCGAAGCCAATTACATGTCGACGGTCCTGGCGCTGGTACGCCAGGGCCTTGGTGTCAGTCTGCTGCCGGAGTCGGCGGACGAAGGTCGGGAGGGACTGGTCAAAATCCCCGTGAATCATCCGGGCGTAACCCGCCAGATCGGCTTGATCTTCCGCCAGGGCCAGACGATGGCACCGGCAGCCGAACAGTTCATCAAGATGTCCAAAGTTTTTTTTGAGGCGATGTCAAGAGCCTGAGCGGCATGGCTTCAGGTCCGGAACTGGGCAACAGCCTCCTGCAGCTCGTGTTCCAGCCCGGCCAAGTCTTCACAGGCCAGGACCACCTGCTGATTCACCCCGACACAATGCTCGGCCTCATTGCGCACCTGCATGACGTTGCGGCTGACCTCCTCGGCGACGATGCTCTGCTGCTCGGCGCTGGCGGCGTTCTGCTGGTTCATCTGCTCGATCAGTGACACCGCTCCGGTGATGCCAACCAAGGCTGTGCTCACCTGATCGGCCAGCGACACAGTGTCGATCATCAGGCGGCCACAACCCTGGATCTGCCCGACGCTCTGCTGCGAAAGACGTTGCAGTCCGACGATCAGCGTCTCGATCTCGCTGGTCGAGGCCTGGGTTCGCCGCGCCAATACCCGCACCTCATCGGCGACCACGGCAAAGCCACGGCCCTGCTCTCCCGCCCGAGCGGCTTCGATGGCTGCATTGAGTGCCAGCAGGTTGGTTTGCTCGGCAATGGACGCGATTACGTCGGCCACCGTGCCGATGGTTTCGACCTGCCGCTGCAAGGACTCGATGGCCTGTTCGGAAAGAGTCATTTCCGCTGCCAGACGATGAATCTGTTGGCTTGCCATCTGCACCACTTGCTCGCCATTGCGTGCCTGGTGGTCGGCCTCGCCGGCGGCCTGGGAGGCCTGTTCGGCATTTTGCGCTACTTGCGCGACTGTGCTGCTCATTTGCTGCATGGCCGTGGCCGCGTGTTCGGTCTCGACCCTTTGGCGTTGCGCCGCCCCGCTACTTTGCGCGCTCGCGGTGTTCAGGGTCCGGGTCGTTTGCCCCAGTCCCTCGACGCTCAGCCCGATACGCGCCACCAGTCGTCGCAGATTGGTCGTCATCTCTGCAACTGCCACCATCAACTGACCCAGCTCGTCCCGGCGCATCGTCATGCCTTCGGCAGCCTCACTCAGATCGCCCTGGGCGATGCGCCGCGCAATCTGCAGCGCCTGGCGCAGAGGCGCGACGATCAGATGGCGGATAACCAGCGATGCCAACAACGCCAGGACCACGATAATCACTGCTCCCACTGCTTGCAGACGCATCATCGAACGGCCCCGCTCGCTCATCTGCAATTGCCGGTCGGCGGCGGCTTGTTCGACCTGGGTCAGCACAGCCTGGGCCTGAGCGTCCATCTGCGTGGCCGTCTGCTTGCTCAGCGCTCGACTGTCTCGATAGCGCTGGAATGCCTTGCGATATTCGACCAGCGCCGTCCGAGCCGCTGCCAGGGATTCTTCGGAGTTCTCGTCCACCCGGCCTTGAAGCAGTTCCAGCGCGTCACTCATTTCCTCCACTGACTCGGTCCAGCCTTGGAGCGCCTGCGCTGCGCCCTCCTCTACATAGAGAAACTCCCGGTTGCGGGTGACCAGCAGTTTTCGCTGCAACGCCGAGGCCTGTTCCGCGAGGCTCAGTGGATCGCCTTCCAGGGCCTGGCCGCTGTTCAATACGCCACGAACCTGGTCGTACATATCCAGTTCGACAGCCTCGAACTGCAGGCGGGCCTGTTCCGCCTGTTCCTGCATATGGCCCAATGCATCCGCCGCCAGGCGCCGATGATCGATGAAGTGTGCGAATTGGCCTTCATAGCCATCGACGGATTGCTGCATAGCGGTCAGTACCGGCACATCCTTGTTCGATGCGCCCGTCTCCACTTTCTGCAGTTGAGCATCCAGCGCCTGGATCAGCTCCCGCACCTGGCGCATTGCCGAAGGGGTGGGATCGAGCGCGTAGGCTTTTTCCGCATTGCGCATCTGCAGCGTTAGACGATTGATCTCCACCATGTCACCGACCTGCCGGCCGTGTTCAAGGAGGCTGGCGGTGGCATACAAGCCCTGGGCGATGGCGGCCACCGCGAGCAAGGAAACCAGGCCGAAGCCGAGCAGCAGCTTCTGCCCCACCGAACAGTCGGCGAGCAGCCGGGCCGTTTTCTTCAGCATGCTTCTACCGCTCCTCGACCGCCTGCAACACGCCGCACGCCTCAGGCTTTTTTGCAAACAACCTCTGCGGCAACAGGAAGTAAGCCAGCGCCGGCAACAGGATCAAGGCGCCGAGCATGTTCACCAGGAACATGAACGCCAGCAGGATGCCCATGTCGGCCTGGAACTTGATCGGTGACCAGGCCCAGGTCGCTACGGCGATGGCCAGGGTAATGCCGGTCAGCAGCACCACCTTGCCGGTGAACAGCAAGGCGCGGTAATACGCCTCGGACAGCGAGGCACCGGCACGCATGTGCGCCAGGATGATGCTCAACACGTAGAGCGCGTAATCGACGCCGATGCCCACACCGAGGGCGATCACCGGCAAGGTGGCCACCTTGACGCCCATGCCGAGGCCGACCATCAGCGCTTCGCACAGAATCGAAGTGAGTACCAGCGGCAGCACCGCCGCCAGTACCGCGCGCCAGGAACGAAAGGTCACCCAGCACAGCAGGATCACCGCGCCGTAGACCCAGAACAGCATCTCGTGCATGGCCTTCTTCACCACGATGTTGGTCGCCGCCTCGATCCCGGCGCTGCCGGCAGCCAGCATGAACTTCACTTCTGGCAGTTTCTGTTGGGCGATGAACGCTTCGCTGGTCTGCACGACCCGTTCCAGCGTGTCGGCCTTGTGGTCGGCCAGGTACACGTAGAGCGAAAGCAGCGAACAACCCTGGTTGAACAGTTCACGCGGTGCCCGAGTCTGCACGGCGCCCAGGGCACCGTCGTTGGGGATCAACTCGTACCACTTGAAGTTACCCTCGTTGTAACCGGCGGCGGCAACTTTACTCATGGCGGCCATGGAGTTGGTGGATTCCACGCCTGGCAGCTGCTCCAGCTGCCAGGCCAGCGAGTCGACTGCGGCCAGGGTCGGATAGCGGGTGCACTGGTCCTCCGGGGTTTTCACCATGACCACAAAGATGTCCGAACTGGCCGCGTAGTTTTGCGTCATGAACGCCGCATCACGGTTGTAGCGCGAGTCTGGACGCAGCTCCGGGGCGCCGGGATCCAGATCGCCGATCTTCAGGTGCAGGCTGACGGCGAATCCACCAGCCGCCAGGGCCAGGCCGAACAGGCAGGCGGCAATGGCCCAGGAGCGCCGGGTAAACAGGTCGAGAAAGCTCCACAACGGATGCTTGGTGTTCGCGCTCAACTCGGCGGTTTCCGCGCGCAAGCTGCGGGCAGCGGCCTTGGCACCAACGCCGATGTAGCTGAGCAGGATCGGTAGCAGGATCAGGTTGGTGAAGATCAGCACCGCCACGCCAATACTCGCGGTGATCGCCAGGTCCTGGATCACCTGGATCTTGATTACGATCAGCACGGCGAAACCCACCGCATCGCAGAGCAGCGCGGTCATGCCAGCGGCGAACAGACGGCGGAAGGTGTAGCGTGCGGCGACCACCCGGTGGGTACCACGGCCGATGTCCTGCATGATGCCGTTCATTTTCTGTGCGCCGTGGCTCATGCCGATGGCGAACACCAGGAACGGAACCAGCGCCGAGTACGGGTCCAGGTCGTAGCCAAGGGTGGCGAGCAGGCCGATCTGCCAGAGCACCGCCACCAGGGAACAGAGCACCACCAACGCCGTGCTGCGGGCACAGCGGGTGTACCAGTAGAGCACTGCCACGGTCACCAGCACGGCGACGGCGAAGAACAGCATGACTTGGCCCAGACCGGCGATCAGGTCACCGATGATCTTGGTGAAGCCGGTGATATGAATCTGGATGTGCTCGTTCTGGTATTTGTCGCGCAAGGCTTCCAGTTGCCGGGAAAACTCACCGGCGTCCAGCGCCTTGCCGGTGGCTGGGTTGATTTCCAGCAGCGGCACGAAGATCACGCTGGACTGGAAGTTGCCGGCCACCAATTGGCCGATCTCGCCGGAACGGGCGACGTTGGTCCGCACCTCCTCCAGGCTGGCCGGCGAGCCGTCGTAACTGTCCGGAATCACCGTGCCGCCATCCAGGCCGTCTTCGGTCACGGCAGTCCAGCGCGTAGTCGGCGTCCACAAGGACTTCATGTAGGGTTTGTCGACACCTGGCAGCAGGTAGATCTCGTCGTTGAGCCTGGCAAGGGTATCGAGGTAATCCTTGTCGAAAATAGTGCCCTCCTTGACCGCAACGGCGACGCGGATTGAGTTGCCGAGGCCGCTCAGTTCGCTGCGCTGTTCAAGGAAGTTGGCCACGTAGGGATGGGACGTCGGGATGGTTTTCTCGAAACTGGCGTTGAGGCCGATCTTGCTGGCCTGGTAGCCCAGCACCAGGGTCACCAGCAGGCAGAGCACCATGACCCAGGGCCGATGGTTGAAAATCGCCCGTTCGCCGAGGTTGCCGGAGCGCGGATCGAAATCCTCCAGGCGGGCCATCACCACTTGCTGTTCGAGGGAGGAATTATGGTCGTTCACATCGGACTCCAAATACGGCCGCATGGGCTGTGCAAATAGTGCTCTGGCCAGTAGGTTCAGCGTTGCGCCGAGACAAGGGCTTGATCGAGGCGGGTCAACCCGCCCAGGCCGACGCAGATCACGCTGCCATCCGGGGCGGCCACCAGACCTGCGATCGAGGTGCCGGCCGGGCCGGAAAGATGCCGCAGGCGGCTTCCTCGACCGGAACTGAGCAACAGGTCACCGGCCTGGCTGGCCAGGACCAGCGCCCCATCCTTCAGTTGAGTGCCGGCGGACAAGGCCACTTCCAGGCCGGTTTCGATGCGTCGCCAGCTAGTCCCCTGGTCACCCGACCAGAAGGCATTGCCGCGCAGGCCGAAGGCAATGAGTTCGCCGCTGGCACTGCCTTGCAGACCGAAGAAACTGCCGTCATAGGGCGATTCGAGTGCCTGGAAGCTGCTGCCGTTGTCTTTGGAGCGCAATAACAGGCCCCGCTCGCCGACGATGAACAGTTCGCCCCCCATTGCACGAATGCCGTACAGGTTGAGGCCCTCGGGGTTGTCCACCTGCTGCATCCAGGGTTTCCAGGTCCCACCACCGTCCACGGTATGCAGGATCAGGCCATAGGCACCGATCACATAGCCGTTGCGACGGTCGCTGAAGTACAGATCGAGAAACGGCTTGTCCGGCCCGTCCGCGACCAGACGCTCGGCGTCTTCCACATGCTTGGCATCGCCGCCCTGTTGCGCGGCAACCAGCGCCAACTGTGCCGCAGCGACGCCATCGAGTTGCTTGACCCAGGTTTCGCCACCGTCAGTGCTGTGCAGCACCACGCCCATGTGGCCGACGGCCCAACCCTGCTCGTCATCGACGAACTGCACCGCCGTCAGGCTGACACTGACCGGCACCCTTGCCTGGCGCCAGCTCTGGCCGGAGTCATCGGAAAGCAGGACGATGCCGCGCTCGCCGACCGCCACCAACCGATCGCCTGCGCGAGTCACCGCCAGCAACGCGGCGTGGATGGCCTTGGCACTCTGCAATGCCGCCTGATCGAGCAAGACAATCTGGGGGCTGGCCGTTGTCCAGCCCGACATCAGCAAGACCGTCAGCGCCAGGATCACCGACAACGCCCGCCCGAGTGAAAAGTTACCGTTCATATCCCGCTCCAACCACCACTCAAGAGTTATCCAAACGCAACGCGCCGATGCCAGGGCCCCGGCGCGTTGGGCAACGACTCAACGCGAACTGTCGTTGGCCATGGCGTCAGGCGTGAAGAACGAAGATGGCGGACGCGGGTAGCTCTGGTACTGCACATCCAGGTCGTTGGCCGCTGAGTTCAGGAAGTAGGCGCCGGTCTCCAGGTTGTAGCTGCCCCACGACATCTGTGCGGTGAGCGCCGGCATTTCCGGGGCCAGCAGGGTCAGCGAGTAGTTGGTGCGACCCAGTTTGCCCTGGGCGTCATAGCCGTCCACCAGCAGCACTTGCCAGGAGTCCTCGTCGACGTAATAGGTGCGTTTTGGCACTACGTGACGCTTACCTTCCTTGAGTGTGGCGTTTACCACCCAGACCCGGTGTTTCTCCCAACGCACCAGATCCGGGTTGAGGAAGTTCGGCTTGACCAGGTCGTCACTCTTAGCCGCGGCCGCACGGTTGTTGTTGTAGGGCACCAGCAGTTCTTTCTTGCCCACCAGCTTGAGGTCGTGACGGTCGGTCGGGCCGAAGACCATGAAGGCCTCATCGAAGAAACCCACCCCCGAGGTAACAAAATCCGGTGTGTCGTAGGCAATGTTCGGCGCACGCCTCACCCGGCGCTGGCCGACCAGGTACTGCCAGGCGGCGCGCTTGCCGGGATCCATGTCCCAGTGGGTCATCAGACCCTCGCCGGCCTTGGACGATGGCAGCTCCGTGGCCAACTTGCCGATGAGGAACTTGCCCCCGAACGTTTCGAGGCTGCCTTCCTTGAAGTAGTAAGGGTTCTGATACCAAAAGCGTGCCCGGGTGGCCTGGATCTTCTTGCCGCCGGCGGTCATCAGCCAGGTGTCGAACGGTGAGTAAAAGGTGTCAGCGCCTTGCCAGGACAACCGGTAGTTCCACAGCACCTCGGCACCGTTCTGTGGCAGTGGGAACGGAATCCCGCCATAGGCGCCGCTGACTTTTTCCGAGTCCACTTCCAGGGTGGCACGGGTCGCGTTTTTCAACGTGTTGTCATACACCCATTGCGGCGCGGCGGCGCTGCGGTGAGTCGGATAGACGTCCAGGCGATACCCCGGGTACTTCTGCAGCAAGGCTTTGGCGCCGTCGGACAGCTGGTCGGCGTACTGCGCCATGTTGGTCGCGCTGACCGAGTACAGCGGCTTGTCGGCGGCAAAGGGGTCGGCGCGTTTGTCGCCGTTCTTGTAGCCCGCGGGCGCTGTCGTATAGCCCCCGGTCCACGCCGGAATGCTGCCGTCCTTGTTGCCCGCGCGTTCGGCGCCCATGGGGGTCAGATCGGTATTGAGCCGTGCGGCCTGATCGGGGGAAACCGCCGCCTGCACCATTCCGGCACTCAGCAAGGCAATGGCCAGGGCCGACATACGCAAGGAAAATTGGCTTTGCATAGGGGATGAAACCTCTTATTAGAATGTGGTTTTCACGTACATGGAGACGAAGTCACGGTCGGCCAGCGATTGCGCATAGCTGAAGTTGCCCGCCTCGTTCAGCCCTGCCGCAGCCTTGCCGAAGAAGTTCACGTAGTTGATGCCGAAGTCCCAGCGCTGCAGGTAAGTGGCCTTGAGCCCTACGCTCCAGTCACCGGCGTGGGAGTTGCCGAAACCGCCCTTGCTGACGGCCGAGGAGCGACCATCCAGACCCACGCCGAAACCGACCGGTACGCTCAGGTCGAGACCGTCGGCCACCTGGAAGTAAGCCGGTTCGGCCAATACCCGTAGCGCGGTGGCATCGCGGGTGGTGTTGGGGTCCAGTGCCCCCGGGTTGTCAGTTACGCTGAGGGTGCGGTTCCAGGCCAGTTCGGCAAGCACCGAGCCGCCGTCCCACAACGCGCCGGGCGACAGCAGGTAGATCGTCGACAGGTTGACGTGGGCGGTCTTGCCCTTGGCGTAGAGTGCGTCGCCGCTGTTGTCTGCCGCGGTCCCCGGTGTCACCACCTGCAGGTTGCTCACCAAGGGCGCATTCCAGCGCACCGAAGTCTCGCCAGCGAAGTTGAACGGGCCATAAGCCGTGGAGAAGCTGGCGCCGACGGTCTTGATGTCTTCGGCGTAGACCTGGCGATAGGAACTCAGGATCGGCAGCCCGGTAGCGGCCGCCGCCGCACCGTCCAGGTAGGCATACAGCGCACTCGGGGTCTTGTCGTGGTATTGGGCGGCATAGAAGCCCAGCTCCAGTTCGGTGCCTTCGGGCTTGAAACGCAGTTGCAGGCCGCCCTGCCCCGAGTTCTTGGCCTCGATATCGGAAGCATGGACGGTGGTGTTGCCAAACACCTCGGTCCAGTCCCCTGCCCCTTTGCCGATGCCATCGTTGTCGCTCAGGTAGCTGCCCGCCCCCGGCACGTTGGAACGCTCCCACTCGAACTGGTAATAGGCTCCGACGGACAGCTGCGGGTTGATCTGCAACTGGCCGGACACTTGATTGACCGGGCGCAGAATTTCCTTGAACTGGGTTCCCGGTACGCTGAGCAGCTTGACGACATCGGTGGGTCCTTGGGCGGCAGCGATGCCGTTGCTGCCGTAGAACAGGCTTTCGCCATAGATCAGGCTATGCCGGCCCAGGCGCAGGGTGCCCTGGCTTGCGTCGCCGACATCACCGCGCAGAAACACGAAGGCATCCAGCAGTTCGGCGTCGCGCCCGTGCAGTTCGCGGGTGTCGCTGAGGAAGTGCGGATTCGCGCTGTCGTCGGTGTCCTTGTTATAGATATCGTCATACCAGGCTGCCCCGCTGAGCCGCAGCCCGTAGTTCTCCCTGCTCAGGTCCATTTCACTGAACAGGTCCAGCCGGTTGGAGACCAGGCCGCGACTGAAATTCCTGTCACCCTGCCCCTGGATCGAAGGGTACAAACCACCCGCCGTGGAGGCGTTGGTCAAGTGGTCATCGGCACCTTGCAGGCGCCAGGCCTGGCTGTATTTGATGGTGTTGTCCCAGCGCAGGCGCCAGTCACTGTCGCCCAGATCGATCTGTGCGGCCTGGGCCTGGGAGGCCAGCCCGGCGAGGCACACCGAGAGTGCGAGGGTGGAACGCTTGAAGCCCGGATAGCATCGAGTGTTGTGCATGGTGTTCCTCATTGTTCTTGTTGTTTGGAAACGTGTTGTCTGAAAAGCGACCGGCAATGAGTGGCCCGCAAATACGCAGGTGGTGGTTCCTCGTTCAGATGTAGGTGGACGCCAGGCCGCCATCGACAGGCAGGTTGACGCCATTGATCCACCGGGACTCGTCTGCACTCAGGAAGGCGATGGCAGCCGCCACCTCATCGGCATAGGCCGGACGTTTCATGCGGTGCGCATCGGCCTCGACGCGCTCCTGGCCGAGCATGCTGACGAAATCACCCAAAATGGGCGTGAACACCGGGCCCGGCGCCACGCTGTTCATGCGCACCGAGGTCTGCAGGAACCAGGGCTGGGCCTGCACGTAGTTCCAGACGATCAGGGCTTCTTTGAAATACTGATAGCAACTCTCCTGGGGCACCGGGTGCTGGGCCAGCCAGGCTTGTCCCTGGAAATAACTTTCGGTACGGGCCAGGGCCTTGTGCAGTTCCAACCGCTGCGGCCATTGCGCGCCGAGGATCGAGGCCACGTTGACGATGCTGCCCCCGGCGCGGATCCGCGGCAGCGCCGCCGCGCAAAGGTGGCGCAGGCCGAGATAATTGACTTGGGCCACCAGTTGCGGATCGGCAGTCCCTGGCACCCCGGCGATATTGCACAAGCCGTCGATCTGTTCCGGCAAGCGGCGCACGGCCGCATCGATGGCTTCGGGATGACTGAGATCGGCCTGGACGAACTCATCCAGGCTCAGGTTGGGCTCGTTGCGATCCATGCCGATCACGATCGCTCCATGGGCACGCAGGGTTCGGGCGGTCTCGGCGCCGATGCCCGAGGAGACCCCGGTCACGACAATCCTTTTGCTGGTCAGCTTCATACGGATTTCCCGGTTCGTGCTTGTACTGCCTCCTGCGAGGACGGCAGCCAAGCCATGTTGTTATTGCTGAACTAGTTAAGATCGGTAACTAGTTGTAGCAAGCGATATGCCATCTCCCGGCAATGACCAGGCGACCGCTCAAACTCGCGGCATACAGAGGTTCTTGATGAAAAACGGCGTGATGCGGGGGAAAACGAGAACCAAAAAAAGTGATGATTTCAGCAAATTCATGCTGCACTATGCGGATTATGATTACTCATATTAAGGATTTCCGATGGCAGACAAGCTGATCTCCCTGGCCGAACTCTCCGGCGGAGTCCGAAAGAAACATGTGCGTGGCGCCAGCGAACAACTGCCTCCCGGCACGGCCCCTACCCTGCAGGATCTGACCGAATGCCTGATGTTCAGCCCGGGCGACGGGCGTATCTGGCTCAACGGCGCACGCATGTTGTTGATGCACAGCAGCGGTGTCGGCGCGCTTCGTCGAGAGATGATCGAAAGCATGGGACTGGCCCGCGCCCGAGGCATCCTGCTGCGTACCGGCTACCACTGCGGTGCGCGGGATGCGGCACTGATCAAGGAACGCTTCCCAGAGGCTGACTTCCTGGCGCTGTTCGCCGCCGGCCCGATCATCCACGCCATCGAAGGCGCGGTTAAAGTCGAGCCGGTGCATTTCGAATTCGATATGAACCTGGGCACCTATTACGGCGAGTTCCTCTGGCATCATTCCAGCGAGGATGACGAGCACATCGCCCAGTTCGGCATCGGCACCGAACCGGCGTGCTGGATGCAGACCGGCTACGCCACCGGATACACCTCGGCGATGGTCGGTCGCTTGATCCTCTACCGGGAAGTCGAATGCCGTTCCACCGGCTCCAGCATCTGCCGGCTGATCGGTAAACCTGCTGAAGAGTGGGATGATGCGGAAGAAGACCTGGCCGCGCTGAAAGCCGAACCTTTCGTCAGCAGCAGCGGGCGTAGTACGGTACCGCCCAGCTCTGGCGGCAAGGGCGTATTGCCGCCCGGTCCGCTAGCCGATCCGCAACAGACCCAGGACGGCGACATGGTTGGCATCTCCTCGGCCTTCAACGCTGC
Organism: Pseudomonas sp. SJZ078; assembly: GCF_007828255.1. Classification (NCBI taxonomy): domain Bacteria; kingdom Pseudomonadati; phylum Pseudomonadota; class Gammaproteobacteria; order Pseudomonadales; family Pseudomonadaceae; genus Pseudomonas; species Pseudomonas sp. SJZ078. Next base: position 276,535 of record NZ_VIUG01000001.1, on the reverse strand, counting down.
CTGTCACATGCTGCGCCGAGTCGCTCCGACCCAGGCAACGGTGTTGTTCACCGGTGAATCCGGCGTAGGCAAGGAAATGTTCGCACGTATGCTGCACCGCATCAGTCCGCGGCACGATGCGCCATTTGTCGCGATCAACTGCGCCGCCATTCCGGAAAACCTGATGGAGTCGGAGTTGTTTGGCGTCGAGCGCGGAGCCTTCACCGGGGCCACCCAATCCCGCGCCGGGCGTTTCGAGCGCGCCGATGGCGGCACCCTGTTCCTCGACGAAATCGCCACCCTCAGCCTGGTCGCCCAAGGCAAGCTGCTGCGGGCCTTACAGGAAGGTGAGATCGAGCGGGTCGGCGGCAGCCGTACCTTGAAGGTCGATGTGCGGGTAGTCGCCGCGACCAACGTCGATCTGCGCGCCGCCGCCCAGCGCGGTGAGTTCCGCGAAGACTTGTTCTTCCGCCTGAATGTTTTCCCGATCCATCTGCCACCCCTGCGCGAGCGCAAGGAAGACATCCCGCTACTGATGACCCACTTCCTGCATCGCTTCACCCGCCATCACGGTCGGCAGATCAGCGGCTTCACCCCGCGCACGGCTGACACCCTGCTCGCCTACGACTTTCCGGGCAACATCCGCGAGCTGCAGAACCTGGTGGAGCGCGGCGTGATCAGCGCGCCGGATGGCGGGGCCATCGACCTGGCCCATCTGTTCACCAGCGGCGAACGCCTGGCCCAACCGATGTTTTCCATTGGCACCCGCGGTCAACTGGCGGCCGCCCCGAATGACCCCGCCACCTCTGCGCCTGTCGCGCCGGCCCATGCCAGCAATGACGCGATCCAGGCCCTGTTCGGTGGCAAGGACCTGAGCCGGTTGTCGCTGCAGGAGATCGAGGAAACGATGATCGACCATTGCCTGGCCGAGGTGAAAGGCAATGTTTCCGAGGCGGCGCGCCGTCTTGGGCTGACCCGTGCTCAATTGTCGTATCGGCTGTCGCGGCGGGAATAACGCAAGCTCAAGGCCACAGCAAGTTTCTTCGTCACAGATTATTGGACTGGCCACGCTGGATGAAACAACGCCCAAACATGCCGAGGGCCACGTCGACCCGTTGGCCGATCTGTTCGTCGGACCAGCTCTGCTGCACGCCAAGGGTGAACAACTTGAGCGGTTGCGAGATCAGCAACGCATCGATCAGTTCGACCGCCGGCTCGACATCCTCCTGAACCAGAAGCCCCTTGCCCGCTGCCTTGTCCAACCAACTGCGCAACAGGCCCAGGCATCGCTCGGCGCCTTCCTGGTACCAGATCCTGGCGATGTCGGGTGCGGTCTCACGTCCTTGCACGGCCATCAAGTAGAGCCCCAGCGCCAACGGCGACAAGGTCAGGCGCGCCCAAAGGGTCAGGTACATGCGTAGTTCGCTGAGCAGATTCTCGGCGCAGTCGATACCGCTTTCCAACAACAACTCAAGGGTCGACAGGTCCCGGGCCACCAATTGCGACAGCAGCGCTTCCTTGCTCGTCACCAGTTGATACAAGGTTTTCTTCGAGATGCCGGCGGCGCGGGCGATGGTGTCCATGGTGACGTTGGCGAAGTTGCCGCTGCCGAGTATCTGCGCCGCCGCGTCGAGCAACAGACTCATCTGCTCCTCGCGACTGCGCAGCGGCGGACGACCGCGCCTGACGGCCTGTGGGGTGGTTTCAGGCATGACGGACATGATGCAAGATCCTGGCTAGCGTTAATCAAACAAGCAACATAGTAACCTGTGGCGAGGGGATTTATCCCCTCGCCACAAGAGTGTTAGCGACTCCTAACCATTGCACCATCGACCTCTTCCACCACCCCCTCAAAAGCCCTGCGCAACGCATCCTCGATGAACTGCCACGCCTCATCCGCGGACGCATCCGGTCCCAGGTGAGTGAACATATGATCGCAGCCTGGGAAGACTCTCTCGTTCACCGCAACGCCGGCCTGACGGAGTTTTTCTCCATAGGCCTGGCCTTCGGCGCGCAGGATATCGTACTCGGCAGTGATCAACGTGGCGGCAGGCAGGCCCCGCAGTGCCTCGACCGGCGCCAGCAATGGCGAAACCAGAGGGTCGCGGGCCTGGGCCGGATCGCTCAGGTAACAGCTGTTGAAGAAATGCATCAGGCCGGGACGAAGTAACGGTTTGTCGAGGCTCGAAAGCTTCAGCTCAGGAGCCTGGGACAGGTCCAACGCCGCATAGTCGATCACTTGATGCACCACCCTTAACCGCTTATGTCCTCGCGCCAGACTAGCCAACCCCGCGGCCAGATTGCCGCCGGCGCTATGCCCGCCGACAGCGATGCGCTGCGGATCGATACCCAGCGCCGCGCCCTGCCCGGCCAGCCACTCCAGCACCTCGAAACTCTGGCGCAAACCCGCCGGAAAGGGATGCTCGGGCGCCAGGACATAATCCAGGTTGACCACCAGGCAACCCAGGTTATGGGCCAGGCGTCGGCAATAGCTGTCGTCGTGTTCCGGCACCCCGGCCACGAATCCTCCGCCATGCAGGTTCAGATACACCGGCAGTGGTTCGCCGGATGCCACATCGGGCCAGTAGAACAACGCCCGCGCCGCCCCCCAGGTCGTCGGGATGTACTGTTCGTTCACCGAGCGCAACGGATAACGTGCGGCGTCGTAGATAAACTTGGCTTTCATGCGCTTGGCAAGGGCACGCAGCAGCTTGGCCTTGAGCGTTTGCAACAGGTTCATGATAAGGCTCCCAGATGGCTCAGTTGGCCGTCAGCAAGTGGTCGAGCAGACCATGGATCATCGGGCCGTAAGGCGCGCGCATCGCCAGGTTGGACTCACCGATAGCGCTCTGCACCACCACCGCCTTGGCGTGACTGAAGGTACGGAAACCATAGACGCCATGATAGGCACCCATGCCGGAGTGACCGACCCCGCCAAAGGGCAGTGCCTCGAACAGCACATGGCTCATTACGTCGTTGATCACCACGCCGCCTGACGTCGTGCGCTCCAGCATCTGTTCGCGCTCATGCGCATCCTCGCCGAAATAATAGGCCGCCAACGGCCGGGGCTGCCCGTTGACGTAGTCGATGGCCGTGGCGAAGTCGCGATAGGTCTTGATCGGTAGCAACGGACCGAAGATTTCCTCGCGCAGTACCTGCATCTGCTCAGCGGCATCGAGCACCAGGGTCGGAGCAATTTTGCGAATCTCGCGGTCGCTCAGGTCTTCTTGTGCGGGGTTGATTTCCACCAGTCGCGCGCCCTTGGCCTCGGCATCGACGAGGTAACCCCGCAGACGATCGAAGTTGCGTGGGTTGATGATCGACGTGTAGTCAGCGTTGCTGCGCAGGGTCGGGTACATGGCGCTGACGAAACGAATGGCCTCGTCGACAAAGTCTTCCAGCAACTCTTCCGGCAGCAATACATAGTCCGGGGCCAGGCAGATCTGCCCGGCGTTGAAGGTCTTCACCGTCAGGACCCGCTGCACCACGGTAGCCAGGTCGGCGCTACGGGAAACCAGCACTGGAGACTTGCCCCCCAGCTCCAACGTCACTGGCACCAGGTTGTCCGAGGCAGCACGCATGATGTGCCGGGCCACCGACGTGCCACCGGTAAAGATCAAGTGGTCGAAGGGTTGCGCACTGAACAACGCCCCGACTTCGGCATCGCCCAATACCGTACAGAGTTCGCGCTCGTCGAAATAGCGGGCAATCAGCTCATCCAGCAGAGCCGAGGTCCGCGGGGTCAGTTCCGAAGGCTTGAGTATGGCCCGGTTGCCCGCAGCGAGAATGCTCGCCAGCGGCCCGAAGGCCAGCACGATGGGAAAATTCCACGGGCTGATCACCCCCACGACACCCAACGGCTGATAGTCGACCCGCGCTTCGCAACCGGGGAACGGAGCCGGATGCGTCTCTGACCGCATCCACTCGGCCAGGTGTTCGCGACAATGCTTGAGGCTCGCCACCGAACCGGCGATATCCGACAGCAGGGTCTGTTCGCGGCTGCGGTTGCCGAAGTCCGCAGACACCGCCGCGACGATGGCTTCACGGTTGTCTAGCAACAGGGCAATCGCCCGATCCAGACGGTCACGGCGCAACTCCAGGCTTGCGGGCCCTTCGTCCAGGTGCGCCTGCTTCATACGTGCGAGCGTGGTAGCGAGTTGTTCGGCGGGGGCCGCTGTAGCGTGGTGAGCGAGAATACTCATGGCGTGGGTACCTGCTGGTGGAATTGTTATTAGCCAGTACTAATACCGGGCAAGCAGGCACCTCTGCCGACTCGCAGGGTGGAGTATGACAAAAAACGAAACAAAGGAAACCCGTAGGTTTCCTTATTTTTCGCAGGCGGATGAATGACCACTTAAGCCAGCAAATACTGGATCACAACATCCAAGGACGGATTGTGTCGCGCAAGTGAACAACCGGACCGTGTCGTCATCTGAAAACCTGGGGCCTCGGTTGAAAGTCACGACATCTGAAAAATTGATTACATTTAATAACTTATCTCTGCGCTGCCCTCGCCTACCAGAGCGCCATCGTGTAACTGACAATCAACCGGTTTTCATCCAGGTCATTGCCAAAGTTCGAGCGCACCGAGGCGTTGCGCCATTTCAACCCGAGCCCTTTCAGCGTGCCGTCCTGCACCACATAGGCAATGTCGGTATTGCGCTCCCACTCCTTGCCCTCCCCCGGCGCCGTGCGCTGCACGTTGTCACCGGAAATGTAGCGGGTCATGAACGTCAACCCGGGGACACCAAGGGCGGCAAAGTTGTAGTCATAGCGGGCTTGCCAGGAGCGCTCGTCGATGTTGGCGAAGTCGCCGATCTGGACGAAGTTGACCAGGTACGGGTCGCTGCGGCTGATGTAAGGGAAAGGATCGTCGCCACTCATGCGCTGGTAACCCAGCCCCACGGCATGCCCCCCCAGACTATACGTAAACAGTGCACCAAAGGCCTGGTTGTCAATGTTGCGGAAGTTGCCGTCCTCGGTGCTGCGCGAATAGCGCACGTCGCTCTTGAGCGATTGACCGGCTCCCAGGTCCAGGGTATGGACAAATCCGAGGTAGTTTTGCTGATAGATGTCCTGCAGTTTCCCGTAACGGTACTGTGCCGTGAGGTTCGGCAGGAACTGGTAGTCCGCTCCGGCGAACTGGAACTTGTCGCTGGTGCCGCCGATGCGGTTGGCGGTCATGTCCTGATAATCGGTGGAATCGACCACGTTGATCTGAGTGAACTGCCCACCGGTCAGCTTCAATCGATCGATTTCCTGTACATTCAGCAGTCCGCCCTTGAACGTCGCCGGCAACAGCCGCGTATCGTTGGAACTCACTACCGGGTCCTTGATCTGCAATGTTCCCGCCTTGAGGGTGCTGTTGGACACGCGCACCTTGGCGGTCAGGCCCAGTTCGCCGTAGCGGTCTTGCGAGCCTCCGGACAAGTCCGCTGGCAACAGGTTGGTGCCCGCCGTACCGCCACCGGAATCCAGCTTGAAACCGGCCATGCCCAAGACATCCATGCCGAAACCGACAGTGCCGGCGGTATAGCCCGACTCCATTCGCAGCAAAAAGCCCTGAGCCCATTCCTCGGCCTTGTCCCGCGAACCCTGCTGGCGGAAGTCGCGGTTGAAGTAGAAGTTGCGTGCCTCCAGGCTGCCTTTGCTGTCGGCGATGAAATCCGCCCGGGCAGCAGGCAATCCGATCAGGCTCAAGCCAAGCACCGTGCCGATTGGGGCGTATATCCGTGGGAAGGATCTGAAGTGTTGCATGCGTGCTCCTTTTATCGGCGCGAGCGAACCCTCTCGGGGGGCTTTGCGGGCGCCTCGTTATTCTTGTGTGAAGACGTTGTCGTTGGGACTCCGCGCAGTGAGCTGCGTCGTCGGGGTGGATTCTTCGCGCCACGCTTTGAAAGGGTCAAACGGGAAAAAAGGCAGATCGGACATAAAAAAAATTGATGCATCCAATGGCCCGACCTGGAGTAACAATTGCAATCATAAGAACGACAAGCGCCAAGAGAACCGTCATGAACCTCAAGTTCCTCGAAACCTTCGTCTGGGTGGCCCGCCTGCAAAGCTTCAGCCTGACCGCCGAAAAGATGTTCAGCACCCAGGCCGCGATTTCCGCTCGGATCGCATCGCTGGAGGACGAGTTGGGTCTGCGCCTGTTCGTGCGTGATTCCCGGGGGGTATCGCTGACGCCCGAAGGCTTCAAGGTGCTCAACTACGCCGAGCAGATGCTCGAAGTCCAGCGTGCGCTGAAACAGTCGCTGGACACCGGCAACGAACAGCAAGGCCTGGTGCGCATCGGCGTGATGGATACGGTGATCCACACGTGGCTGAGCCCGTTGATGTCGATGCTGATGCAGGCGTTTCCGGCGGTGGAAATCGAAATCACCGCCGACGCTGCACGCAATCTATGCGACCAGTTGCAGAAGGGTTACCTGGACATCGCCTTCCAGACCGACCTGGTCCGCCACGAAAGTGTGCGCAACCTCGAACTGGGGCACTACCCCATGCATTGGATCGCCGCCAGTCATTCGATCTATGCCCGGCCTTATGCTTCGCTGGCCGAGATGGCGAGTGAACGCATCATCACGTTCGTCAAGCAGTCACGCCCCCATCAGGATGTACTCAACCTGCTGTATGCCCAGGGGGTCAACGCGCCACGGGTCAGTTGCGTCAACTCGGTGTCGGCCATGACGCGGTTGATTCGCGACGGTTTCGGCATCGGCGCCCTGCCCGCAGCGTTGGTGGCCAAGCCCCTGGCGAGCGGTGATCTGATCCAGTTGGAACCGGGAACTTCTCTGCCTCAGTTGAACGTCGTCGCGTCCTGGCGCGCGGGCGTGGGGCTGGAACTGATCGAGAGCATCGTCCAGATGAGCCGCCAGGTGGTTGGACAATATGCCCTGGATGTGGGTCCGCAACGCATGGTGGCGGCTCCAGGCCTGAACGGTCCGCTCTCGCTTGAATAACTTTTATTTGTCACGGGGTACCAACATTCCTTGTTGGACGTCATCGCCTGGGTTTTCTAAAAAGGACCGACAACCACAAGGAGAAACCCTGATGTCCCTTCCCGCCCTGTCGTTTGAACAACTGCAACAGTACGCCCCCCTCGCCCTGCGCCAGAGCATTGCGGCCGGCCAGTATCAGGGGCACACCAGCGGCCTGGGCAAGGGACGGGTACAAGCCAATATCGTGATCCTGCCCGGCGATTGGGCCAACGAGTTCCTGCGCTACTGCACCCTCAATCGCCAGGCCTGCCCGATATTGGACGTGACCGAACCCGGGGATCCGTACTTGCGCAACCTGGGCAACGCCATCGATATCCGCCACGAAGTGCCCCGCTATCGGGTCTTTCGCGACGGCGAGTTGAGCGAAGAGCCGCTGGACATCGAGCATCTGTGGCAGGACGACATGGTGGCCTTCGCCCTGGGCTGTTCGTTCTCTTTCGAACAACCGCTGCTGGAAGCCGGCATTCGGCTGCGGCACATTGATCTGGGCCGCAACATCGCCATGTTCCGGACCAACATCGACACTCGCCCCACCGCCCGTCTCTCCGGCAAGATGGTGGTGACCATGCGGCCGATGAAAGCCGCCGCCGCGATCCAGGCGATCCAGATCACCGGCCGCATGCCCAATGTCCATGGCGCCCCGGTACACATCGGCGACCCGTCGCTGATCGGCATTCAATCCCTGGACACACCGGACTACGGCGACGCCGTGCCGATCGAAGCGGACGAGATCCCGGTGTTCTGGGCCTGTGGCGTGACCCCGCAATCGGTGGTCCAGGCCTCGCGTCCGCCGCTGTGCATCACCCACGCGCCGGGCTGCATGCTGGTGACGGATTTGTGGAATAGTGCTTTGTAGGCCCCACACAACTTGTGGGAGCGGGCTTGCTCGCGAAAGCGGTGTGTCAGGCAGCCTATATGGCGACCATGCCGCCGCTTTCGCGAGCAAGCCCGCTCCCACAGGGTTTTGCATCGCCCTTCTCAACCCGACATGGCCCCCCGATGAGCACAGCCCAACGATCGATCCAACAGTACATCAACGCCAAGGACGGTAACCGCCCTCATCTGCTGGACCAGGCTTTCACGGCCGATGCCACCCTGGACATGATCGTGCGCACCGGTTCGATCTCTTTTCCGAGGCATGTGGAAGGCCGGGAGGCCATCGGCGGTGTCCTGGTCAGGCGCTTTGGCCAGACCTTCGAAAACGTCTATACGTTCTGCCTGGGCGTCCCGCCTTCCGAGAATGCCAAGACATTCCAATGCAAATGGCTGGTGGCGATGTCGGACAAGCACAGCGGCGAGGTCCGGGTCGGTTGTGGGGTATATGACTGGCAGTTCGAGCCTGCATCGCATCGGGCTGAACGATTGACGATCACCATCGAGCACATGGCTACGTTGCCGGCAGCCGACCTGGCGTCGGTCATGGCGTGGGTCTCGGCGCTGGACTATCCATGGTGTGATGTCCGCGCGGTTATGGACAACGTGCCGGATGCAGCCGGGCTTCAAGCGGTGCTCCAGTATGTGGCGGCCGAAACGCTGTAAACGACTCATTGCAACCTCAGCTCCAAGGAGCCGCCGACGTGAATATCAAGTTTCTGGAAACCTTCGTCTGGGTCGCTCGCCTGAAGAGCTTCCGGCTCACGGCAGAGAAACTCTTCACCACCCAGGCGTCCATTTCCAGTCGGATCGCAGCCCTGGAAGACGAAATGGGCGTGCGATTGTTCGTGCGTGACTCCAAAGGTGTGTCGTTGACTTCCGAAGGACAACGGGTGCTGGAATATGCCGAGCGCATCATGGACACCATGCAGAGCATGAAGGCCGTGATCAAGGATCCGCGCCAGGTCCGCGGCCGGATCCGCATCGGCGCCATGGATACGGTCATCCATACCTGGCTCAGCCCGTTGGTCACGCGCCTGATGGAATGTTATCCGGCGCTGGAAATAGAACTGTCGGCCGACACGGCGAGCAATCTGTGTTCCCAACTGGAGAAAGGCTACCAGGACATCATTTTCCAGACCGATATCCTGCGTCTGGACAGCGTGCGCAACACTCTCCTGACCCGCTATCCAATGCATTGGGTGGTGCGCACCGGCTCTGTCTACGACCGCCGATACGCTTCGCTGGAGGATCTGTCCCAGGAACGCATCGTGACGTTCTCGCGCAACTCGCGGCCCCACCAGGACATCCTCAACCTCTTGCACTCGGCGAACATCGTGTCACCGCGCATCAACTGCGTGAACTCAGCCTCGGCCATCACCCGCCTGGTTCGCGATGGCTTCGGCATCGGCGCCATGCCGGCGGCGCTGGTACAGGGCGAACTGGCTCAAGGCACATTGACCCTGGTGACCGGCATACCGCTGCCCTCGGTGATGGACATCGTTGCCAGCTGGCGCACTGGCGCAGGCATGGAGCGGGTCGAGGACATCGTGAGCCTGACCCGCGAGGTGGTGGCCGAATTCGTGACGCAATTGCCTGCCGCATATCGCTTGGATGCAAGTTGAGTTTCAATTTCAACGGCGCAGCCCCTCCATGACGGCAGCCAATTGCCCTACGGCTTCGGATGCTTCCAGAAAATCAGGACGATCATCGCTGTTGTTATAGCTCCCTGCCCGGTCGATGTACTGGACCACCAGGCCGTCGCGTCTGGGAAGAAAGAGGAAGTCTTCAGCCCTGATTGCATACTTGACGTCTGGCTGCTGGATGAGCCTGGCCGTTTGTCCGCGTATGGCGACCATGTCCGTATCGTTGAACAAGGCCCTTGCGCCATACCCCGTAGCGTTGATGATGGCTTTCTCGGGCAGGCTCAACAGCTCATCCACGCGTTCAAAATTGCGTATATGAATCTTTCCTCCCGCCGTCAGGAAGTCGGACAACAACAGGCGCGCATAGCTATTGATATTGAACAAAAGATTTTGCCAGCGCCGAACGTAAGGGTACGAAAAAGGGTGCTCATCTGGCGAAAGGTCTACCTGTATCGGCTGATAGCGGCGATTGGAATTATTGAATTTGGCAAAGTCCGGCTCCTCGCGGGAGGGTGTTGAGTCAAACGGCGAATTGGAGAGCTTATAGCCGTGATACCACTCCACCGGATCGCCGGGAAGCCCCAACAGTCCTTGGTACATGCCGTAAGAAAAATCGGCCATTTCAATCCAGCGACTACCCCATTGGGAAGCATATTGTGCGGCGCAGAACTGGGAGTCCGGCGACCAATGCCCCGTCGCTCCCATGGATGAAACCTGAGGCGGAATCTCCTTTGCATAAAGCGCCACCGACAACCCGGCACGCTGAGCAAGGATGGCTGAGGTGAGCCCCATCGGACCACAGCCGATGACGGCCACGTGGCTGATCGTTTCGGCCGTTTTCTGCAGAAGTTGCAGAGCGAGCTTGCTCGCCCCCCAGGATAGCGACCAACCGCTACCGCCATGCCCATAGTTGTGCACTAAAAGCTTATTGCCCAACCGCTGTGTTTCAATCCGTGGCCCGCTCAAGCGAAACGGTCTGAGGCAAGCATAAATTTCGGTAATCCGGTCTACGCGAGCATCTACCGGAACACAGGAAACACCCGCTCGACCGGTAACACGATTGCTCATGGACTCATCCTGTCGGGCCGCTACGCCGATCACCTGAGGGGTGGTTGATGTCAGGGCCAACGTGGCACCTGCTCCTTGAATGAAAGAACGTCTTTTCATGGTTTTGGATATCTCTGATCGTGCGTTCCAGAGTCACGTTGTCAGCGCGCTCTTTCCGAGGCTGTCAGCGAGTCTGTTCAACAAGAAGACACAGAAGAAATGAGCAACTTCCGAAGTGTGCGTGAGAAGTTTCTCTAAAAATCAGAAACAGCCGATTTCACTCGGTGCCATAACCAGGCGAAGCTGGGTCAGGTCTATTTTCCGCTGAAACGCTGAGGAGCTCCGGGCTGTCAGTGAACTGCAACATTCCCGACTTATTCTGAGACGAGCGCACTGCGGCGAACTGCTGGTTGTGCATGTCCGCGCTCGGAAGGGGCCAGGGAGTTCCATGAAAATCAGCGTATTCGGAAGTGGCTATGTAGGGTTGGTGCAAGCCGCTGTCTTGGCGGAGGTGGGCCACGACGTGGTGTGCATGGACGTCGACGAGCGCAAGGTCGACCATCTGCGCCAGGGACAGGTGAGCATCTTCGAACCCGGGTTAGCGGCGCTGGTGCGCGAAGGGCTGGACGCCGGGCGCCTGCATTTCACTTGCGATGAACAGCTCGCGGTTCAGCACGGCCAGGTACTGTTCATCGCCGTGGGCACGCCATCGCGGGACGATGGTGCAGCGGATTTGTGCCAGGTCCTGGCGGTGGGTGAAGCCGTCGCCCGTCACCGCGAACAACCGCTCATTCTTGTGGAGAAATCCACTGTGCCGGTGGGCACCGGTGACGTGCTGCGGGCCCACATCGATAAATGCCTGATCAAGGCCGGCCGCCTGTTGCAGTTCGATATCGTGTCCAACCCCGAGTTTCTCAAGGAGGGCTCGGCGGTCGCCGATTGCCGCCGGCCGGATCGCATCGTGATCGGTTGCGAGCGCGATGAAGTGCGCGAAACCATGCGCGACCTGTATGCCCCCTTCAACCGTAATCACGACCGGGTCTTGTTCATGGACCTGCGCAGTGCCGAGCTGACCAAGTACGCGGCCAACGCCATGCTGGCCACGAAAATCAGCTTCATCAACCAGATCGCGGAACTGGCCGAGCACCTCGGGGCCGATATTGAAAACGTGCGCCTGGGCATCGGTGCCGATTCACGCATCGGCTACCACTTCATCTACCCAGGCTGCGGCTACGGCGGCTCGTGCTTTCCCAAGGACATGCGCGCCCTGATCCATAGCGCCAGGCAGGCCCATTGCGCCAGTGATCTGCTGCAAGCGGTGGAAGCCATCAACGCAAGGCAGAAACACAAGCTGTTCGAGCGGATCAAGGCGTTCTACAACGGCGATCTGCGCGGCAAAACCTTTGCGCTGTGGGGGCTGGCCTTCAAGCCCAATACCGACGATATGCGCGACGCACCGAGCCGCGTGCTCCTGGAGTCGCTGTGGGCCGCCGGTGCCTCTGTACGGGCGTACGATCCGGAGGCGATGCATCAGACTCAGCAGCTCTACCCCAACGAGTCGAAACTCATGCTGATGGGCACCCCGGAATCGGTCTTGCCAGGGGCGGACGCGCTGATCATCTGCACCGAGTGGCAGCCTTTCAAGGCGCCGGACTTCGCGCTGATCCGGCAACGGCTCAAGGCCCCCGTGGTCTTCGATGGTCGCAACCTGTACGACCCGGAGCGCATGGCCGACAAGGGCTTTACCTACTTCCCGATGGGGCGCGGGCGGTCATGCGAGTTGCCCATCGCACCGCAAGCCCGCCACCCGATCCCGCGAAGCGCTTGAGCACACTCTTACTTCAAAATAAATGATCTCAAACAGCATTAATATGAATTTGTAAGCGGGGATGACGAACGTCACACTGTGCAGCGTTCCTTCCCCAATTGTTGGAACACTTAAAGGGCTTTCAGGGATTCTCCCGTAAGCCCCTTTTTTTGTTCGCTTTTCGGATTTTTGCTCGATGCTTTCTCGCTGGTTCCCCGCTGCTATCAATACCCGTCCCACCGAATGGAGCCGCGCCGCCATCGGCATGGCCCTGGGGGTCATGTTCAGTGTCTGGCTCTGCGGCCAGGTGTATGGCCTCGAAGTGGCGCAACACCTGATCGGCCCTCTCGGGGCTTCTGCGGTGCTGCTGTTCGCGGTGTCTTCGGGCGCCCTTGCCCAGCCCTGGTCGATTTTCGGCGGTTACCTGTGTGCCTCGGTCGTGGGCCTGCTGGTGGCCCACGTGCTGGGGCGCACGTTGGGCAGCGCCTGCCTGGCAGGCGGCATGGCACTGGTATTGATGTGCTGGCTGCGCTGTATTCATCCCCCGGCTGGTGCCCTGGCGGCGACCTTGGTGCTGGCGGATTCGTCCATTGCCGCCCTGGACTGGCAGGCACTCGGCGCGGCCATGCTGGCAGGTTCCGCACTGCTGGTCAGTGCGCTGGCCTACAACAACCTGACCCGGGTGCGCTATCCGAAGCGAGCCAGCGAACCGGTGGCGGTCATCCCCGCCGACCATCCTCCCGTCGACCGTCAGGCCATTACCGCCGAGGACTTGAAGCTGGCTCTTGCGGAAATGGAAGCATTCTTCGACGTAACCCCTGAAGATCTCGAACAATTGATCCATGCCAGCGAGCGAAATGCCAAGCGCCGCAGCATCACGGAGGTGCTGTCGGGTCGCGACTGAACCTGTGGCTGCTATAAATATGCAGACAGGACCTGCACGTATACCGGTTGTGCGAGGCAATTTTGCACTGTTACGATCCCGACCGGATACGCGCGACACAATTGACAAAAAACAATAAAAGCAGGGAGTTAGCGATGACTGCTCAGGTTTCATCCCAAGCCACAGGGAGCGTCGAAGTCGTGGCCTGTGAGGTGTTGGTCGAGGTTCGCAACCACATCGGCCATTTGACCCTGAACCGCCCCGCCGGCCTCAATGCCCTGACCCTGGGCATGGTGCGCAGCTTGCAGCAACAACTCGATGCCTGGCTTGCCGATCCTCAGATCCACGCGGTGGTGTTGCGCGGCGCCGGCGACAAGGCGTTCTGCGCCGGTGGCGATATCCGTTCGCTATACGACAGCCACAAACAGGGCGACACGCTGCACGAAGACTTTTTCGTCGAGGAGTATGCCCTCGACCTGACGATCCACCATTACCGCAAACCGATTCTCGCCCTGATGGATGGCTTCGTCCTGGGTGGCGGCATGGGCCTGGCCCAAGGCGCAGACCTGCGGGTGGTGACCGAACGCAGCCGCCTGGGCATGCCCGAGGTCGGCATCGGTTATTTCCCGGACGTCGGCGGCAGTTATTTCCTGCCGCGTATCCCTGGCGAACTGGGCATCTACCTGGGGGTCAGCGGCGTCCAGATAAAGGCCGCCGACGCGTTGTACTGCGGGCTGGCCGACTGGTACCTGGAAAGCCGCAAACTCACCCAACTCGACGAGCGTCTCGACCGCCTGGAATGGAGCGACATGCCGCTCAAGGACCTGCAGAGCCTGCTGGCGAAACTCGCCGTGCAGCAACTGCCGGCCCCACCGCTGGACGACCTGCGCCCGGCCATCGATCACTTCTTCGCCCTGCCCGATGTGCCGAGCATGGTCGAGCAACTGCGCCAGGTCACTGTCGCCAACAGCCATGAATGGGCGCTGCAAACCGCCGATCTGCTGGAAACCCGCTCGCCCCTGGCCATGGCGGTCACCCTGGAGATGCTGCGACGTGGCCGCCACCTGAGCCTGGAAGACTGTTTCGCCCTGGAGCTGCACCTGGACCGGCAATGGTTCGAGCGCGGCGACCTGATCGAAGGCGTGCGCGCCCTGCTGATCGACAAAGACAAGACGCCACGCTGGAACCCGCCGACCCTGGATGCGCTGGACGCGAACCAGGTGGCGAGTTTCTTCGTCGGCCTCGACGACCTCGGGAACTGAGCCCATGCATGACCTCGAATTGACCGAAGAACAAGTGATGATCCGCGACATGGCCCGGGACTTCGCCCGTGGCGAAATCGCGCCCCATGCCCAGGCGTGGGAAAAGGCCGGGTGGATCGACGATGGCCTGGTGGCGAAGATGGGTGAGCTGGGCCTGCTGGGCATGGTGGTACCCGAGGAGTGGGGCGGCACCTACGTCGACTACGTCGCCTACGCCCTGGCGGTGGAGGAAATTTCCGCGGGTGATGGCGCCACCGGGGCCCTGATGAGCATCCACAACTCGGTAGGCTGCGGGCCGGTCCTGAATTTCGGCACCGATGAACAGAAACAGACCTGGCTGGCCGACCTGGCGAGCGGACAGGCCATTGGCTGCTTCTGCCTGACCGAACCCCAGGCCGGCTCCGAGGCGCACAACCTGCGCACCCGCGCCGAACTGCGGGACGGCCACTGGGTCATCAATGGCGCCAAGCAGTTCGTCAGCAATGGCAAACGGGCGAAGCTGGCGATCGTGTTCGCAATGACAGACCCGGATCTGGGCAAAAAAGGCATCTCGGCCTTCCTGGTGCCCACCGATACACCGGGCTTCATCGTCGATCGCACCGAACACAAGATGGGCATCCGCGCTTCGGACACCTGTGCCGTCACCCTGAACAACTGCAGCGTGCCCGAGGCCAACCTGCTGGGTGCCCGTGGCAAAGGCCTGGCGATCGCCCTCTCCAACCTGGAAGGCGGACGCATCGGCATCGCCGCTCAGGCCCTCGGCATCGCCCGGGCAGCTTTCGAGGCTGCCCTGGCCTATTCCCGGGATCGGGTGCAGTTCGACAAACCGATCATCGAGCACCAGAGCATCGCCAACCTGCTGGCCGACATGCACACCCGCCTGAATGCCGCCCGCCTGCTCATCCTCCACGCCGCTCGCCTGCGCAGCGCCGGCAAACCCTGCCTCTCGGAAGCCTCCCAGGCGAAGCTGTTCGCCTCGGAAATGGCCGAAAAGGTCTGTTCCTCGGCGATGCAGATTCATGGCGGCTACGGCTACCTGGAAGACTATCCGGTGGAGCGCTACTACCGCGATGCACGGATTACCCAGATCTATGAAGGGTCGAGCGAAATACAGCGGATGGTCATCGCCCGGGAATTGAAGAACTACCTGGTATAAAAGCATCGCGAGCAGGCTCGCTCCCACAGATCCCATGTGGGAGCGGGCTTGCTCGCGAAAGCGGTCTGTCTGTAACTGAAATGCTGAATGTGCCGCCCCCTTCGCGGGCAAGCCCGCTCCCACAGGATCAGGCGGCGGACACAAATGCTGCGTACCCTATGGGTCCCATGTAGCGGTATGTCTGTTGCTCCGGCGATCAATCGTAGAACGGTTCAACCAACGTCCGGCTGCCGACAAAAAAGCTATCCGCCACCAGCCGCAACGGTTGCAGATCCAGGTCGCAGGCCTTGTCGGTGATCAGCTGTTGGAAGTGCCGATACACCGCCGCGTATTCACCCTCCTCCGAAACCGCCTGGCGAACTCCATCGATGCTCAACAGGGCGCCGCCGTTGTCCAGGCGCAAGGTGCCTTCGGCGCAGCGGATCTCGATGCTCCAGAGTTCATCCTGACCGTGGTCGAAATCGAATTCCGCGCGGATATCGAGGTGGCGGGTGTCGGACATTTGGATGCTTGCGGCGATAGGCGACTGGCAATTATCGGGAACCCGCAGCTGCGCCGATTTGACAAACAGCGGCCGTGGCAACAGATGGGTCGCGATGGACAAGGCATTGATGCCGGGATCGAACACGCCGAGGCCGCCCGGTTGCCAGATCCACGCCTGGCCGGGATGCCATTTGCGCACATCCTCCTTCCAGTCGATCTGTACGCTTTGCAGAGTGCGGCTGGCCAACCAGTCCCTGGCCGCTTCGATGCCGGGCGCGTAGCGTGAGTGCCAGGCAAACAAGGCACTGACGCCCTGCTCTTCAGCCTGGCCGACCAACGCCATCGCTTCACCGAGGGTAGCGCACGGCGGTTTCTCCACCAGCACGTGTTTGCCAGCGGCCAAGGCTTGCTCCACCAGCGCGAATCGACCCTGCGGCGGCGTGCAGAACGCTATTGCATCAACCTGGGGACCGCTGGCAAGCAGCTCGCCCAGGGACTTGAAATTCTCTACCCCGGCACAGGGCTGCCCTTGCGTGGCGACCGCCACCAGTTGAAACGCGGGATTGGCGTGGATGGCAGGAACATGTTGATCCTGGGCAATCTTGCCGTAGCCCACCAGACCGAGACGAATCGGTTGCATCAAAGACTCCTGGTTTTTTTACTTGTAATCGGCCAGCAAACTAGACGTAAAACGCTTGGCAGACAATAGTGATGCGCATCACAGATCAAACGGGCGCCTGAGCCGTCGAAGGGCTTTTTTCTCAATAAACGCTTATAAAGCGCTCAGGAATTCGCGGAAGAAAAGCTTTACCCCTACATGGACCATCAGGAGCCGTAACAATGAGCACCACCGAACAAGTACAAGGTACTGGCAAATACAGCGCCAAATGGCAGGAGCGCTTTAATTTCTTTGATACCTATGGTGCGCCGAACGACCCGCGACACAAAGAAGCCTTCAAGGCCCTGCCAGGCTTCAAGAAAAAGATCCTGATCAATGCCAACGTCATTGCCTTCTTCTTCGGCCCGATCTACCTGTTCGTCCTGGGGCTCTGGAAGAAGAACCTGGCCATGATCGGCATCATGATCGGGCTCAGTATCGCAGTGAGCGTGATTTTCGGACTGATGGGCATGGAATCCCCGAGGGCGCTGGATTCTGGCATGAGCGCCGCCTTCTCGGTGATGTACGCGATCATGACCAACTACGCGTATTACCTGAAAGAAGTCAAAGGCGAACAAAGCTGGAACCCGTTCGAAGGCATGCGCTTCTGACCGCAGCCTCCGGCCGTCCAAGAGCCCGCACCTCATCATGAGCATGCGGGCTTTTTGTTTCCGAGGCCGAAGAATCCCCGATGAATCCATGCAGTCGTTCGTGCTGCGAATATGCGTGTCGAACTTCCCGGGCGATCGTTTGTTCAAAAAGGAAAGGCCGCCGAAGCTCTGGCGCGTCCATAACCCTGACGATTAGGTGGTCTTTGTCAGCCTATGGCATGATGCCCTAGTACTTTCCCTGATGAGAGGCAGGTTGTGTCAGAGATTCCCCTAGTGGTATGTGATGACTCCAACATGGCTCGTAAGCAAGTTTTACGAGCATTGCCGGCGGACTGGTCGGTCTCCATTACCGAAGCCAGTAACGGCCGCCAGGCCATGGAGGCCATACGCAAGGGGCTGGGCCAAGTGGTTCTGCTCGACCTGACCATGCCGGAGATGGATGGTTATCAGGTATTGAGCGCGCTGCGCACCGAAGGATTGAAGGCACAAGTCATCGTGATCTCCGGTGACGTCCAGGAGGAAGCGGTACGTCGCGTCAGTGAGTTGGGCGCACTGGCCTTCCTGAAAAAGCCTTTCGATGAAACCGAACTGCGCCAGACCCTAAGCCGCCTGGGCCTGCTGAACAAGTCCGCTCAGGCACCTCAACAGCATCGCCCCACAACCAATACCGCCATCCATTTCCATGATGCATTCCGCGAAACGGTCAACGTTGCCATCGGCCGGGCCGCCGCCCTGATCGCCAAGGTCCTGGGGGTCTTCGTGCAGTTGCCGGTGCCGAATGTGAACGTCCTCGAAGTCGGTGAACTGCACATGGCGCTCGCCGATGCCGGCAGCTCCCAGCAGCTCACAGCCATCTGCCAGGGCTTTATCGGCAGTGGCATCGCCGGTGAGGCCCTGCTGATGTTCCATGACTCGGAAGTCGCCGATATCGCGCAACTGATGCAGCGCCAGAGCGCCGATTATTCGGACCTGGAAATGGTCCTCGATCTTTCCAGCGTGCTGATCGGCGCGTGCCTGAGCAGCATTGCCGAACAGATCGACGTGGTGTTTTCCCAAGGTCACCCGCAGGTGCTCGGCCAGCATGCGGCGATCGACGAGCTGATCCGGGTCAACCAGACCCGCTGGAAAAAGACTCTCGCCGTGGAAATCAGCTACAGCCTGGAAGGCCACGACATTCGCTTCGACCTGTTATTGCTGTTCACGGAAGACTCAATCGAGCGGTTGACCCACAAACTCGCCTACTTGATGAGCTGAGCCATGAACAATCCTGTTGATCTGAACGAATTCCACTGGCTGCTGGCGATTGTCCAGAGCATCGACGTCGGGGTGGTGGTGCTTGACCGCAAGTATCGGGTGCAGGTCTGGAACACGTTTATGGAGAACCGTTCCGGGGTTCAACCGAAGGATGCCCATAACCAGCATTTCTTCAGCCTGTTTCCCGAAGTCGACCAACAGTGGTTCAGCCGCAAGGTGGAAAGCGTCGCCGCCCTGGGCACACCCGCCTTCACGGTCTGGGAGCAGCGTCCCTATCTGGTGCGGTTCAAGAACTACCAGCCGATCACCGGCCACGAAGCGTTCATGTACCAGAACACCACCCTGCTGCCCCTGCGTTCCCCCGACAGCAATATCAACCATATCTGCCTGGTGATCTATGACGTCACCGACGTCGCCACCAACCGGCATCAGCTCCAGGCCGCCAACGCCCAGTTGCAGCTACTGTCCAGCACCGATCGACTGACCGGCCTGTACAACCGTGGCCATTGGGAAGAGAGCCTCAAGGCCGCCTATGCCCGGCATCAGCGCTATGGCAATAACTCCAGCCTGGTGATGTTCGACATCGACCACTTCAAGCGGGTCAATGACACCTACGGTCACCAGGCAGGCGACAAGGTCATCGAACAGGTCGCTCGCCTGGTCCGCGAGCATGTGCGCGACTCCGACGTCGCCGGGCGTTATGGCGGTGAAGAGTTCGGCGTGGTGCTTTCGGATACCGACAAGGCCGGTGCACGGATGTTTGCCGAGCGCCTGCGCAAGGCCGTCGAAGAAATGGACGTGCCGTACGGCGACGTGGTCATCCGTTTCACCATCAGCCTGGGGGTGGCCGACTTGAGCCGGCCGTCCAGCAGCCACGCCGAGCTGATCGCCTGGGCGGACGAAGCGTTGTACACCTCCAAGAAAACCGGGCGCAATCGGGTAACAGTGCACGAATAGACTCGTGGAAGCGACGGCGGACGCTACGGGCTGGAATTCGCAGGATCGGGCAATCATCAGCCTGAATTGTGCAATGTTGCCCTGCAGATTCCTTCCTATAGTTGATCGGAGCCAAACCTCGCGGAGCAGGTCCCACCATGAGCGCCCTCAACATCAATGGCCGTGAATACACGGTCGACGTCGATCCTGGCACCCCGATTCTCTGGACATTGCGTGATACGTTGGGCATGACCGGCACCAAGTTCGGCTGCGGCGCAGCCCTGTGTGGCGCATGCACGGTCCATCTGGACGGCCAGGCCATCCGATCCTGCGTGACGCCGATCGCCGCTGCCGAAGGCAAGAAAATCACCACCATCGAAGCCGCCACCGACGGCAGCGATCCGGTCGGCACGGCAGTGCATGAAGCCTGGGTCAAGCATGACGTCGCGCAGTGCGGCTACTGCCAGAGCGGTCAGATCATGAGCGCGACCGCGTTCCTCAAGGCCCAACCCAGGGGCAAGCAACCCACCGCCGCCGAAATCGACTCGGCCATGGCCGGCAACCTCTGCCGCTGCGGTACCTACGCCCGTATCCGTGCTGCCGTGGCCGATGCCGCCAAAGCCCTCGCCTGACCGGAGTGCGCCATGCTCAACGACATTTTCCCTGACGAACTCCCTCGCACCCTGCAATCGATCTTCACCGATGACGACACCGGCAGCGTCACCACCCTCCCCCGGCGCAGTTTCCTCAAGATTGTCGGCATCGGCGGGCTGGCCCTGGGCGCATTCCCGCACCTGGCCCTGGCACAACAAACCGGTGACAACGCGCAAGCGCTCAAGCCTACCCAGCAACCGTCGGCGTTCGTACAGATCGCGCCCAGCGGCGAAGTAACGGTCACGATCAACCGCCTGGAGTTCGGTCAGGGTGTGCAGACCGGGCTGCCCATGATTCTCGCTGAAGAACTCGACGCCGACTGGAGCCTGGTGCGCACGCGCAACGGCAGTAATGACGCCGCTTATCAGGACCCGAATTTCGGCATGCACATCACCGGCGGCTCCAACTCGATCAAGAACAGCTACACCCAGTACCGCGAACTGGGTGCCCGCGCTCGCGCCATGTTGCTCGCGGCGGCGGCCGCACGCTGGAGCGTGGATGCGGCGAGCCTGAGCACCCAGGCGGGTATGGTGCTCGGCCCTGGAGGCCGAAAAGCGAGCTACGGGGAACTCGCCGAAGCGGCGATGGCGTTGCCCGTGCCCGAAACCATCACCCTCAAGGATCCCAAGGATTTCCGCATCATCGGCCAGGCAACCACACGCATCGATGCTAAGGCCAAGAGCAGCGGCCGGCAGGATTTCGGCATCGACATGCACCTGCCCGGACAGCTCACCGCCGTGGTGGCGCGCCCGCCTGTATTCGGTGCCCGCATCGCCTCGCTGGATGACAGTGCGGCGCGTGCCACCCAAGGGGTAAAAGCCGTCCTGCGGGTGCCGGTGGACGGAGGGGCCGAAGGTGTAGCGGTGGTCGCGGACGGCTACTGGCAGGCGAAAACAGGCCGTGATGCGCTCAAGCTGCAATGGGATACCTCAACGGTCGAAAAGGTGGACAGCGAAAAACAACTGGCCCAGTACCGGGATCTGGCCAAGCAACCCGGCCCCCTTCATTTCGATGCCGACATGACACCGCTTGCCACGGCCCCGCATCAACTGGAAGCCGAGTTCCTGTTTCCCTACCTCGCCCATGCACCCATGGAGCCGCTCAATTGCACCGTCCAGGTTTCCGGGGACCGCGCCCAGCTATGGGTCGGTACGCAGTTCCCCGGTGGCGACGGCGTCGCGGCGGCGCGGGTGTTGAATCTCAAGCCGGAGCAAGTTCAGGTCAATGTGCAGACGGCAGGCGGTGGCTTTGGCCGGCGTGGCGTCCCCTCCGGCGACTTCGTTGTGCTCGCCTGCGAAGTCGCCAAGGCCGCGCGCACCGCCGGGCTCGATGCGCCCATTCGCACCCTGTGGAGCCGTGAAGACGACATCAAGGGCGGCTACTACCGCCCGATGCACCTGCATCGCGCGCATATCGGCTTCGATGACAACGGCAACGTACTGGCCTGGGATCACGTCCTGGTAGGGCAATCGATCCTCGCCGACACGATGTTCGGTGCCCGCTTGAAGAACGGCATCGACCCCACGGCTACGGAAGGTTTGCGCAATCCTTATCCGTTGCCGATGCGTCTGACGGTGCATCATCCCAAGCTCAACGTACCCGTGTTGTGGTGGCGCAGCGTGGGCTCCACGCATACGGCCTTTGTGATGGAAACGTTGATCGATGAAATAGCCCGGGCAACCCGGCAGGACCCAGTGGCCTATCGGATGAAACTGTTTGCCGATCAAAACCCACGTCATCGCGCCGCATTGCAACTGGCGGTGGACAAGAGTGGCTACGGCAAGGATCAACTGCCCGAAGGGCGAGCCTGGGGCGTGGCGGTGCACGAGTCGTTCAGCTCGGTGGTGGCCTACGTGGTCCAGGCCTCGGTACAGAACGGCCGTCCGGTGCTGCATCAAGTGACTGCGGGCGTGCACTGCAACCTGGCCGTCAACCCCCGCAGCGTCGAGGCGCAGGTACAGGGTGCGGCCCTGATGGGCTTGTCCATGTGTCTGCCGGGCGGTGCCGTCACGTTGAAAGACGGCGTCGTGCAGCAAAGCAACTTCGCCGACTTCAACGTGCCGCGCATTACCGATACGCCGGAGTTTTCGATTCACATCGTGCCCAGCGCCGAGCCCCCCACCGGCATGGGTGAACCCGGCCTGCCGGCATTGGCGCCGGCCTTTGCGAATGCGCTGGCGAGCCTGACGGGCAAGCCGTTGCGTCAGTTGCCGTTCCAACTGACGTGACTGGGTTATCATGACCATCATTTCAAATCCCTGACCTGATGGAACGACCATGACTTTCGATTTCGACCCCGTGTTCGAGCGCCACGGTACCGGCAGCACCAAATGGAGCCGCTACCCGGCCGATGTGTTGCCGATGTGGGTAGCCGATATGGACTTCGCTGCTCCACCCGTGGTCATCGATGCGCTGCGCAAGCGTCTCGAGCATCCGATGCTTGGCTACAGCGTGGCCCAGGACAGCCTGCGGGCGGCCATTGTGGCTGATCTCTGGAACAAATACGCCTGGCGCGTCGAGCCCCAGCAGATCGTGTTCCTGCCGGGTGTGGAACCGGGTTTCAACATGGCCCTGCACGGGCTGGTGGAAGCGCAGCAGAATGTCGTGGTGCAGGTGCCCAACTACCCGCCGCTGCGCAATGCGCCGGGCCACTGGCAGTTGAACAAGGTGGAGCTGCCTTTCAACCTGGCCGACGGTGAATTCCATACGCCCCTGGCGGCGTTGCGTGAGGCCCTGCACGGCGGTGGCGCCCTGTTGCTGAGCAATCCCCACAACCCGCTGGGCAAGGTGTTCGGACGGGAGGAACTCAAGGCCGTGGCAGACATCTGCCTGGAGCAGGCTGCCTGGATCATCTCCGACGAGATCCATGCCGAGCTGTGCTTCGACGGCCGGGTGCACATCCCCACCGCGACCCTGAGCCCGGAAATCGCTGAGCGCACTATCACCCTGATGTCCGCCAGCAAGGCCTACAACATCGCCGGGCTGAAAACTTCGTTCGCCATCATCCAGAACGCCAAGGTGCGCGAACGCGTCAACAATGCCCGTGCCGGTATGGTTGACAGCGTCAATGCCCTGGGCCTCGAGGCGACCCGGGCGGCCTATAGCGAGGCTGGTCCGTGGCTTGAAGCGTTGAAGGTGTATCTGCAAGCCAATCGCGATTATCTGATCAATGCGGTGCAGACACGTCTGCCCGGCATCAGCATGACCGTGCCCCAGGGCACCTACCTGGCGTGGCTGGATTGCTCGGGGTTGGGTTTGGACGACCCGCACGCCTTCTTCCTCCATGAAGCCAAGGTCGGTCTCAGCGCCGGGCTGGACTTTGGCGACGACGCCCAACAGTTCGTGCGCCTGAACTTCGGCTGCCCGCGGGCCTTGCTGGAGGAAGGGATCGCGCGGATGGAGAGAAGCCTGAAGGCTCGGCGCTGATCACAAGAAGTGATCATCAACTGTGGCAAGGGAGCTTGCTCCCTCACCACATTGGATTCAGAGCGGGGCGTTATGCTCATGCAAATCCGGCGCATACACAAAACACAGTTTGTTCCCCTCCGGATCCCTGCAATAGGCTCCAAAGTAACCTTCCGAGTACTGCGGCCTCGGGCCCGGCGGGCCTTCGTCATACCCCCCCATGGCAATGGCCAGGTCCCAGGCGGCGCGCACGGTCTGCGGTGAGTCGGCGGCGAAGCTCACCTGCATGCCGTTGCCCCACGTGGCGGGCAAGCCGTTAAAGGGCTGTTGCACGAATACCTGGGGCCAGCGCTTACCGGGTTGATGCCAACCTTCCCCGGGCGGTCCGGAATCGTTTTCACTGTCCATGCGCACCAGCCCCAGGCACCCCAGGACTGCGTCATAGAAAGCGATCATCCTCGGCAAGTCTCGCGCGCCGATCTGTATATGACTGAACAATTTCCATCTCCTTGTTGAATACGTATGGCCATTGGAGAACTCCTGTGCTCCGACGTTCGCTTGCCGATGACTATTGTTCGACGAAACGCCCTGCGCAACGCTCATCGACTGACCGAATGATCCAACCGAACTCTGCCAAAAAAACCGCGGTCCACCCTGCATCGCATCCACACCTTGCCTGGAGAATGCCATGGTCGACTACCCTACCCCACCTTTCCCGAAGCAAAGCCAACCGGTGCCCGGCACCCAGCGAAAAATGGACCCGTATCCCGATTGCGGCGAACAGAGTTACACCGGTTCCGGGCGTCTGGCGAGCAAGATCGCCCTGATCACCGGTGCCGACAGTGGCATTGGTCGCGCCGTGGCGATTGCGTTTGCCCGTGAAGGCGCGGACGTGGCCATTTCTTATCTGGACGAACACGAAGACGCCCGGGAAACCGCGCGCTGGGTCGAGCAGGCCGGCCGTCAGTGCCTGTTGTTGCCAGGCGATCTGGCAGACAAGACCCAGTGCCGCAAGGTTGTCGATGAGACCGTCGCTCGCTTCGGACGTATCGATGTCCTGGTCAACAATGCCGCGTTCCAGATGACCCACGAGCATCTGGAGGACATTCCGGATGAGGAATGGGTGCGCACGTTCGATATCAACATCACGTCGATGTTCAGGATCTGCCAGGCCGCCGTACCGCACATGAAGGCCGGCGGTTCGATCATCAACACCAGTTCGGTCAACTCCGACATGCCCAAGCCGACCCTGCTGGCCTATGCCACCACCAAGGGCGCCATCGCCAACTTCACCGGCGGCCTGGCGCAGATGCTCGGGCCCAAGGGTATCCGGGTCAACAGCGTGGCGCCGGGGCCGATCTGGACCCCCCTGATTGTTGCGACCATGCCTGAGGAAGAGGTGCAGAACTTCGGTTCCCAGACACCCCTGGGGCGCCCGGGCCAACCGGTGGAAGTGGCGCCGATCTATGTGCTGTTGGCGTCGGACGAGGCCAGCTACATCTCCGGGGCACGGTATGGGATAACGGGGGGTAAGCCGATCCTCTGAATCCTGGTGTGTTCTTTTGTGGCGAAGGGATTTATCCCCTCGCCACAGAGGCAACACTCAAATCACCAGAATCAGGACTCCTTGGCAATCACAGAAATCTTCCCATTGCGCTCGATAATCGCAAACTTGATCTGCTCCAGGGTCTCGATTCCCTGGCTCGAACGCGCCGCTTCCATGATGTCGGCTTCCACCAGCCGGGCAAGGCGCATGCGACCCTGGAGGATCCGGCCGTCCTCGACAATGATCATCAGCAGCACGAAGTCGAAGGTGGTGAGGTCGGCCAGTGAGCGGCGGCCGGCGATCTTGAACAGCACCATTAATGCCAGGTACATCGCGCCGGCGCGCAGTACGGAATCCATAGGTCACCTAAGGGAAAATGAATTGATCGAAACTGACCGCGCTGCCGGGCATGGCGATACGGCTGTGGTAGATCCCCAGCCCGGTACTGACCAATGAGAGGTACAGGCTTGCCTTACCCTCGGCGTCGGCCTGAACCCAAACCTTCATCCCCTGCCCCGCGCTCGCCGAACGCACGGGATGGGGATGCAACGCCTCTACGTCGAAGCCTTCCAGCCAGTCGCCGCCCAACTCCACCTCCAATACCGCGCCGGGCGTCCCCTTGAGATGAAGGATCATGGCGTTGTTGGAGCCGTTGCGATGAAAAAACTCGTACCTGGCCCCCAAACGGCCATCGCTGCTCTGCACGTCGCGGGAGCTCAACGGGCCCCGTGAAAACTGCCCCAGTAAAGTGAGAATCACCAGCAGCACCAGCCCATACCAGCCGACCCGCTCGAACCGCCAGACCTTGAGCTGATACGCCATGTCTTCACGCACTGGAAACTCGCGACTGCGCCAGTCTTCCGGCTCGGTGTGATGGCTCATGCGGCTGTCCTATCGGTACTCACCCGCCAGGGCACGCTGATGAAAGTACCGCAGTTGCACGAGCGCATGCTCGGCGGCCCGCAACTGCACTTGTCCGCGCGTGCCGAAAAAGCGCTCCTGGCGACTGAACAGTGCCCGCTTGCCATTGATCTGGAAGGCCCAGGCAAAACACACGGTGCCAGCGGGAATGCCATCCATGTCGTCCGGCCCGAGGATCCCGGTGGTGGCCACCGCCACGTTGGCATTGGCATCATGCAAGGCGCCGAGGACCATTTCCTGCGCGACTTCACGACTGGTGAGGTTGAAGGTAGCGATGGTGCGCGGGCTCACTCCCAGCAACCGCTGTTTCGCCTCGGGGGAGTACACCACGTAACCGCTTTCGATCAGCGAGCCGCTGCCCGGCACTTCGGCCAGCAGCGTGACGATCTGGCCGGCGGTGCAGGATTCGGCCGTGGTCAGGCGCAAGTCATGGTCTCGCAGGTAATCAACCAGGGTCTGGGCAACAGTCATGGTGCGAAAGTCCTTCTGAGGTGCTGATGGGTTGACCCCTGCCGCTTGGATTCATTCCCTCCGATCGCTTCCCGACGCGCCGCGACAAATAAATGAAACCGTCCTCCGATCCTGCGCCTCAAACCCATAAGGGTCTCACGCTGAGGCTGACTCGATCAGGAGGTCGTCATGTCCGCACCTTTCGTCAAACTGTTCACGCATCCCGAATTCGCCTGGCAGGACATCCGCGAAGAAGAACAGGCCCATCCACGTCATTACCTCGGTCACCTGCTGTTGCTGGCACTGATTCCGGCGGTGTGCCTGTTCATCGGCACCACCTGGACCGGTTGGAGCCTGGCCGAGAACGAAACGGTACGGCTCACTGCCGCCAGCGCACTGCAACTGTGCGTGCTGCTGTACCTGACCATTGTCGCCGGCGTGGCGCTCATGGGGCTGTTCATTCGCTGGATGTCCCGCACCTTCGAAGCGCGCCCGAGCGTCAACCAGTGCATCGGCTTTGCCGCCTATACCGCCACCCCGTACTTCCTGGCCGGACTTTCCGGGCTTTACCCCAGCCGCTGGCTGGCGGTGGCGGTGTTGCTGGTCGCCTCGGCCTATTCGACTTACCTGTTATTCATCGGCCTGCCCAAGTTCATGGGCGTCAAAAAGGAACAGGGACTGTTGTACTCGGCAAGTGTCTGGGGTGTCGGGTTGCTGGTACTGGTGACTATGCTGGTGGAGATGATCCTGCTGTGGTTCAACGTGTTGCAGCCGGAATATCTGCGGTTTCCGGTGGGTTGATCACAACGTTGGACGCTTTGGCTTCATGCTTCTGTGGCGAGGGGATTTAGCGAAACTCGCCACAGAAGTCCCTGCAAATCCCTACTATTTATCCGTTTTCTTCATCCCAACCCGCCGACGCATATCCGCCGTGATGCTCTGGCGGGTTTTCTTCAGGTCGGCCCAAGGCTCGTGACCCACTTCCGCCAGGCGCTCGTGGACGTTATGCACATTCCACAGATTCGCCCCCTTGAGCTCCGCCACCTCCTCCCGAAAGATCGGTACCGACACCGGCAACCCTTCGCGGGTGCGGACCGCGTAGGCGCAGATGGTGGTAGCGCCGAGGCCGTTGCGCAGGTAGTCGATGAAGATCCGCCCGACGCGGTTCTTCGGCCCGGACACCGCGGAGAAGCGATCCGGCAGCAGCTTCGCCATGTGGCTGACAATGGCGTGACTGAATCCCTTGACCTCGTCCCAACCGAGTTTGCGCGTCAGTGGCACCACCACATGGATGCCCTTGCCGCCGCTGGTCTTGAGAAATGCCTTGAGGCCCAGTTCATCAAGCACCGATAACGTCAGTTGGGTGGCTTCCACCATGCTTTTCCAAGGCAACGCCGGGTCCGGGTCAAGGTCGAGGACGAAACGGTCCGGCTTGTCCAGATCGACGGCGGTGGCGTTCCAGGTGTGCAACTCCACCGTGCTCATCTGCACCGCGCCGATCAGCGCCTCAGCATTATTGATGATCATCACCGGCTGCCCGGTCAAGGCCTTATCCAGGCTGGTAATCCCGGGAATCGCCAGGCGCTCGGGGTTTTTCTGAAAGAACAGCTCGCCGGCGATCCCGTCCGGCGCCCGTACCAGCGCCACCGGGCGTTCGGCCAGTTCCGGCAGAATGAACTCGGCGACGCTGGCGTAATATTCGGCCAGTTGCAGTTTGGTGGTGCCGCTGGTGGCGTCGATGACCCGCTCTGGGTGGGTGATCCGTACCCTGCCGTCCATCGCCGGGGCCTGTGTAGCCTTGCCCTTGGTTTTCGTCGTGGACTTGGCCGGCTTTTTTTCGACTTCCGCAGGTTTGTCCACGGCTTTCGGGCGCTCCTGGGTAATTTCCCTGGCCGGTTTGTCGTTGCGCAAACCATGGAACACCGCATGCCGCACCGACCCTTCCTTGGTCATCTCGGCATACGCCACCTCGGCCAGTAACGTCGGCTTGAGCCAGTGCACGCCCTTGGCTTCGTAGCCGGTGGGCGGATTGACCACCGCGGCTTTTTTCGTCTCCAGAGGCAGTAACTGCTGGTGGATGCTCTTGAGGGTAGTTTCGTTGAACCCGGTGCCAACCTTGCCGGCATAGCGCAGCTCACCGCTATCGGCGTCATGCAACCCCAACAGCAACGCGCCGAAGGCACTGCGGGCACCGTTGGGTTCGCTGAAGCCGACCACCACGAACTCCTGGCGGTTCTTGCATTTGAGCTTGATCCAGTCACTGCTGCGCCGGGACACATAGGCACTGCCGGCGCGCTTGCCGATCAGCCCTTCCATCTTCATCTGGCAAGCGCTGTTGAGCAACGCATCCGGGGTCTCCTCGAAGGCATCGGAGAAACGCAGCAACGGATCCTCGTTGCCCTTCAGCACCGCCGCCAGCGCAGCCCGGCGCTGTTCCACCGGCACTTTGCGCAGGTCCATACCATTGAGATAAGGCAGGTCGAACAGATAGTAGGCGATCTTGCCGCTGCTGCCGACGTCGAAGGCATTCTGCAAGGCCTGGAAATCCGGCACGCCCTCTTCGTTGGCCACAACCATTTCCCCATCCAGCCAGGCCGACTCAAGCCCGAGCCCGGCGAGGGCCTCGGCCTGGCTGGGCAACTTGTGGGTCCAGTCGTGGCCGTTGCGGGTGATCAGACGCACATCCCCGTTTTCGATACGGGCCATGACCCGATAACCGTCGAATTTGATTTCATAGAGCCATTCGCCGTCGGGGGCGCTTTCCACCAGGGTCGCCAGCTCCGGCTTGAGGGTTTCGGGCATTGGCCCGGCCACCGCGCCGCTGAGGATGTTTTTCGAAGATTGTTTCGATGACGTGGGCTTGGCGGCTTTATCCGGCTGTTTCACCACTGCGGCAGCGGCAGCTTTGCCACGGCGCTTGGGGATGATGGTGCGGTCGCTGAGCACGCTGTCCGGCTCGGCCTGCACCACATCGTATTCACTTTCGGGCCGGGCGGCGTCGTCCTGATGCTTGATCAGGAACCACTGTTCCTGCTTGCCCGGCATGTGGGTGCGGACCAGATTCCACAAGCCGGCCAGCTTCTCGCCTTGCAGCTCGAACTTGAGCCGGCCCTTTTCGTAGGCCTCATGGGGATCGCCCTGGGGGATCCAGACGCCCCGATCCCAGACGATGACATCGCCGGCGCCGTAATGGCCTTCGGGAATGCTGCCTTCGAACGTTGCGTAGTCCAGCGGATGGTCTTCGACATGCACCGCAAGGCGCTTGGACTTGGGGTCCAGGCTCGGCCCCTTGGGTACCGCCCAGCTCTTCAGGGCGCCGTCCAGTTCCAGGCGAAAGTCGTAATGCAGCCGCGAGGCATCGTGTTTCTGGATGCAGAACTGCAAGGCGTGAGCGGTTTTCTTCGACTTGCGCGAGCGCTTCGCCGCCGGCTCCGGGGTGGCGGCGAAATCACGCATGCGGTTGTAGTCATCGAGGTTCTTGCTGGTCATCGGCCACCTGCCGCTTGCTGGAGCGTCGGACCGGCCACGGGCAACCCGGCGGTCTCCGACATCAGTTGATCGACGACCCGGCCCAAAGCCTGCGCAGGCGTATCCCCCAGCAACAACCCCTGTTCGTAGAGAACCACTTGCCGGTCGGCACTGGTGCCTTCCTGCACGATCCGCCGCGCCTGCTTGAACACGTCGCTGACCCCGAGGGCCGCGGCCGTTTCACCAAAGGTCTGTTCGGCCAGGGTCAGCCATTCACCGATGAGCATCGGCTGCTCCTGGCCCTCGATGATGAACTCCGCCAGGATCCCGTGGCGCTTGGCCCGCCAGCGGTTCTCCTTGAGGATCCACTGGGAGGTCTGGCTGTAGTGCGCCCCGGGTTTGGGCTGAGCAATGGCGTGGGCCACCATCAGGCGAAACAGCGAGACCAGGCAAAGGACATCGTCGATCCGTGGACAGGCATCGCAGATGCGCATTTCCAGGGTGGGAAAATGCGAGGAAGGTCGAATCACCCACCAGCAATCGCTGGCCTGGCGAATCGAGCCGGTGCGCATGAGCAAGTCGACGTACTCGGCAAACGCCGACTCGTCTTCGAAGAACTCCGGGACGCCCATGCGCGGCCACTCATCGCAGGCGACCTGGCGGTAGCTGCTGAAACCGCTATACGCGCCGTTCCAGAACGGTGACGAAGCACTCAGCGCGAGAAACATCGGCAGCCAGGGCAAGACCTCGTTCATCACCCGGACCCGATCCCGGTCGGCCGGGACCTCGACGTGTACATGCAGGCCCGACAGCACGCTGCGTCGGGCCACCCGCTGGTAATCATCGAACAGTTGCTGGAAGTGCAATTCATCGGTGGGTTGCAGAACCTGGGCCGCCATGGGGTGGGATCCGGCGCTGAGCAATCCCAGTCCATGGGGCGCCAAACGCCGCGTCAGGCCTGTGCGTACCTCGCTCAGGTAGTCGGCGGCTTCGGGCAGGCTGCGAAAGATGGGCGATGCCACCTCGACCTGGCTCTGGAACATTTCATGGGCGAAGTGCTTGCCCAGCTCGATCCGGCACTCGGCCACCGCAGCCTCGGACGGTTGACCTGGCATGCAGCGGGTTTGCAGATCGGTGATGAAATATTCTTCTTCAATGCCGAACTTCAGACGCCTGTTCATCGATAATCCCTCCGATACCCGCGCCGATGCGGGTTACCACCAACGCCACCACGGCGATCCTTTCCACATTCCGATACCCAGGCGTCAGCAGCTCCTCACCAAAGACGTCCGGGTCCAGTTCCTTGTAGGTCCAGCCAAACTCCGGCGAGTCGCGCCATGTTCCCAGCGCCTCCAGGAACGGATCGCGACCATCGACCATCGCCACCCCGGTGTAGAGCACCAGCGAGCCGCCCGGGGTGAGCCGGGGCAACGCCTGCTCGACAATGCGCAACGACAGCCCGGCGCCGAGGGCTCCACCACCGTCGCGATAGGCACGCTCCGCCGGATCGGCCATGTACGGCGGGTTGGCGACGATCAGGTCGAATTGGCCGTCGACGTTCTGCAGCAGGTCGCTGTGGGCAATCTCGAGGTTGCCCACCTCGGCCAACGCGGCATTGACCGCGCTCAGGCGCAGAGCCAACGGATTGATGTCCAGGGCCAGTACCTGGGCCTCGCGACGGGCCCGGGCAATGACGATCGCCCCGACACCAGCGCCGCAGCCAATATCCACGGCGCGATGCACCGCCGT
Organism: Pseudomonas sp. SJZ078; assembly: GCF_007828255.1. Lineage (NCBI taxonomy): Bacteria > Pseudomonadati > Pseudomonadota > Gammaproteobacteria > Pseudomonadales > Pseudomonadaceae > Pseudomonas > Pseudomonas sp. SJZ078. The sequence continues at coordinate 244,749 of NZ_VIUG01000001.1, read as the reverse complement.
GAAATTCTGTTGCAGATGGGTATGGATCAGTTGTGCGAAGCGGTAGCTGTCCGGGCCGAAAAACACTGCATCGCTGGACTGGGTAGGGAATGCCGAATGGGCAAACAGCAACCCGTCCAGGCTCGACCAGCGCACCCGGCTGTGAAGCAGGCCCTGGCGCTCTTCCAGCACCTCGGCTTCTTGCAGTTGACGCTGTTCGTCGGCGGAGATCAGTCCCGGCGCAAATGGCCGCGACCAGCCGAACACGTCGCGCAATGTCCTGGAACGCTCGTTTCCTGGCCGCTGGTTGACCCGTTCATGGGTCAGCGGCGTTGGCGTGATGAAGCGATAACCATCGGCTTGTAACCGACGGCCCAGCTGCAACAGCGCCAGGTCGGGTTCAGAGAGGCGTTCTTCCTGATTCATGCAGGGCTCCTAGCGCAGTACGGATTTGAGTTCGATAAACCGACGGGTCGCCAGCAACCCGGCCGGATGGCTGTGGCAGCGGGCCGAGAGCCAGGGCATCAAGGTCTGCATCTGCTCGTCGGGCGTCTGGCCACGCAGCGCCTGCCGCAGACTTTGCACATCGGGATCTTCCACTGACGCGGGGAGCTCGCCGGCGGCACCATGGTTGCGCCGGGGCGTCGAACGAGTGCTTTTCTCCAGCCAATCACCGGCGATCCAATCGTGCAGCAGTTGCTTTTCATAGGGGCTGAACACGCCGAACATTGCCGCGCCGGCCCCTTCGATCAGAGTCCAGAACCGACTGTTCTGCGGGTCCTCGTGACGCCGGATCCAGCCTTTGCCTTGCAGCGCGTCAAGGAAGCCTTCCAGTTGGCCCGGCGCCGCCAGCCACTGGTTGACCGTCTTGCCCTCGAACTTGCAGTAATCGGAGTGCATGTGCTGGCCGAACGGGCGCTTGCGTTCGAGCATGTCCAACACTTCGCGATACAGATCGAACGATTCGATGATCGCCCGGCTGCCCTGCCCCAGGTCATTGAGGCGATACCCCAGGGTCACCCGACGCCAGAAGGCTTCGCGGTCGGCTTCCATCGGCATCAGTTGCAACAGCGATTGCACGGCTTTGTGGGCGTGGCCGGTGCTGGCGTTGTCGATGGTCACGTGGAGGGTGAAGTAATACGGATCGATGTCCAGCTCGCTCAGCTCATAGGCGCTGATCAACAGATGCAGGGGCAGTTGCTCATAGCCCAGGTTGTAGCCGATGACCTCGGGCAGGTATTCATCGCCGGCGTATCCCAGGGCCAGTTGCACTGCGCCTTGCAGGTAACGCTCATCGTCGATGTCCGGCGCATCCGCCAAACCGTGTTCGGCAAGCAGCTTGCGGTAGATCACCACATGGTTCTGCGCCGGGACGCCATCGCCCAGCTCTTCCAGGTAGGTGCACAGTAACCCTTCGAAGCGGTGGTCGTGCCAGTGCTTGAGCACGCCATACAACCAGGCGCCGTCCACCAGTTTGGTCGGTGCGACGGCCTGGAGGAAATACAAGGCGTGGGCCTTGTGGGTGAAGAACTCCCGTGCACCGCCACTCTTGCGCCGTTCCAGGTAATCGCCGTATTGCCGGGCCACGCCGGCACTGTGTTGCTCGACCCAGGCTTGCAGGGCCATCGGATCGTCGGGCATTTCCTGGGGCAGCGCCTCGGCCTTCTCCAGGCATGATTGAAGGAAAGCCTGGGCCACGGCTTGCCTGTCGGCATCATCTGGGCCGTGGAGCAGCCGCTCGTAACATTGGCGAACGTTCCCCGCGGCGGTGAACGGATCTGTGAACGGCCGCTCGGTGGCGGGCCGGTGAAGGGAAGTCAGCGCAGTCATAAGGGCCTCATGGGTGCTTGGCAGGACGCTGAATCAGCACGTCTCTTCCAGAGCAGAGCCTTGGGCGCGGCGAAAAATTCCCTCGGATTGAAAGGCAGCCGGATAAACGGGGCGCGCTGTTGTAATGGGAACCCTCGCTTCATCCATGCCCTCGAATGAAAGACATCAGGTGATGTGGTCCCCCCCTCGCCACAAGGGTTCTGCCAACAGTTTGGCGTTGCGGTTATCCAAGGAGCTCCAATGATGTTCACAGCGTGGGTTGCGGTGCTCGGTGCCGTATTGCTGACCCTGGCCCTGACCTCTTCCTACCTGCGCTGGATGCCGGTAACCACTTCGGCGATGTGTCTGGCGCTGGGTGTCGCCATCGGGCCGGCCGGGCTGGGGTTGTTGAAGCTGGACGTCGGCGACTCCACGATCTGGATGGAGCATCTCACCGAAATCGCCGTGGTATTTTCGCTGTTCGTCAGCGGTCTTAAGCTGCGCCTGCCCTTCAAGGACCGTACATGGCGTGTGGCCTATGGGTTGGCCGGTCCGGTGATGATACTGAGCATCGCCGGCCTGTGTCTGGTTCTGCATTATCTGTTCGGCCTCGGTTGGGGCGTTTCGCTGCTGATCGGCGCGATGTTGGCCCCGACCGACCCGGTGCTGGCGGCGCTGGTGCAGGTCAACGATGCCCGGGATGACGATCGGGTACGTTTCGGGCTGTCCGGTGAGGCCGGGTTGAACGATGGCACGGCGTTTCCGTTCGTGATCCTTGGCCTGTTGATGCTGCGCGACGACGATGGCGGTTTCCTCGCCGAATGGGCCTTGCGCAATGTGCTGTGGGCTGTACCGGCAGGCTTGCTGATCGGTTACACGATGGGCCGCGGCATTGGCCGCCTGACCTTGTCGATGCGCATCAAGAATGCCGACAGCACCCTGTCACCCAACGATTACCTGGCCCTGGCGCTGATCGCGTTGGCTTATGTCGCCGCCGAATCGGTCCAGGGCTATGGCTTCCTCTCGGTGTTCGCCGCTGGCTTGGGGTTGCGTCAGGCCGAGGTCGCTTCCACCGACAAGGACTCGCCGCCGGCCGAACACCTGGTGCAACCGGTGGTGGGACACGAAACGGTTGCCCCTCGGCAAGCCGTGCTGGGCGACACCGAATCCCTGGATGACGGCCAGGTGGCCGCCGGTGTGATGATGGGCGACATGCTCGCCTTCGGCAGCCTGGTGGAGCGCGCCATGGAAGTATTCCTGGTGACGCTGCTCGGGGTAGTGCTGGCCAATCATTGGGACTGGCGGGCCCTGGCCATCGGCGCCCTGTTGTTCGCCGTCATCCGTCCCGTGTGCGTGCTGGCGATGCCCTGGGGGCGTTTGCTGGATCGCCCGCAACGGCTGCTGATCGGTTGGTTCGGCATCCGCGGTATCGGCAGTCTGTTCTACCTGTTCTTTGCCTTGAACCATCACCTGCAACCCGAGCTGGCGAGCCTGTGTATCAACCTCACGCTCTCGGTGGTGTCACTGAGCATTCTGGTCCACGGCTTGAGCACCCAACCGACCCTGGCGTGGTATGAACGCCATAAACAATCAGGCTAGGCCAGCGGGCTTCAAGCCCCGGGGTCGCTGACCTGGATATAAACCGAATACACCCCCAGCAACACCCAGAAGGTCGCAAAGATCCACGGCGTGCGCACCGAAAACAGCAGCGACTTGCGGTAGCCCTTGTGCGTCGATTCCCGCTCGCTGAACAGCGGCGACTCGTCATAGACCAGGCCCATCATCGGCTCGGAGCGCAGCAACTCACTTTGTTTGAAGTGCCAATGATCGATGATCTCGTAGGCGGCACGAATGCCCGGCCAGGCATTGAGGGAGCTCAGAAAACCTAGCAAGGCCAGGAATGGCGGCACGATCAAGGTGAACAACTTGCCCCATTCCGGGTTCAGGTTGGCCATACAGGAGGCGAATGCAATCACCAGGAACGACTGGGCGGCCAGGTACGCATCGGTACGATTGGCCAGGATGCTGGTTTCGTACTGGATCTCCCGACGATAGAAATCCAGTCGCTCCTTGGGGGAGCCGAACAGCTTGGCCTGGTGTTCCGTCAGTTCTTCTTCCTGGGTCTGGCTGGTCAGGATTCGGGGCATTGCGCGGGCTATCCCTCAGTGATGGTTCGAACCTGTTGGATGATCGCGCCGCCAGGCAAGTTCAAGCCGATGGACCGCAGGTCCAACGAAACGCCGTTCCGAGGCCAGGGTCTGTAGATCATCGACGGCATGTGAGGACAGCGGTGTGGATTATCTTGGATGGGTGCAGTGGCCGGCGATGGTGGTGACGGTGCTCGCCGCCTGGCTGATCGGATCGCGCCAGCCGCGACGACGGGTAATGGGTTTCAGTTGCTTCATCGCGAGCAACATTCTGTGGGTGATCTGGGGGCTGCATTCGGATGCGTATGCGTTGATTGTGTTGCAGTTCTGCTTGTGTGCGATGAATTTGCGGGGGTTCAGGAAAAATACCACCGGATAGTCAGAAGACACGCCCTTGTGGCGAGGGGATTTATCCCCTCGCCACAGAAGGGTTACCACAAGTCAGGTTATTTCATCGTCTGCCCAATAGCCTGCACAAGGTCAATCTGTTTGAACGGCTTGGTCAGCCGTGGCAGTTGTGTGGCGAAGCCTTCCAGGCGTTCGGCGTAACCGGTGGCAAGAATCACCGGCAAGGCGGGTTGTCGGTCTCGCAGCAACTTCGCCAGTTGCGCACCGTCCATCTGCGGCATGGCCATGTCGGTGATCACCAGGTCGATGTCCGGATTGCGCTCGTACAGTTCCAGCGCCTGCGCGCCCGACGGGGCGCAGAGCACCCGGTGCCCCAGGTCTTCGATCAACAAGCGGGTGCTGGTCAGCACCAGACTGTCATCGTCGACCACAAGCACCAGCAATTCCTGGGGCGACAACGGCGCCGACGCCTGGACCGGTGGTGTCTCCGATGCCGAGTGATCAGCCACCGGCAACCACAACTCGGCGGTAGTGCCGACACCCTTCTGGCTCTTGAGAATCAACCGACCGCCCAACTGCTCGGCCAGGCCATGCACCATGGACAAGCCCAGGCCCGTACCCTTGCCGACCCCCTTGGTGGTGAAGAACGGGTCCACGGCCGACGCCAGCGTCGCGTCATCCATGCCCTCGCCTTCATCGGTGATCGACAGGCAGACGTACCGCCCGGGCTTCAAGGGCAGTTCCGGTGCCCCGGTTTCCCGTCGCTCATTGGCCGCAATCAGGATGCGCCCGCCATGGGGCATTGCATCCCTGGCGTTGGTCGCCAGGTTGAGGATGGCCAACTCCAGCTGATTGACGTCCGCCAGGACCGGCGACAGCGCATCGGCGAAACGGGTCTGAATGTGGATCGACGGGCCCATGGAGCTTTGCAGCAGACCGCTGATGCCTTGCACCAACGCCGCCAGTTCGACCGATTCGGACGTCAGCTTCTGCCGGCGGGCAAAGGCCAGCATCCGCTGGGTCAGTGAAACACCCCGCAGCGCGCCCTGGGTCGCGTTGTCCAGCAGTTGGCCAAGTTTCGGGTCACTGGGCATGCGTTTGCGCACGATCTCCAGATTGCCGAGGATCACCGTGAGCAGGTTGTTGAAGTCATGGGCGATGCCGCCGGTGAGCTGACCGATGGCTTGCAGCTTCTGCGATTGGAACAACGCCTCACGGGTCTGCTCAAGGGCCAACTGCGCCTGGGTGGCGTCGGTAATGTCGCGGGTGATCTTGGCAAACCCCAGCAGCGTGCCGGTGTCGCTGCGGATCGCATCGATGACCACGTGAGCCATGAACCGTGTACCGTCCTTGCGCATGCGCCAGCCCTTCTTCTCGAAGCGCCCAGCGCTGGCGGCGATGCTCAGCGCCCGCTGTGGCTCACCGTTTTCACGGTCTTCGGGGGTGTAGAACATCGAAAAATGCTGGCCGATGGCCTCCGCTGGCAGATAGCCCTTGATGCGCTGCGCCCCCTGGTTCCAGTTGGTCACCTGGCCGTCAGGATCGAGCATGTAGATGGCGTAGTCGGTGACGCTCTGTACCAATAGTCGAAACTGCTGCTCGCTTTGCTTGAGGGTTTCCTCGGCCATCTTGCGATCGGTCAGGTCGCGGGTGATCTTGGCAAAGCCGAGCAAGGCGCCACTCTGGCTGTCGATGATCGGGTCGATGACCACGTGGGACCAGAACAGCGTACCGTCCTTGCGCACCCGCCAGCCCTCGCCTTCGAAACGGCCCTCGCGCAGAGCCGTGTCCAGCGCCCGTTGCGGCAGGCCGGCGGCGCGGTCTTGCTCGGTATAGAAACGGGAGAAATGCTGGCCGAGGATCTCGGACTCTTCATAGCCCTTGAAGCGCCGGGCACCGGAATTCCAACTGGTGATGATGCCCGTAGGGTCGGTCATGTAGATGGCGTAATCGACCACGGCGTCGATCAACAGGCGAAAACGCTGTTCCTCGTTGATGCGGGCAGTCTTCTGATTGTTCTCAAGCATTTTTGGCCGGGGTGTCCGTGTAGATTCTTTGCGAAGTATGGTGCAAGTCCTGCCTCGGAAAAATTATCAACCGGCGGGAGCAAAAATGGAAATCGACGCAAATCCCTTTGTGGGAGCGGGTTTGCTCGCGAAAGCGGTGGGTCAGTTATGTTGGTGTTGGCTGTACCACCGCTTTCGCGAGCAAGCCCGCTCCCACAGGAGGACTGCTGCGTTCTTGACTGACAGACCACCAAACCGGCAATAAGTGCTGCACCCGGGCTTCGCCGAACCGGTCGTCTATCAACATCACCACCCCCCGGTCCTGTTGGGTGCGGATGACGCGACCGGCGGCCTGGACGACTTTCTGCAAGCCGGGATACAGATAGGTGTAGTCGTATCCGTCGCCAAAGATCGCGGCCATGCGCTGCTTGATCTGTTCGTTGACCGGATTGAACTGCGCCAGCCCCAGGGTGGCGATGAACGCGCCGATCAGCCGCGAGCCAGGCAAGTCGATGCCCTCGCCGAACGCACCGCCCAGCACCGCGAAGCCGATGCCCTGGCTGTGTTCCATGAACCGTTCGAGAAAGGCCTGTCGGGATGCTTCGTCCATGCCCCGGGATTGGCTCCAGATGGCGATGTCCGGATACCGTTCGGCAAACAGCCCGGCCACCTGTTGCAAGTAATCAAAGCTGCTGAAAAAGGCCAGGTAGTTGCCGGGACGCTCGCCGAACTGGCGCGCCATCAAACCGACAATCGGCTCCAGCGAAGCCTGGCGGTGGGCAAAACGGGTGGAGATCCGACTGACGACCTGGACGTCCAGTTGTCCGGCATGGAAAGGCGACTCCACGTCGATCCACACCGTGTCCGCCGGGGTGCCTAACAGGTCGGCGTAGTAGTGGCGCGGGCTCAGGGTGGCGGAGAACAGCACACAGCTGCGGGCCGCCGTGAGCCTTGGCCGCAAGAAACCGGCCGGCACCACGTTGCGCAGGCACAAGGTGGAGAGGCTGTGCTGACGGCCGAGTTCACGCTTATGAATGTCGAACAGGAAATGCTCATTGAACGATTCCGCCACCCGGCCGAACTGCAAGGCTTGGAAGTAGAACGCCTGCAAGTCGCCGCCCAGGCCCTGGGGATGGTCGTTGAGGTAATCGCCGATGGCCGTGGCGCACAGGGACAGCGCCTGGAGCAGTTTCTCCGGCGGTTTCTCATAGGCCTGGTAGGCCGCCACCTGCGGAGCGTGCAAGGTGTTCCACTGGCGATTGACCCGCTGCAAGGACTTCTTCAGGGGTTCGGGAGCGGTTTTGCGCACGGCGGCCAGTGTCGACTGGTCGAGAGTGGCGCTGTACATCTGCCGTCCCCGTTCCACCAGGTTATGGGCCTCGTCCACCAGCGTCGCGACAGCCAAGCCATCGGCCTGGGCCAGGGCGAACAGTAAGGCGCTGAAATCGAAATAATAGTTGTAGTCGGCAACGACCACGTCGGCCCACCGGGCCATTTCCTGGCTGAGGTAGTACGGGCACATCCCATGGGCCAACGCGATCTCGCGCAAAGCGGCCTGATCGAGCAAGGTGACCCTGCTGGCGGCCTCGCGGGCGGCGGGCAGGCGATCGTAGAAGCCACGGGCCAGCGGGCAGGACTCACCGTGGCAGGCCTTGTCCGGGTGCTCACAGGCTTTGTCCCTGGCGACCATTTCCAGGACCCGCAGCGGCATCGACGGCGCGCTATGGGTGATCACTCGCGCCGCATCCAGGGCCAGCCTGCGCCCCGGCGTCTTGGCTGTGAGAAAAAACACCTTGTCCAATCGCTGCGGCGCCAGGGCCTTGAGCATCGGAAACAACGTTCCAACGGTCTTGCCGATGCCGGTAGGCGCCTGGGCCATCAGGCACCGTCCGGTACTGACAGCCTTGAACACCGACTCGGCCAGGTGCCGCTGTCCTGGCCTGAAGCCGGCGTGGGGAAAGGCCAGCGTTTGTGCGCCGGCATTGCGCGCCTGTCGATGGGCCATTTCCTGTTCGGCCCAGGCCAGGAACAAGGCGCACTGCTGTTCGAAGAAGGCTTCGAGCTGCGTCGCTTCGAAGCCTTGCGTCAGGCAGGTTTCCTTCTCACTGACGATGTCGAAATACACCAGAGCCACGTCGATGCGCGACAGCTGCAGCTTCTGGCACATCAACCAGCCGTAGATCTTCGCCTGGGCCCAGTGTAACTGGCGATGATTGGCCGGTTGCCCGGACAGGTCGCCGCGATAGGTTTTCACCTCCTCGACGCAGTTGCGCAGCGGATCGTAGCCGTCGGCCCGTCCCTTGACCCGCATGCTCCGGTAACGGCCTTCGAGAGTGATCTCGGCCTGATACGTCTCGCTGCGCCGGGACGCCACGGTGCGGTGGCCAACGATACCTTCCAGTGCCGTGGGCGACGGGGTAAAGCGCAGGTCCAGGTCACCGGTCTTGGCGGTGAACTCGCATAACGCCCGCACGGCGATGCTGTAGGTCGGCTCCAGGGTCATGCGCCCTGCTCCATCCATTGCACATGGCAGACCGCAACCGGCATCCGATGTTCGTGACAGAACGCCAGCCAGCGCAATTGATTGTCCTGCAGGCGATCGCCGGGGCCTTTGACTTCGATCATGCGATACGTCTTGTGCTGCGGCCAGAACTGGATCAGGTCCGGCATGCCGGCACGGTTGGCCTTGATGTCCAGCAACAAGCGATTGAACCAGTGCTTGAGGTGTTCGGCCGGCAGGCAATCGAGCGCCTGATGCAACAATTCTTCGGACACCGCGCCCCAGAACACGAAAGGCGACTGGATGCCCCATTTCTCCGTATAGCGACGGACAATGGTGTCCCGATAGCGGCCGTCGTCGAGCTCCGCGAAGCAGGCTGAGAACAGCTCGGCGCGGCGGACGGGAAAATCCTCGTTGAGCAGGTCCACCGGACCGCGCTGGAACGGATGGAAAAACGCCCCCGGCAACGGCGCGAAAATCGCCGGCCAGCACAACAGGCCGAACAACGAGTTGATCAGGCTGTTCTCGACGTAATGCACCGGGGCGGTGTCGTCGTGCAAATGGGCCTGGACGTGATACTCCACCGACAGGACCGGATCGACGCGGGGCAGGTGCAGGTCCAGCCGCTCCACCTCCCGGGCCACGGCACGGGGCACCGGCGGCCCGCCCAGTTTGCGTTGCAAACGCGGCAGGACCCTGAGCAATGCCTGGGTTTCAGCGGCGTTTTCCGGCGCGCGGGCAGCCATTTCACCCAGTTCCAGGGCCAGGACGTACTCGCCGATGCGCTCCAGCACGCGGATCATCCGCAGCCGTGCACCGGGGTAGGTGCAATCGCGATAGATGCACAGGGCTTGGGCAAAATCGCCGATGCGTTCGGCGTGCTGGCCGATCTGGAACAGCAACTTGCCCCGCCGCCGCTCCAGCCATGGGTTGTCCAGGGCCAGTGCATTGACTTGGGCGACGATGTCTTGCAATGGCTCGCCGGCTTCGAAACGCTGCTGGCAATCGTGCAGGGACAGACAGGCATCGACATCCTGACGACTGCGCAAGCCACGGGACTCGGCACTGAACGCCACGGTTTCATAGGTAAAGATGCCCAAGTCCGCCAGCACGAACTCCGACCAGTCCTGATAGAGGTTGCCAAAGAACATCAGTCGCAGCCGGTCGCAGGTTTCCATGATCGTCAGGCTGTACAACCGGTCCTGCAGTTGCGGGCACCACTGATTGAATGACTGTGCTTCGTCCAGGCGGTCCCCCAAAGCCTGGAGCCATTCGGTCTTTTTCGCCTTGGGGCGTTCGATCAGGTGGCCCAGGCACAGGATGATTTCCGGCTTGAGCAGCACTTCGAACAGTTCGACAAGATTCAAGGGCTGCTGATCCTGAACCCAGCCCAGGGCCAGCAGCGGCTCGACCGCCGCGCCAATGTCGCCGATTTCCAGGTAATGCAATTTGCTGTGCCGAAAGCGTAACCCCTTGCGCATCACCATGCGCACCAGCAGCCCTTGGGACGAGCGTGGCAAGGACGCGAAGTCGTCGATGAACCGCTGCTCCTCGATGCTGAGCACGTCGGCATAGCGTTGCGTCAGCCAGGCAAGCACCTGCTGGAAATTGTTCAGGTAGTAAAAGGGGTCGTCGAGAGGGTTGGCTGTCACGGGAAAAAGCGCCATGGTGCTGAAATACTGGTTATGCGTACAGATACCAGCAACGGAGGACACGGGCAACAGCAAAGGATGAGTGGTTCCCTCAATTAAAAGGTGAAATCCCGTGGTGGACGATGAACTTTCCTACAGTAAGCAGGACCAATGGCGGTTGATTACAGTGATGGCGCGGCCGGATGAGCTGCGTCCTTTTGATCGAGAGGTATGGATATGAATATCAGATTTCTGGGCCTGCCTTTGGCTGCCGCGGCGTTCCTGGCGCTGGCCGGTTGCTCGACGCCGACCGTCGTGACCTTGCAGAACGGTACCCAGTATTTGACCAAGGACACCCCCAACACCCGCACGTCCGACGGCTTCTACGAGTTCGAAGACATTGCCGGCAAGAAGGTCCGGGTGCGCGCCGATGACGTGGCGACGATTCGCAAGGAAGACTGAACCCTCTGTGGGCGAGTGTCAGCCGACACCATTTTGCGACCGCACGGCCGCCATCGCGAGCAGGCTCGCTCCCACGGGCTTGATCACGGAATCACGGTCACCGCCGGACAATGTGGGAGCGGGCTTGCTCGCGAAAGCGGTGAACCAGTCACTTAAAGGTTGACTGTACTGCCGCCTTCGCGGGCAAGCCCGCTCCCACAGGGGATCTTCGGTGATCACGGAATCACGGTCACCGCCAGATAATGTGGGAGCGAGCCTGCTCGCGATGGCGGCACATTCAACACCGCTGCAAGCAGGTCCACCGCTATCGCGAGCAAGCTCAGCTCCACAGAGGCATCAGGCGAACACAATGTTCTCCCCAACCTGCCCCAACCCTACCCCCACCAAAGTCACCGAACTGTCGCCCACCGTGAGCAACGTGTCGGCGCCCACCTGCGACAGGTGCTGGCTGTAGTCATAACCCGCCCCGGCCCCCTGTACGCCAATGAACACCAACGTGTCCCCTCCGTCATAACCGCTGATCCGGTCCTGGCCGAACACGCCGTTGAAGATGAAGGTATCGTTGCCGCCGCCCGATTGCATCTGGTCATTGCCCGAACCACCGACGAACGTGTCGTTCCCGGCACCGCCCAGCAACCGGTCGTTACCCTCCAGGCCGAACAGCCAGTCACCGGCGCCCCGCGCCACCAGAGTATCGTCAGCCGCGCTGCCGTTGGCCGCTGATGCGTACGCGGTCAGGTTGCCCCCGGTCAACAGGCCGTTGGCGGTGATGCTGTGGCTCACCTCATCCTTGAGCATTCCCCAGAGCGATCCGGGCTCCTGGCTGACCAGCGTACCGATGTCGCGGGTGATGCTGATCGCGCCGTGGGCATCACGCATATACAGTGTTCCGGCCCCGTCATGGGCGAAGCTGAAATTCTTCACCGACTGCTGCAAGTGCAGACTGTTGGTGCCCTGCCCGCCCAGGATCACGTTATAGCCACCGCTGTCGCGGAACGTATCGTTGCCGGCGCGGCCTTCCAGGTAATCGTTGCCTTGGCCACCCTGGATCAGATCGGCCTGGTCGCTGCCAATGATGAAGGTGCTGCCGGTATGGGCATCGGCGTTGCGATTGAGGTCCTGCACCCAGGTATTGTCCCGGGCCGGGTCCGACAGGTTGGCAACGATGATGGTTGAATCTTTTTCGGTCAGGTCGTAAAACGCCGACCCCATGATCCGTCCCATGCCATCGCCATAACCGGTGGGCAGATGGGAAATCCAGGTGGGGATATTGAGGATGGAAAACGGCAACACGTTCCAGGCCGTGGAGGCGTAGTGGTCGTTGAAGCTGACGATGTTGTTGGTGGCCGATTCCTGTGGCGCATCATGCATGCCCACCGACGCCAGATTGAACGTCGAGCCGTCCAGCGCCCGGAAGACCGGGTCGTTTTCATAGCCGATGTTCAGCACTTTGTCGGTGCCGCTCTGGGTCGGTGAGGCATAGGCGATGTAGTTGGCGCTGTTGTAGAACCCCGACCACTTGTCCGCGCTCAAGTCCGCCATGCTGTTGACCGCCAACCCGCCGAGGCTGTGACCGCTGACCAGCACGTCCTTGCCCGTCAAGCCGTGGGCCTGGGCAAACCTGGCGACATCCCCAAGCAGGTTGCCGAAGGCTTCACCGGCGTAGTTTTTCGCATAATCCTTGGGCCCCAGGGCGGCCATCAGGTCGTTGATTACATCGCCGATGGAATCGGTGATCAGGTTTTCCCGGGGGCCGCTGGTACCACGAAACGACACGCCGATCTCCTGTAGATGACCCTGGGCGTCGTACTTGCCAAGGATCTCCACTTGCGCGGTGGTGTAGCCGGCCTTCTCACCAAAGAACGTTCCACGACCATCCACCTTGCCGGCGTAGCCCAGTTGCGAGGCACTGATGGGAGTCCAGCCGGCCTTTTGCAGCGCTTCGAGGGCAAGCTTTTCCGAGTCGGGATTCCACGGCACGCCGGGGATCACTCCCTGGGAATCGGTGCCGCCCAACAGCGCCGTGACCAGGGTCGCCGGCAGACCGGCACCGAAGCCATTGTGCTGGTAGCCGGAAGCGAAGCCGTTGTCGAGGTTATGGTAGGAATACAGCATGATCGCCATCGCATCACTGACCAATGCCTTGGACTCGGTGGTGCCGAGGTTCTTGTAGTCGTAGATACCCATGTGTTGCTGCCTCTCTTTTTGTTGTTGGAATAGGTGCAAAGTGAAGGGGCCAGCCGGCCGTTTCTCCTCGGCTCAGAACTGCCAATCCAGGGTCAGCCCGACGCCATGGCTTTTATCCCGGGCACCGAGCACGCCGTTGTAGTCCAGGTTGACGCGCACATCCCTGGCCACCGCGAGCCCTGCCCGAGCGCCGATCACCGCGGCGTTGCGGTCCATGGACACGCTCTGCACCGCGAAGGTGTCTGTGCTGCCGGCAAACGCCAGGTCCTGTTCGGAACGGGTGTTGCTCAAGTTGTGCTGCCAGCCCAGGGAGCCGGAGAGTTGCAGTTGCTGGGTCCGCGACAGCGCCAGGCTGTGGCTGGCCCGCACGCCCAGCGTCGACAGCAGCGCATCGCGACGGTCATCGCCACCGTGCAGGGCTGCGCTGTCGCCTTTCTCATGGAAGCTGTCGCTGTCCAGGTGCACATAGGCCAGGTTGGCGAACGGCTCCAGGACCATGGGTTGCAAGTCGAGGCGATAGGCCGCTTCAGTGAAGACCTGGCCGGTGCGGGCATCACGCTTGGTTTTCTCCCGGCCACTGACCTCGGCCCACTGCAACTCACGTTTGACGTCGATGCGATGCCAGCTGTAGGCGCCACCGACGCTCAGGCGCAGCGCGTCGATCTCATGCCCCAGGTAGGCCCCCAGGTGATAACTGTCGACCTCGGCCGACGAATGCGTGCCATCGCCCATGCTCAATGAACTGTCGCTGTATCCAGTGACGAAGCCCAGCCGTGTCCCTTCGCTGATCAAGCCGTCGCCACCGATCAGCAGCCCGCCGATGGAGCTGTTGGAGTTGGCATTGTCATGCCCACCGTCGCTTTTGCCCCAGGCGCCGAGCGCCTTGACCCAGAGGTTGCTGTCAGCGTCGGTTGGCGTATTGGCATCGTACAGCGCGTCCTGGCGCAGGCGGTCACCCACGGCATCTCGCAGGTAACGGCTGTGGTTGATCAACAAGGTGCCGACGGCTGGATGGATCTCGCCGGACAATTGCTGGAATGCCTGTTGCGCCACGGCGGTGCTGGACGACAGCAATAAGGTTTCGTAGAGGGCGTTGCCGGCGCCTAATTGCTCGGCCGCGGACGCTACGGAACGCTGGTTGGGGGTCAGGCCGAGGCTGCTGAACGATGCCGCGTTGCGCGCCACCGTGAGTTGAACGCCGCTGGCGGAGTACGCCAGGTTACCGCCGAGGAACGCATAGTTGGGCAGCACCTCGCTAAAACGCCCTTCGATACCGCCGGCGGCCTGCAGGATGTCGAGCTGGCGCCCCAGCAGGTTGTTCACCCCGCTGGCGGCCAGCAGCGTCGGGCTGTTTTCCAGGGATAAGGCCACTGTCGCGCCGTCGACCGTGGCCTTGCCGCCGGCAATGATCAGGTCGCTGGCGGTCGGCGATACTTCCACCGCGTAGGCCGAACCCGGTTGAAAGGTCACGTCCCCGGCCACCTGCAACGTACCGATGGAGTTGCCCGGCGCCACGTTGCCGCCCTGGTTGGCGATCAGGCTGGCGATGCGTCCGTTCCCGCCCACTACCCCGCCGTCATTGACGGTCACGGCCGACGCCAGTGAACCGTTGATTGCCAGGCGCCCCTCGTTGACCAGGGTCGGCCCGCTGTAGGTATTGTCACCGGTGAGTACCAAGGTGCCGATGCCTTCCTTGGTCAGACCACCGTGACCGGCTATGTCGTTGCGCCACACATCCAGCCCGCACTGGAGTCCGCTGCACACCCGTTGCGTGGGTTTACCGGCATCGACGATCGCACCGACGCCCGGCAGGTCCGCCACGAACTGCCCGGAACCGTAGGCGCCGTCGACGCGCAATTCCACGGGAATGTCCTGCTCGGTCACCAGCATCGACGGACCGTCGATGGCCTTGCCCAGGTTGATCATGCCCCAGCCGTACAGCGAATCGACGCCAGGGGTGCCCATGTCGGTGGCCGTGGTGCGCAGCACGCTGGCGACCTGGGCGCCGGTCATGTAGGGGAAGCGCTCCATCAACACCGCCACACTGCCGGCGACATGGGGCGCCGCCATGGAGGTACCACTCTTGTTGCCATAACCCACCGTCAGGTCATCGGCGCCGGTACCGCCGATCACGGCGCTGTAAACCCGGGTGCCCGGCGCCGATACGCAGAAACTGGCGGTATAGCCACAGCGCGACGAGAACGTGCTGATGGTGTAGGGATCGGGGCTACTGGTGTCGGGGTTCACCTGCAAGGCGGCGACCGTGAGCCAGTTCGGCGCGATGTCCGGCACGAAGTACGCCAGGCCTGCGATGGCATCGGGGTTGTTGAGGTTGTAGTCGTTGCCGGCGGCGAATATGGTCACGATTCCACTGCGGGCGGCGGCGATGGCGCCTTCGTAGGCGCCGCCCGGCCGGGTGCCCAGCAACGGCTGGATCTGGTCGAACTGCAACTGCGCATCCTGCACGGTGAAGTGCGGGAAGGCCGGATCCCGGCCGCCCTGATCGAAGCGGTCGGTGATGCCGATGCCCCAACTGTTGTTGATGATCCGCGCGCCGCTGGCGATCAGTGCGTCCCAACCGGCCTTGTACACCGCGCCATCGTTACCGAGGATGATGCCGTCCTCCGGGCCGGGGTCGCCGTTGTCGGCGCTGATGATCTGCGCGTCGAACGCCACGCCGTGCATCGGACTACCGTCACGGCTGCCGGCGGCAATCCCGCCGACGTGGGTGCCATGGGAGCCCAGCTTGCCGTCGGAGCCCACCGTGGGTGAGCCGTCGTAACGAAACGGGTCACCGGCCTTCACCGGAATGTATGGGTCGGTGTATTCGCGGATGCCGCTGGTGACCAGGGTCACGACTTTATTGGTGCCGGAAAACTCCGGATGCGCGGCATAGACCGGTTGGTCGAAGATCCCCAGTTTGACGCCCTTGCCGGTGTAACCGGCGGCGTAAGCCTGCTGTGCATTGATCGCGCCCAGTCCCCATTCGGCGTTGAATTCGGCGCTGCGCCAGCTATTCGGGTCCCCAGCCCTGCCGCCCTCGACATAAGGCGCCGCCTGGGCCGTGCCCAGGGTTGCCACTGCGCAGAGCACGGCGTGATTCAAGGTCTTTAGGAGAAACAGGCTGCGCGTTTTTCCGGGTTGCTTGTTGTTATCGATTTTCATGAACCATCCTTAGTTGTTGCAAAAGTCCTGTAGCTTTCCCGTCCCTTGGGGCTTGCACTGGCCTCCTGTGGCGAGGGGATCAGCGGGTTACAAAGGCCTCATCTACCTTCGCCAGGTCCTGCTCCCCCAACGTGCCGGCGTAGTAATGCAATTTGACCCAGGCCATGAGGTAGTCGTAGCGGGCCTGGGCGAGGTCGCGGCGGGTGGTGTAGAGCTGTTGCTCGGCGTTGAGTGCGTCGAGGTTGACCCGCTCACCACCCAGAATGCTTTGCCGGGTCGACACCACTAGCGCTTCGGCGGAGACCAGGGCTTTCTGGTAGGCCCGCAGCTTGTTCACCCCCGACACGCAGGCGCTGAACTGCCGGCGCAGTTCGATCAGGGTTTCCCGGGTCTTGGCGTCCAGCTCGTATTCGGCCTGTTCCATGGTGCGGCTGGCCTGGCGGGTCGAGGCCGAGACGCCACCACCGGCATACAAGGGCACGCTGACTTCAAGGCCAATGGTGTTGGTGTCGTAGCGCTGGTTGTAGGTGTTGCCGCTTTCCGACTCGTTCTGGCGCATCGTCGCGTAGGCGCTGACCTTGGGCAGGTGCCCGGCGCGGTTGCGCTCCACCTCGTAGCGCGCAACGTCCACGGCCTGACGCTGGGAGGCCAGGTTGGGGTTGTTGCTCACGGCCAGTTCATGCCAGGTATCGAAACCGGCGGGCTGCAAGGCGAAGGTCTGGAAGCCTTCGTTCAACGGGGCCAGGTCGCCGATGGCCAGGGTGGGCACGCCGATCAGCGAACCCAGTTCCCGCAGGGAAGCGTCCTGTTCGTTGTGCGCTTCGATCTCTTCGGCGGTGGCCAGTTCGTAGCGTGACTCGGCCTCGAGGATATCGGTTCGGGTACCTTCGCCCTGGCGGAACAGGTGCTCGTTCTGGTGGAACTGCTGTTCGAAGGCCTTCTTCTTCGCCTGGGCAATGTTTATCTGTTCCTGGGCGAACAGCGCCTGGGTGTAGTGGCTCAGTACCCGCACCAGCAACTCCTGGCTCTTGCCGCGGAAGTTTTCATCGGCGAACAGCGCCTGCGCCACGCCTTTGCGATAGGCCGCGTATGCCTCGTAATCCAGCAGCGGCTGTTGCAGGGTCAGGCTGGAGCCGTAACTGCTGTAGTTGCGGTCGTCGTGCTGGCTGGCACCACGGTCATTGAGGTAGGTGACCTTGGACTGGTTGCGGCCCTTGTTGTAGCTGTAACCCAGGTGCGGCAGCAACCCGGCGCGGCCGATGGCGCGGTTTTCCAGGCCCGCGTCGCGCTCCTTGATTGCCCCGAGATAGACCGGGTCGTTGCGCAGGGCCTGTTCGTAGAATTCGAACGGCCCCATGGCCCAGGCACTGTTGCAAATAGAAGCGGCCAGCAGTGCCAACCCATAGAAACACTTCATACACCGGACATCCTTATTCCTCGGTCAACGCAGAGCCGGCCCGGTCGAGCAGCGGTTTGAACAGGTAGTTGAGCAGTGAACGCTCGCCGGTGCGCACGAACATTTCCGCTGGCATCCCGGGCTTGATCACCAGGCCATTGAGTTTTTCCAGCGCTGCCTCGCCCACGCTGCTGCGCAGCACGTAGTACGGCGTGCCGGTTTTTTCATCGATCATCTGGTCGGCGGACACCAGGCTGACCTCACCCGCCACCCTCGGCGTGCGGCTCTGGTTGAAGGCGGTAAACAGGATGTCCACGGGCAGATGGATACCGACCTTGTCGATCAGGTTCACCGGCAGGTGCCCTTCCACCTCCAGCCGGGTGCCTTGGGGCACGATCTCCAGCAAGGTGTCGCCCTGGCGCACCACCGCACCTTCGGTGTGCACCCCGAGGTTGACGGCGATGCCATCGGCGGTGGCGAGGATCTCGCTGTGTTGCAACTCGAAGCCGGCCGACGTGAGCTGCTGTTGCAGGGTTTCGCTCTTGAGCTGGGCCTCGGCCAATTGGCTGCGGACTTCCTTCTGATATTCCTCGCTGTGTTGCTGCAGCTTCAGTCGGGATTCGATGATCCCCTGCTCCACCCGGCCGCTTTCGCCACTGTTCTGCGCCAGTTCCTGCTGCACCTGGGACAGTTGCCGTTGATAATCCAGCAGGCGGTTGCGCGGGATATAGCCGTTATCCGCCAAGGGCTGCAGATTGCCCAGTTGCAGGCGCAGGGACTCGGCCTGGGCGGTCAGGTCGCTACGGGCCCGGCGCATCCCCGCCAGTTGCGCGGTGGCGCCGTCGATGCTGGCACGCAATGCGGCCTGTTCCCGGGCGAAGGCTTCGCGGCGGCTGCTGAACAGTTGTCGCTGGCCTTCAAGCACCAATGCCAGGCGAGGGTCCGGGTCCTGGCTCAACACGCTCGGAAAACTCACTTGTGCCAGGTTGTCCCGCTCGCTTTGCCAGCGCGCCAGGCTGGCCCAGGCCATCCGATACTGGGCTTGCAGCGATTGCACATCCGCCGCGGCCTGGGTCTGATCCAGGCGAAACAACGGTTGGCCTTGCTTGACCGCTTCACCTTCGCGCACCAGGATCCGACTGACCATGCCGCTGCTCATCGATTGCACCGCCTTGCGCTTGCCGGAAACCACCACCGTGCCCTGCACGGGAATGCCCTGGTCCAACGGGGCCAGGCTGGCCCAGGTGAAGAAACTGCCGGCGCCAAGGATCGCCAGGGCCCAGCCCAGGCGCATGAAGAAACCGGCGTCACGTTCGGGACGCTCGGGGAGTCGAGTGTGTTCCAGGTTCATGTCGCGATCCTTGCTCATGCGTTGCCGGGCTTGCCGGCGGCCTGGTACTGACGGCTCATGCTCAAACCGCTGGGCGTCGGCTGGGGTTTGTCCCGCGGGGTTTCCGACTGGCCGGATAGCGCACGCAGCACTTGCTGGCTCGGTCCGAACGCTTGCAGCCGACCTTCGTTGAGCACCAGCAACTTGTCGGCCTGGGCCAGTGCCGAGGAGCGGTGTGTCACCAGCACGACGCTGGTGCCCTGGGCTTTCATCTGCGCGATGGCGCTGGCCAGCGCCGCCTCGCCGACAGTGTCCAGGTTGGAGTTGGGCTCATCGAGCACCACCAGGCTCGGCCGGTCATACAGGGCCCGGGCCAGGGCGACCCGTTGTTTCTGCCCGCCGGACAAGCCGCAACCGTCCTCCCCCAGTACCGTGTCGTAGCCTTGAGGCATGCGCAGGATCAGCTCATGCACCCCGGCCTGCTGCGCGGCAGCGACGACCTTCTGCGGGTCGGCCTCGCGAAAGCGGGCGATGTTCTCGGCGATGCTGCCGCTGAACAGCTCGATGTCCTGGGGCAGGTAGCCGATAAACGGGCCGAGTAGATCACGGTTCCAACGATGGATATCGGCCCCGTCCAGCCGTACCGCACCTCCGAGGATCGGCCACACACCTACCAGCACACGGGCCAGGGTGGACTTGCCGGAGCCCGAGGCCCCCAGGACGCCAAGCACCTCGCCGGCAGCGAGACTGAAACTTACTTGATGCAATGTCGCCTGGCGCTGCCCCGGCGGTCCGGCGCTGACCTGCTCGAAGCTCACCTGGCCCTTGGGCGGTGGCAACGGCATCGCATCGTCCTGGGGTGGATAGGCCTGCAACAAGGCATCGAGACGGCGGTAGGCCAGCTTCGCGCCGCTCCACTGCTTCCACACGGCAATCAATTGGTCGATGGGACTCAATACCCGGCCCATCAGGATCGAACCGGCAATCATCATCCCGGCGGTCATGTCGCCCTTGATCACCAGCAGCGCCCCCAGACCCAGCACGAGCGATTGCAGGCACAGGCGCAGGGCCTTGCTGAAGGCGCTGATGACCGCGCCGGTGTCACTGGCCTGGTTCTGCAGGCCGAGAAAACGCGAGTGCACGGTAAACCAACGGTTGCGCAACGCATCGAGCATGCCCATGGCCTGGATCGATTCGGCGTTGTGCAGGTGGCTGGTGGCCAACTGACTGGACTGTTGCGAGTAGCCGCTGGCCTGTGCCAACGGTTTGCGGGTCATGGCCTCGTTCAGGCATGCCAGGCCGATAAGCAGCAGCGTGCCGACGCTGGCGAACACGCCCAGCCAGACATTGAACAGATAGATCACCAGCAGATAGATCGGGAACCAGGGGGCATCGAAGAAGGCGAACAACGCCGGGCCGGTGACGAACTGGCGCAGATGGGTCAAGTCGCCCAGGGACTGCCCGGCGTTACCTTCGCCCTGGAGCAGGTTGCGCTCTAACGCGGCCTTGTAGACCTGAAGGTTGAAACGCCTTTCCAGTTGGCTGCCGATGCGGATGACGATGAAGCTGCGCACCATTTCCAACAGCCCGATGAAGACAAAGAATCCCACCACCATCAACGACAGCATCACCAGGGTGGTTTCGTTCTGCGATGACAAGCCCCGGTCATATACCTGGAGCATGTAGATGGAAGGCGCCAGCATCAGGACATTAATCAGCGCGGTAAAACAACCGACACTGAGCAGGATATTTTTATAATCGCCCAGTGCCTTGAACAGCGGTACAGTGGCGACCGTCTTTGCCCTCTTCATTATTCTTCCCTGCTCTTGGCTTCGTCACAGAGTTGGCAAACTCTCTAACTTGCCAATCTATTATTAAGTTGAACCAGAACACACCAAAGTGCGCGCTTGACTGAACAAGCGCGCTTGGATTCGGATAAACAGGTCCAGGCGGTACGAATACGTTAACGCGCGTTCTCTCGGATATCGCGCTCGAGCGTAACGCTCAACCCTGACTTCAAATTGACTTGATAATGCTGGCCCTGGCGCAACCCCAGATGAACTCTGGCATCTTGCTTGCCAAGCAGCGAAAGACCATCGGGCTCCGGAAACCAGTGCAGCGGCTCATCCCCAAGCCAGTGACCCAGGCAATCGGTTTGCCCTCCCACCGTCTGGTCCGCCTTGAGCTCGATGACGCAGGTATTCGACGGCTTGTCTTGCAGGGCCTGGGCTTGTGCATCGTCCTGGGGGCCTGCCAGAACGGCACGCCACTGACCGGCCAACTGCGAGGGTTCTGCTAACAACAGGCTGCGCGCCATGGCGACTTCTCCAGAAAACGACATCAGCATAACGAGTAACCAAGCGGCTGCCGGAAGACTGCGGGGCATGGGTTTCTACTCGCTCATGAAAGTTGGAAATGCATCGTGGCGAGGGAGCTTGCTCCCGCTGGGCTGCAACGCAGCCCCATTACTGGGGCAAGCCTGCCCTCACCACCCTGCGTCATGCGGACATCAAGCCACGATGTCCGAAACCGCAGCCTGGCCGACGGTACTGACCAGGAAATCGGCCACGCCATGCCCGGAGAAGTCCACCGACAACAGGCTGTTGCCACCCGATGTCGACAACACCGCATCGCCCGCCGCACCGGTGAACGCATTCACGAAGTGCAGGCCTGCGCCGTTGGTGATACCGGTCAGGTCGATCTTGTCCAGGCCACTGACGAAATCGAGGATCTGGTCCGTGGCACCCGGCCGCGAGTCGGAGCTCGCAGCGAACACGAACGTGTCGGCCCCGGAACCGCCCGACAGTTTGTCCGCACCGCCGCCGCCCCAGAGAATGTCATTGCCGGCGCCGCCCTTGAGCTCGTTGGCCACTTCGTTGCCGATCAGCAAATCGCTGCCTGACCCGCCGATGGCATTTTCGATGGTAGCGCCCTGGGCGATGGACACGTTGCCCACCATGCCGCCAACGTCTGAGAACGAGGCGTCATTGAGGTTTATCTTCTGGTTCTGGGTGAAGCCGGAGAAGTCCAGGGTATCGCGACCGCCCGCGTCCCACACCGAGAACACCACCTTGTCCGACGAGGAAGACGCACTGAGGAAGTCGCGACCGGTGTTGGAATTGAAACCGTAGGTGGTGTCGCCGGTACGGGTGCTCATGTTGGCACCGTATAGCTTCTGGATCGCCGCGATGTCATCCATCAAGGGACCTGAGGAATAGGCTTCCACCCCGCCCTTGCTGAAGTTCTGGTCGGTATTGCTTTCGCTCCAGTAGCTCATGACGCTGTAGCCACGGGTGTCCTGGCCGTACGTGGCGTCATCGTAGGTCGGGCTGCCTTCGCCGGCGTTGTAGTCGCCAGGGTGCGCCAGGCCCAGGGTGTGGCCGATTTCGTGGGTCAGGGTCTGCCGGCCATAGTTATTCAGGTCCGGGTTCTTGTTCTGGGTGTAGCTGCTGTTGATAAGGTACCAGGACGTCCCGTCATAGCCGGCGCCAGTGCCCGGCAGGTAGGCGAACGCCGCTGCGCCGTCCTGGCCGCCGCTGTAGTTGCCGAAGGTCATGTGCCCATCGCCACCGCTGCTCTTCTCGGTGAAGGTGACATTGGCCACGTCCGCCCAGGATTGCATGGCCAACGCAGCCTGGCCCTTCTGCTGGGCACTGAACTGGCTGAAACCGCTGATTCCGTGCTTGTTCATGGTGCTGGAGGACGCGGAGGTGAGAAAGGTATAGGTCAGCTCGATCTTGCCGCTACCGTCCCTGTCCTGATACGCCGCGCCGTCGCGCAGCAATTGAGTAGCCGCCTCGTCCACCGAGTACGAGGGTTTACCATTGACGGTGAGATTGCCGCCACGGTCATATTGATGGCTGAAACTATTGATCTGGTTGAATGCGTTACTGGGCGCGGCCAGTGATTGCGCTGCCCAGAGGAGTTGTTCGGCTGAATCGATAGTGCTGGTTTTGACTTTCGACATAAACACACTTCCTTGTTTGCAATGGAACAGTTTTTGTCAGACAGACAATCTCTGGCGAGATCGTCCTATCACTCGCCCAATTGAGGACGCAAGAAAACTGACACAATTCGAAATCATACGTCTAGCAATTTTTTCGACGCATATGAACAACAACTCTGACGACACGCGAAGCACTAGGCGCTCGTCCCGTTAATACAGGCAGCACAGCCCAGCAACCAAGAATTGTCGGACAAAACTCTATTTAAATATTAAATATCGCTCTATCTCGATCAGGATACTTTCAGCAACTAAGTGCCAGTGAAATGCTATTAATTAATATGAACTAGTAGCCTATATGCTCTGCCCGGTTTTACGCCCGCAGACCTC
This sequence comes from Pseudomonas sp. SJZ078, assembly GCF_007828255.1. NCBI lineage: Bacteria > Pseudomonadati > Pseudomonadota > Gammaproteobacteria > Pseudomonadales > Pseudomonadaceae > Pseudomonas > Pseudomonas sp. SJZ078. Next base: position 221,456 of record NZ_VIUG01000001.1, on the reverse strand, counting down.
CCGTAGACAACCACGCAACCAGCGGTGTACCGGATCGGCGTCCATTCTTGGATGCCAGAGCATGGCAATCGTGAACTCCGGCACCGGGAACGGCAGCGCAAAGCTGTGCAAGCCGGCCCGCAAGCGAGTGGTATAACGTTCGGGCACGCTGGCGATCAGGTCACTGGACCGCGCCAGCCCCAGTGCCGTGGAAAAACCCGGGACGGTGATGAGGATCTCGCGTGTCAGGCCCAATGACCTCAATACCCGGTCGATGGGACCGTGGTCGAGGTCGCGCAAGGCGACGTCGATGTGCCCGCCCGCCGCATAGGCAGCGGCAGTCATGCCGGCCTGGGCCAGAGGGTGCCCCTGGCGTACCACCCCAATGAAACGGTCGACGAACAATGCCTGGGTGCGCAGCTCTGGACGAGTGTCCTTGTCCACGACGGCGGTTTCCAGGTCCACTGTCCCCTCGCGCAGTGCCGTACTGCTCTTGTCAGCCTTGTCCACGAAGCGCATTCGGATACCGGGGGCCTCTTCGCCGATGCGGGCAATCAGGTCGATCCCGAAGTTCTCAACGAACCCATCCCGGGTACGCAGCGTGAAGGTCCGGCTCAAGCGCCGTAGGTCCGGGGCCTGGACCGGACGCAGCACCGTCTGGGCGTCCTGCACCAGTTGACTGACCTGTTCGCGTAGTTCCAGGGCCCGGGGAGTGGCTACCAGCCCCCGGCCGGCCCGCACCAACAGCGGGTCACCGGTGGTTTCCCGCAACCGCGCCAACGCCCGGCTCATGGCCGAAGGACTGAGGCGTAGCCGCTGAGCCGCCCGAGCGACACTGCCTTCCGCCAGCAACACGTCAAGGGTGGTCAACAGATTGAGGTCGGGAGTGGACATGGACAGAACTCGGCTGATAGGTGGCGTTATATGCAGCTATAAAGTGCAAATGCTGCGTCTTCCGCCATGTTATGCCCGAGCGTACTGTTCTGACAGTCCGTTTTTGTGAACCGCTCCGGAGATCAGCATGAAACCAGCCCATACACCGCCGGATATTACCGGCGCTCCCCAGGCCCCCTCGTCGCACTGGGCGCTGACCAGCCTTGCCCTGGCAACCCTGCTCGCCTCGCTGGGCACCAGCGTTGCCACCGTCGGCCTGCCTGCCCTGGCCGAGGCGTTCGACGCCTCCTTCCAGGCGGTCCAGTGGGTGGTGCTGGCTTATCTGCTGGCGATCTCCACGCTGATTGTCAGCGTCGGACGCCTGGGGGATCTGGTTGGACGCCGGCAACTGCTGCTGACCGGGATTCTGCTGTTCACCCTGGCGTCCGTCCTCTGTGGGTTCGCCCCTTCTCTTGGGCTATTGATCGCAGGCCGGACGCTTCAAGGTTTGGGAGCGGCCGTCATGATGGCCCTGACACTGGCCCTGGTCGGTGAAACGGTCGACAAGGACCGAACCGGTCGCGCCATGGGCTTGCTGGCCACGCTATCAGCGGTGGGCACCGCCCTTGGGCCCTCGCTCGGCGGTACGCTGGTCAGCGTCTTCGGCTGGCATGCCATCTTCCTGGTCAACGTCCCCCTCGGACTGCTGACGTGGCTGTTGGCCTGGCACTCCCTGCCCATCCGTCGTCCGCAGACAAATGCCGAAACATCCAGCTTCGATATCACCGGCACGGTACTGCTGGCGACGGCACTGGGCGCCTATGCACTGGCCATGACCCTAGGCCGCGGCAATTTTGGCGGAATCAATATCGCCCTGTTGCTGATGGCGATCCTTGGCGGCGCGCTGTTTGTCCTGAGCCAGCGCCGGGTGACGTCGCCGCTGATCCCTCTGGCGTTGTTCCGCGACCGGCTGCTGGTTTCGGGGTTGGCGACAAGTGCATTGGTCGCCACTGTCATGATGGCGACGCTGCTGGTAGCGCCTTTCTACTTGTCCATAAGCCTTGGCCTGCCGACCACACTGGTGGGGTTGGTACTGGCCGTCGGCCCCTGCGTTGCCGCACTGGCCGGTGTGCCTGCCGGGCGCCTTGTGGACTGGTTCGGCGTGCGCCCCATGCGGCTTGCCGGGTTGGCGACCATGGTACTGGGCTGCTCAGCGCTGGCGCTGGTGTCACCGGCGTTGGGCATGGGTGGTTATATCATGGCCATCGTGGTCACTACGCTGGGCTACGCACTGTTCCAGACCGCCAACAACACCGCCGTGATGGCGGATATCGCTGCACAAAAGCGCGGCGTCATTGCCGGATTGCTCAATCTTTCGCGCAACTTGGGGTTCTTTACCGGTGCATCGGTGCTCGGTGCGATATTCGCGTCGGCATTACCGACGAGCGGCGTCTCCGCAGCCAGCCCTGGGGAGGTCACAAACGGCCTGCATTTCACCTTCGCCGCCGCTTTGTCGATGGTAGTCGTAGCCCTGTTCATCGCCCTGCAATACCGCGCGCCAGAGCCGTTGGAGGAGCAGCAGCCTTCGTCGGAAAAAGGGTGACGGCATTCTGAGCCTTGGCCTTTAAGTCGTGATCCAGATCAAAAAAAGTGAACCAATCGCAAAACAGACTGAAAAAAGCTACATGACTTTCATTATCAGGTGCTATTTTTAGTTTTCACTGGTAGGGCCATGAGGGCTCTTCCTTCCTGATAAAAGCAAACGGAAGCGCTTGATGAAGAAGGTGGGCAACAGATGAATAAAGGATCGTTCAGCAAGGTTACGTTTCCCAACGCTTGCCAGCTGATGCGCTGGCATTTCCATCCAATGGGCTTCGAGGCCAGTATGGATGCACCGGGCAGCATGGTCGCCCGGCTGTTCGACCGTGCCAGCGGTGAAACCATGATCGCGATTGCAGGCATCCCCTGCGCGACCGTGATGAACGCTCCTGACGTTGAACGAATAATCGAAGCGGTGGAAGCCGAGCTGGAGGCCTTCGTACCACCGGTTGGTTTGAGGCGATTCGCCTCCTGAGTAAAAAAGCCCACGGTCGTGGGCTTTTTTGTGGGTGCTGTTTCGAAATATGTGGCTAGCGGTCCCGCCGCCATCGCGAGCAGGCTCGCTCTCACAGGGGAGTGGGTGAACAAAAGCTACCCCGGACCCTGTGGGAGCGAGCCTGCTCGCGATGGCGATCTTCCAGGCAACTACCAGACCAACCCACTCAACCGCGGGCGCGGCGATGGTCAACGAAGAACGGCTTGCCCTTATCGATACGGTCCGAGGCCCTGGGCCCATTGGCCGCCTGGCCATCCGGCTCATCGACATACCAGTAGCAATACTGCGCCGCACGGGTGATGCCTACGTAGGCGAGGCGCAGGCTCTCATCCCTTTGCGCCGTGTCGTATGGCTCGGCGTCGCCGTCCTGGCCCAATCCGGCCATTTGATAGACCTGATTTTTGTAGGGTGAACGGGTCAGATGCTGGCAGTCGCCCAACAAGAACACAGCATCAGCCTGAAGCCCCTTGGCGCTGTGATAGGTCATCTGCCTCAGCCGTCTCGCTTCATAAGGCAATCTAGAATCCACATTAACTATTGGACTAATATGCTTTTCCATCAATGATTTATCACTGATTCTTCGATAAAGCATCAATATCGAATCCCCCTTGCGGTAATGCTCATCCAGCCGTCGGGCCAGGCCCTCATCGTCCCGATCCAGCACGTTGACCGGACTCAGCGACGAGGATTTGCCGCTGGCCTTGGCTTTTTTACCGGGTATGGCAGCCGCCGAACGGACAATATGCTCGGCCGCATCGATGATGTACTGATGACTGCGGTAGTTGTCCGTGAGCATCACCCGAGTCGTTGTCGGCGACGGAAATTGCTGGTTGAACGCCATGAAATAGCTCGGCGAACTGCCACGCCAGCCATAGATCGATTGCCAATCGTCGCCCACACACAACAAGGAAGAATGTTGGGCTGCGCGCCCCACATGCATGGCGGGACCTCGGCGGCGAACTTCTCGAAGGCTTGCGCGAAGCCAGGAGACGATCTGCGGAGAAACGTCCTGGAACTCGTCGATCATCAGGTGTGACATAGGCCTGAGCAGCGAATCGCCCAATAACTTGAAGTTTTCCGCAGAGTGCTCGCTGAACAGCGCAAACATGCGGTTGTAGGTCATGACAGGAGGCGACTGATCGAGCAGATGGTCTTCAAACGCCCGCCAATAGCGGCTCAACGCCTCGAAGAAATACCGATCGGGATCATCCTGCGCGAAGCACATCCGCCCCACGGCATCCGGGACATCCAGGCCCAGGTTCTCGATAAAACCGGCAGCGGCGACGAAACAATCCAGCAATGGCGCCGACCCCAGCTCTCCCTTGACCTTGTAATCAAAGCCGGGCCCCGCACTGGCGTCTCCAGCCAGTGAGCCAAGAAGACGCTTCGAAGACTCATAGTTTTCAAGCCATATCAAAGGCTTGCGACAGAAAGCTTGAAACAGGGTGCGCTTGACCGCCCATTCTGCGCGCAGACTCAACCGCGCGCCTGGGCGACTGAGCCGGGCATCTTCCCTGGAATCGAACCCCAGCATCACCCAGGCGTCCAGGGATGGAATGTAACCATGACAATGGAATTTCGAACCGTTGATCTCGAATGTCTGACGCTTGGGCTCGACACCCTTGATGGGCCACGCGCCGGCGCGAAACCACAAATCCTCGATGGCATCGCACAATTCTTCGTCGCGCTGGGCGGCCAATTCGGTCACAGCCACGCGCTTTTGCACATCAGGGTGGTCACGCTCCAGCTCCTTGAGCTGAAAAGCGTGTCGGGACAACGGCTTGATCAGTTCCCGGAAGCGCTCGTCGCGTTGATAGAGACGGTGATAACAGGCATTGAGCTGCTGGCGCTGAGCGTCGTTGATGCGCAAGTCGAAGGGGTTGCCTTCGGCATCATCATCACCCGCCCCGGTGCGATGGCTCAGGGTTTCGAAAGCCTGGAGCCTTTCGAATCCCGGCAGGCTGCGCACCATGGGCAAGATGCGCGAATGGAAGGTTCGCACCAGATCGCGCGCTTCCTTGAGGCTGACCGCTCGGCTCCACAAGGCAAACACCTCGACCAGCTTCTGGATGAAGTCCTTGCGTGACTCCCGGGTGAACGTCACCACAGTCATCGAGTCCAGCTCGAAGCCCAGGTAATGGGACAACAGCACAATGCGCAACACCAGGGTGGTGGACTTGCCTGCCCCCGCTCCCGCCACCACCGAGGTAGACGGTGTATCGCTGAAAATCATCTTCCACTGCGCGGCACTGGGCTGCGCATGGGCTGGCAGCAATCGGCCGACATCGGCCTTTACGCGCTTCTTGAGTTCTGGGGTCAGGGGCAGGCGCCAGTCATCGAGCAACAAGTCATCCACTTTGGGCGCCGGGTGTTCCGTACTGCGGAAGTCGCGGATCAACAAGACCTGACGTCCCTCTTCCAAGCCCTCGGCCTTACCCTCTCTAAACCCGTAGTCGAAACCGGCGGTATGGCCACTGCGAAAACCATCGGCCTGGCCATGCAGCCAGGAAGCCCGATGCTGGGCGCGCAGACGTGTCAGGCCATGGCCAAAGAAACGGGCAGCCAGGCGCTTGAGCAGCGGCATCTGCGCCAGGGGCAGCAATTCGGGAGGCAGATCGGGAGAGTGTTGCGGCACGCTTTGGGACTCCGCTGTTCAGAACCATGGCCTATGGTGTCTGTATTTACCGGAGAGCGCCACCCAAAAGCTTGTAAGTCATAGGGTTAGGCGATGAAGTGAAAGTGGTGTCGCATCGATATGACTGGTCCGAACCGCCGCTATCGCGAGCAGGCTCGCTCCCACATGGGATTGGGGCAGGCCGACCTCTATATGTATGCCGCAGAACTTGTGGGAGCGAGCCTGCTCGCAATGACGTCAGCACATCCACCATCGAGGTAACTGACCCAGCACGCTCACTCCCACACACGCATCAGTTGCCGCTGATAGCACCATCCACCAGCGTCTGCGCCTCGCTCACCAATTGCTTGAGGTGCTCGTCGCCAATGAAGCTTTCGGCGTAGATCTTGTAGATGTCCTCGGTACCCGATGGACGCGCCGCGAACCAGCCGTTCTCGGTCATTACCTTCAGGCCGCCGATGGCCTGGTCATTCCCTGGCGCGTGGCTGAGGATGCTTTGGATCGCCTCACCGGCCAACTGGGTAGACGCGACCTGATCCGGTGAGAGCTTGCTCAGCAGCGCCTTCTGCTGCGGAGTCGCCTTCGCATCGACGCGTATCGAGAACGGCTCACCCAATTCCTCCGTCAAGGCGCGGTAGGCCTGGCTTGGGTCGCGACCGTTGCGGGCGGTCATTTCAGCCGCCAGCAACGCCGGGATCAGGCCGTCCTTGTCGGTACTCCATACGCCGCCGTCCTTGCGCAGGAACGAAGCACCGGCGCTTTCCTCACCGCCAAAACCCAGGGAACCGTCGAACAACCCATCGGCGAACCACTTGAAGCCGACCGGCACTTCATAAAGACGACGCCCCAGGCGCTTGGCCACGCGGTCGATCAGCCCGCTGCTCACCACCGTCTTGCCGACACCGGCATCGGCGCGCCATTGCGGACGGTTCTGGAACAGATAATCGATGGACACCGCCAGGTAGTTGTTCGGTGCCAGCAAGCCGCCAGACGGTGTCACGATGCCGTGGCGGTCATGATCCGGGTCGCAGGCGAAAGCCACGTCGAAACGTTCCTTCAGGCCGATCAGCCCCTGCATGGCATGGCTGGAGGAAGGGTCCATGCGGATCTGCCCGTCCCAGTCGACCGTCATGAAGCGGAACGTCGAATCCACCTGGGTATTCACCACGTCCAGGTCGAGGCGGTAATGTTCGGCGATGGCCGGCCAGTAACGCACCCCTGCACCGCCCAGCGGATCGACGCCCAGACGCAACCCGGCGGCGCGGATGGCATCGAAATCGATGACATTGACCAGGTCCGCCACGTAGGTGTTGAGGTAGTCGTGACGGTGAGTGGTCTCGGCCTTCAGGGCCTGCTCGTAGCTGATGCGCTTGACGCCGGCCAGCTGGTTGGCCAACAGCTCGTTGGCCTTGGCTTCGATCCACTTGGTGATATGGGTGTCGGCCGGACCACCGTTGGTAGGGTTGTACTTATAGCCGCCACTTTGCGGCGGGTTATGGGACGGCGTGATGACGATACCATCCGCCAGGCCCGTGGTGCGTCCGCGGTTATAGCAGATGATCGCGTGGGAAACCGCCGGCGTCGGGGTGTACTCGTCACCTTCGGCGATCATCACGGTCACGCCATTGGCGGCCAGCACTTCCAACGCACTGGCCCCTGCCGGGGTGGAGAGCGCATGGGTGTCGATACCCACGAACAAAGGTCCATCGATTCCGTGGGCTTCACGGTACAGGCAGATAGCCTGACTGATAGCCAGTACGTGCCATTCGTTGAACCCAAGATCGAAGGAGCTGCCACGGTGGCCGGAGGTGCCGAAAGCCACACGCTGAGTCGCAACCGAGGCATCGGGCCGGCCGGTGTAATAGGCCGTCACCAGTCGCGGGATATCGATCAACAACTCTGCCGGTGCCGGCTTGCCCGCAAATGGACTGACTGTCATGCAAAACCTCTGGGTGGAGTGGCTTGGGAAATGGGATGCAGTTTACTGACAGTTCGACCGTGGCGCGATGGGTTCGATCCATTGCCCTCTTACGATTGCTCAAGCCTCAACGCATCAGCCAGCGCCCAGAGCGCCATGTCCAGGTCGGATGCACCGCTCAAGGCATGCGTCAGGCGCAGATGCTGGGTATACAGCCCCTGGATACTGAACAGTTCGCCAGGCGCGATGACGATGCGCTGGGCCAGCAAGCGCTGGAAGACCTGTCGCAGGTCCACCCGGCGTGACGATCGAATCCAGATCGTCGCGCCGCCCTGGGCTTCCACCCATTGCAGGCTTTCCCCGAGCCGCTCCCGCAGCAATTGCGTCGTCGAAGTCGCGCTTTCCCGCAGCAACCGCCGCAACACCAGCAGATGCTGGTCGATCCGACCGTTGCTGTACAAGCGGGCAATGGCCTTCTGTCGAATGGGCGACAGGCGAAACGCCCGTAGCAGGAAATGCCGCTGCAGCTGCAGGGTCAACTGACGCGATAGCACATAACCATAGGGCGCTTCCGGGCCGATGGTTTTCTCGAAAGTGGAATAGACGATCAGGCGGTCCGGGTCGAGCAGGTCGCGAAAAGGCACGACTCCAGCTTCGAATACCAGGTCCGTGTAGCTGTCGTTCTCCAGCACCCAGGTGCCGTGCGCCCCCAGCAGATCCGCCACGGCGCGGCGGTTGCCCTCGGGAATGAGCGTCCCTCTCGGCATGCTCAACACCGACGACAGCACCACCAGGCGCACGGATTCGTGTTGCAGAAGTTGCTCCAGTTGCTCGAGGCTGATGCCGCCGTCCGCCAGCAACGGTAGCTCGACCACCTTGACATCGGCCGCTTGCAGCAAGCGCAGGATCGTCCAGTCGCAAGGCGATTCGATCAATATCGTGGCTCCCCTGAGCGCCAGCACGGCGATCAGGATCTCCAGCACGCCACGCAGATCGGCACCGATGTACACGTCATCGGCCTTCCAGCAGCGCGCCGGTGAGGAGGTGTAACGGGCCGCCAGGGCCGCGCGCAGTTCCAGCTCGCCCCAGGGCTGCGAAGGCATCTGGGAAACCCGTGGATACTGGCGCAGCAGCTCGCGTTCGAGCAGCAACAGCGGGCTGTCCAGAGGCTGCATCGACGCCGGCTCATCCGCGCTGAGCACCAGCATTCCCGGACGCCGGGCATTGACGTAGAGCGTCTCGAGCAGGTCGTCACCACCGCCCAGGGCAACCACGCTGGGTACTGGCAGCGCGTAATAGCCGGACTTGGCAATCGAGTAGACCCGCCCTTCCTTTTCCAGCAGCGAATAGGCGTACTGAATAGTAGAAATCGACACGTTCAACCGGTCGGCCAGTTGCCGTAACGACGGTAGTCGAACCCGGGCCTCGCTACCCAACTCGCTGATCAGGGCCGTCAGGTAGCGATAGACAGCCTGATAGGCGAAATCCGTTTCCCGTGGGCCCTTCATGGCTTCAGCCCCGTTGCACAGGCCGCGACCGGCCGCAGCGGAACGGCCGGATACAGGGTGGGTGAAACCGTCAAACCGCCCCCCTCAATATCGGCTCGAGCCTTCGCGCAGGTTATTGCTACCGTGCCCGGACGCTTCTGCGTCGGTGCTGTCGACGGCCTGCTGCAAGTCGACTCCCGGGGTATTTTCGTATTCCGGCTGCGCAACGCTCGCCCCATAGAGCCTACCGAGCATATCGATCGACAGGCCGCTGACGTCGACCATCCATTGTGCCACCTGATCGGCGACAGCCGCACCCTGCATGGCCTTGTGCAGGTCCGGCATCGCCACCAGCATGCCGGGGTGGCAACAACGCAGGAAATGCTCCAGCCCCGCGCCCCTCTCGACAAAGGGCGCAAACAGCATGCACACCAGTTGCGCCTCGTTGAGCCCCAGGCTCGTTTGCGCCTCGGCGGCGGCCTGGGCACGGCGCTCCGCGATGGCCGAAGGCGGGCCGAACAGCTCACGGGCCCGCTCGCAAACGTGTTCCGGCAGTTGTTTGCGGTGCATGATCATGATGGCACGCTGCACATAGTCCCCGTAGCCCGCCTCGTAGCTGCGCCCTTGCAGGCAAGCCGCCTGCAGGCCATGCAAATGAGCCGACAGCAGCGGACTGAGGTATTCGTTTTCCGGCGCCGAGGCAATAAGGTCGTCGGTCCGTACGCGCAGGAACTCACTGAACAGCAACCAGTTCATTTCTTCGCAGCGATCGACGATCAGGTCATCGATGCCGATGTGCCCTACTCGCCGGCATGCCTGGAAATGCCCCTCGGGCTTCCATGTGCCGAGGCGTTGCGGCCCATAGAAGTGCCGATAGAGATCGTCACCCAGGGTATCGAGCTGCGCAAAGAGATTGTCGAAGGTGGTGGTCGTTTCGATACCCAGGCCGATCTTGCGGGTCGCACGCCGCAGGCCCGCCATGAACTGCCTCTGCTGGCGCGGCGTATCACTGCTGACCAGGGAATCCACTCCCGACTCCCAACGCGCCATGTGACGATAGAACTCCGCCATGGCCAGGTAGCCGTCATCGCCGACCTCCAAAGGGCTGTCGACCGAGCGAAGATGGCCCAGCACCAGCATGTCCATGCGGTTGGACTCATGCCCGGCCGCTGACAATGGCTGCCGGTGGTTGAACGGCACCACTTCGCGGTCATCCGCCATCAGCAGCTCCACCCGGGGGTCGTCGTAGACGAACAGCGCGCTGTAGCAACGATGGATGTTTTCCAGGGTCGCCTGGGTTGTCTCACTCAGTCGCGGCGTGGCGACGCGCAGGTCGAATGTCACGGGATTCCTGCCGGCGATGCTCAGTTGCGCGGCCCTCAGGGCCGTCAGCACGTAGAAACTGTCCCGACTCCCGTTCATGACCGTCAGTACGCGGTAATCACCGATCCGCTCAATGCCACCAGCGGCGACGATCAAACGCTGGATCAAAAGCTGCAACGCCGTACGCTCCGCGCGGGAATAAAAACCCAACAGCCGTTGCAGTATCTGTTGATACACGTGAATCATTGCCTGCTCATGAATTGCGCTCATAACCATTTACCTGAAAGTTCAAATATCAGTGTCGCGCTCACCCACGTGATCGCGCGACGTGTTCGGCTGGAATTCTTATTTCACTACTGCGAAGAGTATTAGCAATACGCTCGAGCTTTGCTCGTTGTAATTATTTGACACATGCACAGGGAATCGACCCACACCCCTTTCGTCGATGCCTGGAAGCCGCAAAATCATTGGGCTCTACGCATTCCACGATGCGTCCTAGGAGAATTCCGACAGCGTCCCACAGACAATGAGTACGCAAAATAAAGAACTTGCCGAACTTTAATTGACCGCTTGTCTCATACAGCCTTTCCGATAACCGATAGAAGATCCTGCCTCCATTAACGCCTGAAGCGTCTGGAACAGACATTGACGGATCAAGCTTTTCTGGAAACATGTATTGAGTCATGACTTCTTCCTTGAGCTGAAAACCAGCATTCAATTATCAGGACTTCAATAATGATTAGAAGATACAGATTGAGGGCAAAAACCAGTTCAGTTGCCGACAGGGTAAACGGAGTCGTCGTGAACGGACTGCCGGACACGCACATATGCTGAAGCAGGGGGAAAGAAAGGCCCGGTCAGACCGAGGGCAGCGCAAGAGCCAAGGACAATGACTCTTGCGCAAGACAGGCGTCAGGCGGGATCGACAACCTGAAGGGCAACGCGCTCACGGCAAGGACATTCGTCCATGTAACGGTGAGCCTCGACAAACTCATTGAACGGAAAGACCCGGGTCTTGAGTGGCAGCAAGACGCGGTCGGCAGTCAGTTGGTTGATATCACGCAGCGCCCGCTGCAGCGCCACCTGGTCCTGGATGATGCCCAACTCCGGCTTACCGGTGAAATTGCCGATGCAATGCACGAAGAACTGAATGTTCTTCTGGAACGCCGCACAGGCCGGGAACGGTGTCTGGTTCCCCCCTTGCAGGCCATACAGTACCAGGCTGCCTCGTGGAGCCAGGACATCGCCGAGCAGCGACATCTGTGGCCCGCCCAGGCCGTCGAACACCATGTCGACGCCACGATTGTCGGTGAGCTTGTTGATTTGCATCAGCAAGTCCTGCTCTTCCGTGACGATGACTTTCTCGGCCCCGAGGGACAACAGGTACTCGCGCTCGTCAGCGGTCTTGGTGGCCGCGATCACCCGTACACCCAGCGCCTTGCCGAGCTGTACGAAGGAAGGGCCGGCGCAATGGCTGGCATCGGTAACCAGGGCGAACTGCCCGGGCTTGACCCGTGCCAGGTCAACGTAGGCGAAATAAGCGACCAGCAGCGGCGTGTAGTGAACCGCGGCTTCGATAGGGCTCAAGACATCCGGGTAACGGGTCAGCGCGGTGCGCGGCAGCACAATGATCTCACCGTACACCGGATAATCGTTCGCGCTTTGCGCGGGGAAGCTGGCGACCTTGTCGCCCACGACCAGATCGTCGACACCGTCGCCGACCGCCGTCACCACACCGGCCATTTCATGGCCCAGGCCGGAAGGCAGACGGGCCTGGGACGGCGCCAGGTTCTGGCGCCACAGGGTGTCATGCCAACTGATGCCGATCGCTTCGACACGGACCTGCACTTCTCCTGGCGCAGGAAGAGCCGCCGGCTGCTCTTCGCATTTGAGCACCTCGGCACCACCAAACTTGTGAAAACGGATCGTGCGGGACATCGCAAACCTCGTCAAAGTAACCTCTAATGCCATGAACTCTATCCGGGCTTTGTAGCCAAGACCATCAGTGGCTATTAATAGTCGACATGCCTGTCATTGATTCCGCAGCAAGAAAATCAATCAGCCCAGTAGGGCAAATCCTACAAAAATTCATTTAGCCAGTGCAGAGTACCAGCCTTTCCCCGTAAGATTCATGCCGGTCATTGTTCGCATATGGCCGCTCACGTCAAGCTCGCCGAATCTGCCAGGACCCCAGATGAATCGCAATGACCTGCGTCGTGTCGACCTGAACCTGTTGATCGTATTCGAAACACTGATGCATGAACGCAGCGTGACCCGCGCCGCCGAGAAGCTGTTCCTCGGCCAGCCGGCCATCAGCGCCGCATTGTCGCGCCTGCGCAGCCTGTTCGATGACCCGCTGTTCGTGCGCACCGGTCGCAGCATGGAACCCTCGGCCCGGGCGATCGAAATCTTCGCCCTGCTCTCCCCGGCCCTGGATTCGATTTCCACGGCAGTCAGCCGCGCGGCGGAATTCGACCCGGCCACCAGCACCTCGGTGTTTCGCATCGGCCTGTCGGACGACGCCGAATTCGCCCTGCTGCCGATGCTGCTCAAGCGCCTGCGTGCCGAAGCCCCCGGCATCGTGCTGGTGGTTCGCCGGGTCAATTACATCCTGATGCCGAGCCTGCTGGCGTCCGGCGAAATCTCCATCGGTGTCAGCTACACCGACGACCTGCCGGCCAACGCCAAGCGCAAGGTCCTGCGCCGCAGCATGCCCAAGGTGCTACGGGCCGACACCGCACCGGGGCAACTGACCCTGGACGAATTCTGCGCTCGCCCCCACGCCCTGGTGTCCTTCGCCGGCGACCTGAGCGGTTTCATCGATGAAGAGCTGGAAAAACTCGGTCGCAAGCGCCATGTGGTACTGGCGGTGCCGCAGTTCAATGGCCTGAGCACCCTGCTGGCCGGCACCGACATCGTCGCCACCGTCCCCGACTACACCGCCGATGCACTGACCGCCGCCGGCGGCGTGCGCGCGGAAGATCCGCCGATCCCGGTGCGCAGCTTTGAATTGCACATGGCCTGGCGTGGGTCCCAGGACAATGACCCGGGGGAACGCTGGTTGCGGTCTCGGATTCAGATGTTTTTCGGCGACCCTGAGAGTCTTTAGACGTCGCCGGATAGGCTGTTTATCTGATCATTTTTGCCTTTTCATAGACCATCCTCACCCAGCCTGGATGAAATCTTGCGTTTGGTCGCTGCCGGATATGGCATTGGCCGCCTGCCCGAGCATATTGTCGCCGCTGATGTGCAAACCGATGAAATCTGGCGCCTGCCGCCCTGGGAGGGCGTCAGCGATGTGAACGTCTATTTGCTCTGGAATCGGGAACAAAGGATGACCCGCGCCGAGTCGGTCTTTCTGGAACGCTTCCAGCAGATGCTTATGACGACAGACGTGGCGGGAAGGTTTTAGCGCCTTGTTCAGCCCAGAACGTCCGATCTTCAATCCTTGCTCAATTTGGGTATGGCCATACGGCTACCCGCTTTGACTTCGCGCAGAGCCAGACTCGACTGAATAGACGCGATACCGACCTGGCGCCTCAGCACTTGCTCGATAAAGTCGCTATAGCTATCAAGATCCTCGGCCAACACTTGAAGTACGTAGTCGGCATCTCCGGTGATCTTGTGGCAGGCCAATACCTCTGGCAATTGCGCAATCACTGCCTCGAAGGCGTCCGGAGCGTGATCGGCATGGGTGGAAAAGCGAATGTGAACGAATGCCATGATATCCAGCCCGAGCATTCGCCGATCAAGGTTGGCTTGATAGCCCTTGATGACACCCGCCTCCTCCATTCGCTTGCGCCGCCGCCAGCACGGAGTAAGGCTCAACGACAGCCGCTCACTGAGTTCGGCATTGGAAATGTTCGCGTCCTCCTGCAACAACTCGAGAATGGCCAGATCGGTTTCATCGAGACTGATGCGTTTGGATATTTTTTTCTGCATGACATCACTCCTGAGTAAAAACACCCGAATAATCCACCAAATCACGAAAACAAAGCAAAGAAAGTGCAGCCCGGCCGGAACAGAATATTTGCACTGGCTCACATTAACGGATGCGCAGAATGTTTACAGTTTTCAGTGATTCCCACCGGTTGCACCACGGCACCGAATTGAAAGACGGCGTGCTCAAACCGTCTTTCGAACAGCCGAGTCGGGCCGACACGGTGCACAACCGCGTCAAACAGGTTGGCCTTGGTCAGATCATCGAACCGCGCGCTTTTGACCGCTCGTGTTACGTCAACGCGCACAGCGAGCGCTACGTCAGTTTTCTGGAAAATGCCTGGAGCGAATGGTGCGCAACCGGTCGCACTCACGACGCCTTGCCGCTGGTATGGCCGGTGCGCGATCTGGCCGGCGAAGAGGTGCCAACGTTCATCGACGGCAAGCTGGGCTTCTATGCCATGGACGCCGGCTCACCCATTACCGCGACGACCTGGCAAGCCGTGAAAACCAGCGCCGATATCGCCCTCACCGGCCTGGCCCTGCTCGATGAAGGCCACGACAGTACCTTCGCCCTGTGCCGCCCGCCTGGCCATCATGCCGCGCGCGAATACATGGGCGGTTATTGTTACCTCAACAACGCCGCCATTGCCGCGCAACAGGCCATCACCCAGGGCGCCAAACGTGTCGCGGTGCTGGACGTCGACTTCCATCACGGCAACGGCACGCAGAACATTTTTTATCAGCGCAGCGACGTCATGTTCGTGTCGCTGCACGGTGAACCGGCGGTGTCCTACCCGTATTTCTCGGGTTACAGCCACGAAATCGGCGCGGGTGTCGGCGAGGGTTACAACCTCAACTATCCCCTGCCGAAAAACACCACCTGGGAGGGCTACCGCAACGCCCTGCTCCACGCCTGCAAAAAACTCCAGCAGTTCTCGCCGCAAGTGCTGGTGATTTCCTTGGGAGTCGACACGTTCAAGGACGACCCCATCAGTCACTTCCTGCTGGAAAGTGATGACTTCATCGGCATCGGTGAACTGATCGCGAGCGTCGGCTGCCCGACGCTGTTCGTGATGGAGGGCGGCTACATGGTCGATGAAATCGGCATCAATGCCGTCAACGTACTGCACGGTTTCGAGAGCAAACGCAGCTGAGCCACCCCACGCTCTACAGCCTTTCAATGTCTGGATCGGAGAATAAGAACATGACGCTTTTTATAGATGTCGATGATGCTGCACGCCTGTTCACCCAAGTCGGTATCCGCCGCGCCATCTGCGAAATGGCGGGCTACATCGAAGCCGACTACCCACGCTGGGCGCAGTTTGATAAATCACCGCGCACGGCCAACCACTCAACAGACGGCGTGATCGAGTTGATGCCGACCGACGATGGCCAGCAGTACTCGTTCAAATACGTCAACGGCCACCCCAACAACGGCCAGCAGAATTTACTGACGGTCATGGCCTTCGGGCTTCTGGCGGATGTGCAGAGTGGCTATCCCACCCTGCTCAGCGAACTCACCCAGACCACCGCCGTGCGCACCGCAGCCACCTCCGCGTTGGTCGCGCAATCGCTGGTTCGCCCCGGTGCGACCTCGATGGCCCTGATCGGCAACGGTGCCTAAAGCGAATTCCAGGCGCTGGCCTTTCATGAAATGTTGGGCATCAACGAAATCCGCATTTTCGATATCGATCAAGAGGCGTCCCTCAAACTGAAACACAACCTCGCGGCGTTCCCGGACATCGAAGTGATTCTGGCCAGCTCGGTGAAGGACGCGGTCAAGGGCGCGGACATCGTCACCACAGTCACCGCCGACAAAGCCTACGCAACCATTCTGACGCCCGAGATGATCGAGCCCGGCATGCACATCAATGCGGTCGGTGGTGATTGCCCGGGTAAAACCGAACTGCACGCCGACATCCTGCGCAACGCCCGAGTCATCGTCGAGTTCGAGCCGCAGACCCGCATTGAAGGCGACATTCAGCAACTGGAAGCCGATTCTCCGGTGATCGAGTTTTTCCGGATTGTGCAGGGCGAAGTGGCCGGACGCGAAAACGATGTGCAGGTGACGGTGTTTGATTCGGTGGGCTTCGCCTTGGAAGACTTTTCTTCATTGCGCTATCTCAACGACCTGGCTCAGGCACAGCAAATCGGCCAGCGCGTCCATCTGGTCCCGACGCCGGCCAACATCAAAAACCTCTTCCAACTGCTCGATCCGCCACCGGCCAAAGCCTCGCGTCTACGCACCGTCAGTTGATCCGTAATGGCCGCCCTCGCCACTTGGCGAGGGGCCATTCACCCTCCAGGCATCGTTTTGATTAGCCGTTGCCTCTCTAACAAGAACGCTCGACACCTGCTTTCTGCCAAAACTCAAAAACATAAAATCAAGAGGTTTTGTAATGAAATCGATCCCTTCCGGGCTGCTCGAACAGCCCGCGCTGCAGCGCACGCTGAGCAATCGTCACATCCAGTTAATGGCCATGGGCGGAGCCATCGGGACCGGCCTGTTCATGGGCTCCGGGAAGATTATCGCCCTCTCCGGGACGTCGATCATCCTCATCTACATGATCATTGGTCTGTTCGTGTTTTTCGTCATGCGTGCCATGGGCGAAATGCTCCTGTCCAACCTCAACTTCAAAACCTTTGCCGACTTCGCCGGCGCCTACCTCGGCCCGCGCGCGGCGTTCTTTCTCGGTTGGTCGTACTGGCTGAGCTGGAGCGTCGCGGTGATCGGCGACGCTGTCGTGGTCGGCGGATTCTTCCAGTACTGGTTCCCCGATGTGCCGGCGTGGATACCCGCCGTCGGCATGCTGGCGACACTGTTCGCCTTGAACGTGCTCACGGTCAGGCTGTTCGGTGAGGTGGAGTTCTGGTTCGCGATCATCAAGATCATTGCCGTCGTGACCCTGATCGGCGTCAGCACCGTGCTGATTGCCAGCTCCTTCGTTTCCCCCAGTGGCGTCACCGCGTCCCTGAGTCACCTGATGGACAAACAGGCGGCTTTCCCTAACGGCTTGCTTGGCTTCTTCGCCGGATTTCAAATGGCGATCTTTTCCTTCGCCGGCACCGAGCTGATCGGCACCGCCGCCGCCGAAACCCGCTCGCCGGAGAAGACCCTGCCCAAAGCCATCAACTCCATTCCGCTGCGGATCATCCTGTTCTACGTCCTCGCGCTGACCTGCATTATTGCCGTGACATCGTGGCAACAGGTTTCCCCCGTCAAAAGCCCTTTTGTCGAACTGTTCCTCGTCGCCGGGTTCCCCGCAGCGGCCGGTATCGTCAACTTCGTGGTCCTGACCTCGGCGGCCTCATCGGCCAACAGCGGTGTATTTTCATCGAGCCGCATGCTGTTCGGGTTGGCGAATCAGGACAACGCTCCGGGTATTTTTCGGCGTCTATCGGGCAACAGCGTGCCTCTGCTGAGCCTGGCCTTCACTACACTATTGATGCTGCTGGGTGTGCTCTTGCTGTTCATCGTTCCGGAAGTCATGACGGCATTCACCATTGTGTCCACCGTGTCTGCGATTCTGGTGATCTTCACTTGGTCGACCATTCTCGCGTCTTACATTGCCTACCGCAAAAAGCGTCCTGAGCTTCATGCCAAATCTGCCTACAAGATGCCAGGCGGCGTCCCAATGGCATGGTTCTCAATGGCTTTTCTGGGCTTCGTTCTCTGCCTGCTGGCATTAAGACCTGACACCCGCGTTGCCCTGTTGGTCATGCCAGGGTGGTTCATATGGCTGGCAATTGCCTATCAGTTAACACGTAGGAGGAAGCCTGAAAGCGCAGTTGAATCGGCAAGTCAATTCGGTTGAGCGGCTCTAACGAAGCCTCTGCGCTGGACGGCATAAAGAGACAGACCTCTATTTGAATCGCTGAGCAGAGGGCTGTAGTGGCCCCGACGGCCAATTGAAGAGGGAGGTTCCAGTGGCAGATCACTATTCAAGAGCCTGACGCCACGAAGGGGGCAACACCTGCCCCCGTTGTGACTCCCTATGCCCCGGCAAGCGCCTCGCGCACGAAGTCTTCATAAGTACGCAGCGGATGCCCGATGAGGGTCTGGAGCCGCTCCACGCTTCCTTCAGCCGCCTGCATGCCAAACATCTGGATACCCTCCATCATCAGGCGCATGTCATACGCCAACCAGCTGGGGCCGTATGCAGCCAGTTGCCCTTCGAAGGCTGCTACATCATCACCGCCGTAGGCGATCTCGCGCCCCAGGGCCGAGCTCCAGATCTTCGCCACGGAGGCACCGGTGAGTGCCTGAGGCCCGACCAACTCCAGCGTTACCCGATCCAGGGGAGAAGGTGCCTTGTCGCGTCGCAGCAACTCCGCAACGGCCACGTCGGCGATGTCACGGGCGTCGATCATCGAAACGCCCGCCGAGCCGATCGGCATCGGGTAGACCGAGTAGTTCTGGAGCGTCTGCAGGACCATGTGTTCGTTTTGCATGAAGTAAGCCGGACGCAGGATGGTCGCGGGGATGTCGAGGCTTTCGATCATTCGTTCAACCGTATGCTTGCCGGTGAAGTGCGGAACGTTGGTGAACCTGTCGGCGTGAATCACCGACAGGTAGACGATGCGTTCGATGCCCGCCTCCCGAGCGAGGTTCAGCGTGATGAGGGCTTGGGTCACCTCATCGGGTGTCACCGCATTGAGCAGAAACAGCGTGCGTACCGAGGACAGCGCGACACGCATCGACGCGACGTCGGAGAGGTCGGCGACGACTTCAGTGACACCGACGGGGAAATCGCGCTTGCCTGCCTGGCGCACCAGCGCCTTGACTTCGGCGCCCGCGCCGGCAAGGCCTTGGGTAACGAGTGAACCAACCGTGCCGGTGGCACCAATAACGAGAATGCTCATGTTTGAATCTCCTGCAGTAGGTATCTGGATGGGTCATTGAGATGACGACGAGGAGAAAGTATTCCGTTGCACTCGGGAAACAAAGATCACAGAATCCAGACACCTCGTTTCATATATGGAACACCATGAACCTGAACTCACTGTCCGACTTCATCCTTGTCGCAACCCATGGGGGACTGGGGAAGGCAAGCCGCGCGAGCGGCGTTTCCAAGGCCACCTTGTCGCGGCGTATCAGCGAGCTTGAAGAACAACTGGGCGTCAGGCTGATCGAGCGCAGTGCCCGCGGCCTGAAGCTGACCGAAGCCGGCGAGGGGCTGATGTCGCGAACGGAAGGCCTGCTGAGTGAAGTCTGCGAAGCGATGACGGCGGCACGCGAGGGCGTTTCGACACCCCGCGGGTACTTGCGGGTGGCGGCCCCGGTGTTGTTTTCCCAACTCGCGATGGGCCGCATTGGTGCCGAGTTCTGTGCGGCCTACCCGGAAGTCCAGCTTGAAGTCACGGCGGAGGATCGCGCGGTGGATCTCGTGGAAGAACAATTCGACGTCGCGATCCGGATCAACCCGAGCCCGGACAGCAATCTGGTCGGGCGATGTTTCGCCAGGGACCGACTGGTGGTCGTGGCCGCACCTGGAATCCCCAAGCCGGCGCCCGGCGCGGTCAGATCCGTCCCTGGCATCGTCACGACGACTTTCCAGCCCACCCGGTGGAGTCTCGACGAAGGGCAGTTGATCCTGGAACCGATCCCGACGCTGCGTTTCTCTTCGTTCCTGATGGTCCGCGATGCTGCTATTGCCGGTGGCGGCGCTGCACTGATCCCACAATCCATTGCCTGGAATCAACTGGCGCGTGGCGAGTTGGTTCAGTGGGGCACGGTATCGGGGGCGGAGCCGGCGCTGTGGGTTTTGCACACCTCCCGGCGCCTGGCTGCGCCCAAGGTTCGCGCCTTTGTCGATTTCATGTGCGACAGATACCCGGACATGGCGCTGGTTCTGAATGGATAGAACAGCCTTCGCTCTGACTCCTGCGCATCCTGATGAAAAGCTTTGAACTAAGGTCTCAAGGTAGAATCTTCTCAATTCATCCCTTTCGGAGAGCACAATGCTTCGTGTGTTTGAACGAAGACTCGACCCCTTCCCGCCCGATGAAGCACCACCGCCGCCGGTTGGCCTGACGCGGTTCCTGTGGGCCTGCACGCGGGGCGCCCGGGGCTATATCCTGCTGTTTGCGCTGCTCAGTGCCAGTGTGTCGATCTACGAGGCCTGGCTGTTTTCTTTTCTTGGGCAGGTGGTGGACTTGCTCTCGACCTGGCAGGCCGGCGGTGATGCACAGGGCCAGGAAAGCCGGGTGCTGTGGGGTATCGGCATCGTCCTGGTGACCAGCATCGGGCTGGTGGCGCTGCGAACCATGGTCCAGCATCAGGTCCTGGCGATCAATTTGCCGTTGCGGCTACGCTGGGATTTCCATCGGCTGATGCTGCGGCAAAGCCTCTCTTTCTTTTCCGATGAGTTCTCCGGCCGGGTCACGACCAAGGTCATGCAGACGGCGTTGGCCGTGCGCGAAGTCTTGTTCACCGTGATCGAAATCGCACCCGGAATCGGCGTGTACTTCATCGCGATCATCGCGCTGGCTGGCGGCTTCGCCTTGAAACTGATGCTGCCTTTTATTGCCTGGATCGTGCTGTTCGGGCTGGCCATGCTGTATTTCGTGCCGCGCCTGGGGCAAGTCGGCCAGGAACAGGCCCATGCCCGGTCGTCGATGACCGGACGCATTTCCGATGCCTACACCAATATCACCACCGTGAAGCTGTTCTCGCACTCCAAGCGCGAAGCACACTTCGCCCGCGCGGCGATGGAGGACTTCAAGCAGACCGGCTTTCGCCAGATGCGCCTGGTCAGCCAGTTCGAGATCGTCAATCAGGCGCTGGTGGTGGCGCTGATCCTTGGCTCCGGCGGCTATGCCTTGTGGCTTTGGCACCAGGGCGAAGTCGGCACGGGGGCGGTGGCGGCGATCACGGCCATGGCGTTGCGTATCAACGGCATGTCCCATTGGATCATGTGGCAGATGACCTCGTTGTTCGAAAGCATCGGCACCGTGCAGGATGGCATGGGCACCTTGACCCGAGGCCCCAAGGTGCAGGACGCGCCGGACGCCGGCGTGCTGGTGCCCTCCGGTGGCGCGGTGACGTTCGACAACGTGAGCTTCAACTACAGCGGCGAACGCCAGGTACTCGATGGACTGAGCCTGAATATTCGCCCGGGCGAAAAGATCGGCCTGGTGGGCCGTTCCGGTGCCGGTAAATCCACGCTGATCAACCTGCTGCTGCGTTTTTACGACGTGGACAGCGGTGAAATCCGCATCGACGGGCAAAACATCGCCCGCGTTACCCAGGACAGCCTGCGCAGCGCCATCGGTATGGTCACCCAGGATACGTCCCTGCTCCACCGCTCCATTCGCGACAACATCGCCTATGGTCGTCCGGATGCGACCGAAGCACAGATCCGCAGGGCCGCAGCCAATGCCCAGGCCGACGGGTTCATCAGCCAATTGAGCGACCGCCAGGGCCACACCGGCTATGACACCCTGGTGGGTGAGCGCGGCATCAAGCTATCCGGCGGCCAGCGCCAACGCATCGCCATCGCCCGGGTGATGCTCAAGAACGCGCCGATCCTGTTGCTGGACGAGGCCACCAGCGCCCTGGATTCGGAAGTCGAAATCGCCATCCAGGAAAGCCTCGATGAAATGATGCAGGGCAAGACAGTCATCGCCATTGCCCATCGCCTGTCCACGATCGCCGCGATGGATCGGCTGATTGTCATGGATGACGGGCGCATCATCGAACAAGGCACCCACGCCGAACTGCTGGCGAAAAACGGTACCTATGCGCGGCTGTGGCAGCATCAGAGCGGTGGGTTCCTGGGTGAAGATCAGGGGGTTGCCGAGGCGATGGTATAGGAATGGCGCAGCCCCCAAGGCAACACACCATTCCCTGTGGCGAGGGAGCTTGCTCCCGCCGGGCCGCATAGCGGCCCCATACCCCATGGTTCGCTCAGACTGGCACAACGAACCGCCGGGTTTCGGGCCTGCTGCGCAGGCCAGCGGGAGCAAGCTCCCTCGCCACGAGATCGCCGCTCGGCGACTTTTCGTACAAAACCCTAAAACCATGTTTCCATCTGAATCCCGTACTGCCAGACACCACCGGCATTGAAATCCGTCTTGCCGAACGAATCCGAAGTGCTGTAGCGGTCGAGATCCGAAGACCAGTTCATGACGCTCGCGAACACCCGCAATTCAGGACGGGTGAGCAGGTCGCCCAAGTCCGGCTTGAAGGTCGGCGCAACGGTGAATTTCCAGAAGTTGCCGTCCACCGCGTTACGTTGCATGTAGCCCTTGGGATCAAGGTCCATGGTCTGCCAGCTCATCTCATAGGCCATCTCGAAATTGCTGTTGATCTCGTTGGCCAGTCGCACGTTCAGAGTCATCCACCGATAGTCGTCGCCCTTGACGTAACGGTCCTTGCTCTGTTCGGCCAACAGGCTCGGGCCGATGCGCCAGCCGGGCGCAATCGGGGTTTCACCGTAGAGCGCCAGGCGCAGGGCCTGGGCTTCGTCGATCAGTTCGCCGTCCGCACCAATATTCTTGACCTCAGCCCCCAGGCCTTGCCCATAGAGCAGCGCCGTCTTGAAGAAGCCTTCACGGCCAAAAAAGGAGCGCTGGTGATTAGCGATCATGCTGTGCAAGCCGGAATCCGCCGGAGCCAGGCCGGCTTGATTGGTGCGGGTGCTGAAATCGTTTTTCTTCGAGCCGATGCCGTTGAACATCCATTGCCATTGTCCGTTGGCAAAAAACTGGTTGGAGGTCAGGACATAGCTCTCCACGTCGGCATTGACCCCGCCTTCACTGAAGTCCCCGTAGTTGCGCCCGATCAGCGAGTAGTTCGAGCGCCAGTCCTTGTTCATCTGCACGTCGTAGATGCCACCGCCGGTACCGGCCAGGTAGACGACGTCCGAATCGAGCCAGTGGATATCGAAGTTGTCCCGGTCGAAGCGCTTGCCAGCCCACAGGGTGGTGTTTTCGAACATCGGGTTGCCCTTGAACGCGGCAAGATGGTCGAGCTCGGTAAACACCTGGCGCACGTTCAGGTTGCTTTCTTCGGCGGTCCAGTCATTGGAGCTTTCCACGCCATCGGCAATGGACACGGTGAATTTGGAACGGGTGCCATTCTGCGCATATAGCTCTTTCGACAGGTCGATGCGCATGTAGGTGTCGTCCTCGTTGCCGAGTCGCCCCACCGCGCCCCCCACGGAGCCGGCCGGAGTCGTATAAGGGCCGCCGCGCCCTCCCCCCAGCCCATCGTTGATCAGCAATCCGGAACGGGCGTAGCCCTTGAAGCTGAACCCGTCAGAGAGGTGCCCGCCGCTACCGGCCTTTTCCAGGTTTTGCTGACTGGCTTCGAGTTTTGCCAACCGCGCGTCCAGGGTGGGCGCCACGGGAGTGCTCGCAACGGCGGCCGTCGGTTGCAAGCCAGGGTGAGTGAGCTTGAGTTGCTGCAGTTCCCTGGCGAGTGTCTGGGCCTGTTGTTCGGCGGCGGCTGCGCGCTTTTCCGCTGCGCTGGTGCGGGCTTCGAAGGCAGCCATGCGCTCTTCCAGCGTCGCGGCCTGGACCGTGGCCGCCGAAGTACCGAGCACGCCTGCAATGAGCCAGCTTGATGCTTTCTGCATGTGGATTTCCCTGTTTTGTTTTTATTGTTCTGTCTCGCGACCGACTCTTTTTCATGGAGAAACCAATTGTCACATTCCACGAAAAAAAGGATGCCTCATCGCAAATACGCTGCTACATTTGGCGATGTTAACGTTAACTTTTATAAAAACAAAAATAAAGAGGGCTTTATGAAACGACTCAAATCGCTCCTTCCAGCAGCGCTGTTCAGCGCTTTTGCCGGGCTTCCCTGCCTTTCCAGCGCGGCCGATCTGACGATCTCCTGCGGCGCGGTGGGCGCGGAATTACAACTGTGCAAGGAGGCCGTCGAGGCCTGGTCGAAACAGACCGGTCACAGCGTCGACGTGGTGTCCACGCCTAACTCGGCAACCGAGCGGTTGTCGTTCTACCAGCAGATCCTCAGTGCGCAGTCCGGCGACATCGACATCATCCAGATCGATATGGTCTGGCCTGGGATGCTGGCCAATCATCTGCTGGACCTGCGCGAGGTACTCCCCGCCGATGCGACCCAAGGCTACTTCCAGGCCCAGGTGGATAACGCCACGGTAAATGGGCGGTTGGTCACGATGCCGTGGTTCACCGATTCGGGACTGTTGTATTACCGCAAGGACTTGCTCGATAAGTACAACAAGCCGGTCCCTCAGACCTGGGAGGAAATGACGGTTATCGCCAGGGATGTGCAGCAGGCAGAGCGCCACGCCGGGAACGCCAACGCATGGGGTTATGTCTTCCAGGGCCGCGCCTATGAGGGCCTGACCTGCAACGCGCTGGAATGGATCAGCAGTCAACCGGACGGCGGCCTGGTCAACCCGCAAGGCGATATCGTGGTCAACAACCAGGCTGCAAGGGCTGCATTGACCCTGGCGAAAAGCTGGGTGGGCGATATATCCCCCCGTGGCGTGCTCAATTACACCGAAGAGGAAGGTCGTGGAGTATTCCAATCGGGTAATGCGCTGTTCATGCGCAACTGGCCGTATGCCTGGGCCCTGGTGCAAAGTCCGGACAGTGCGGTGAAGGACAAGGTCGGGGTCGCCCCCCTGCCCCGTGGCGGCGCGACCGGCAGCCACGCCTCCACCCTCGGCGGCTGGGGCCTGGCGGTATCGCGCTACAGTGCCAGGCCCAAGCTGGCCGCGGAGCTGGTGAGCTACCTGACCAGCGCCCAGCAACAGAAGCATCGTGCGCTGGTGGGCGCCTACAACCCGGTTATCGAGTCGCTCTACCAAGACCCTGAACTGCTCGCGGCCATGCCCTATTACAACCAGTTGCACAGCATCCTGAACGATGGGGTCATGCGTCCCGCCGCCATCACTGCCGCCCGCTATCCACGAGTCTCCAATGCATTCTTCGACCAGGTCCACGGAGTATTGGCTGGAGAGTTGCCGGTCGATCAGGCGCTGGCCGACCTGGAAAGCGAACTTACGCGTATCAAACGCCGGAACTGGTAAGCCACAAGGAAGGAAAACACCATGTCTGTCTCTTCTGCCCACGCGCCCTGCGTCGAGCACTTGCCCGCCCGGGAAACGCCGGTACAACGTCGTCGAGTGCGCGCCGCCTGGCTGTTCCTGGCGCCGATGCTGCTGTGCCTGACCCTGGTGGCCGCCTGGCCGCTGTTGCGTACATTCTGGTTCAGCCTGACCGATGCCAGCCTCGCGGACACCAGCGGTGGCACCTTTGTCGGCTTGAGCAACTATCTGTTCTACAGCGGCTCCGGCTGGTCCGGCGTGCTGGTGGATCCGCAATGGTGGAACGCGGTGCGCAACACCCTGCACTTCACCGTGGTGTCGGTGGGGTTGGAAATGGTCCTGGGGCTGCTGGTGGCGCTGTTGCTGAACATCAACTTCACTGGGCGTGCCCTGGTGCGGGCGTTGATTCTGATTCCCTGGGCGATTCCGACCATTGTCTCGGCGAAGATCTGGTCATGGATGCTCAACGACCAGTTCGGCATCATCAATCACCTGATGCTGGGTCTTGGGTTGATCGATGCGCCTCTGGCCTGGACCGCAGACGCGCAGCTGTCGATGTGGGCGGTGATCATCGTCGACGTCTGGAAGACAGTCCCTTTCGTCACGCTATTGATGCTGGCGGCCTTGCAGATGTTGCCGGGCGATTGCTACGAAGCCGCCCGAGTCGACGGCATCCACCCCCTGAAAGTGTTCTGGCGGGTCACCCTGCCATTGCTGCTGCCGGCGCTGCTGGTGGCAGCGATCTTCCGCATTCTCGACGCCTTGCGGGTATTCGATGTCATCTATGTGCTGACCTCGAATTCTTCGAGCACCATGAGCATGTCGGTCTACGCCCGTCAGCACCTGGTGGAATTCCAGGACGTCGGTTACGGCAGTGCCGCCTCAAGCCTGCTGTTCCTGGTGGTCGCGGTGATCGCTATCGTCTATCTGTACCTCGGACGTCGCCAGATGGAGGTTCGCTCATGAACCGGCGACTGCTGAAGAAAGCCCTGTTGCGCCTGGGGTTCTGGTGCCTGATCGCAATCCTGCTGCTGTATGCGGTCTTCCCTTTCTACTACGCCATCGTCACGTCGCTGAAGTCGTCTACGGCCTTGTTCCAGGTGAGCTACTGGATCGACAACCCCGACTTCTCCAACTATGCCGCCGTGCTCCAGCAAGCCTCATTTCTGCGGGCGATCGGGAACTCGCTGGTGGTTTCGCTGTGCGTGGTCGCGCTGGCGCTGTTCCTCAGCCTGACAGCTGCCTACGCATTGGGCAGGGTGAAGTTTCGTGGTCGCGGCACGGTGCTGATGCTGGTCCTCGGCGTGTCGATGTTTCCTCAGGTCGCCGTATTGTCCGGGCTGTTCGAGGTGATACGGGCCCTAGGCCTCTACAACACCTCCTGGGCGCTGATCCTGAGCTACACGATTTTCACCTTGCCCTTCACCGTCTGGATACTGACGACGTTCATGGGACAGCTACCCCACGAATTGGAAGAAGCGGCAATCATGGACGGCGCTTCGCCGTGGGTCACACTGACCCGCGTGCTGCTGCCGCTGCTCTGGCCGGCGCTGGTCACCACCGGCCTGCTGGCCTTCATTGCGGCCTGGAACGAATTCCTGTTCGCCCTGACGTTCACCCTGACCGACACCCAACGCACGGTCCCGGTCGCCATCGCGCTGATTTCCGGCGGCAGCTCCCATGAACTGCCCTGGGGGTTGTTGATGGCGGCGTCGGTGCTGGTCACTGTCCCGTTGGTCATCCTGGTGCTGATCTTCCAACGCCGGATCGTTTCCGGCCTCACTGCCGGCGCGTTGAAGGGATGAAGCCCCATAAAGACAAGGAACCCCATCGTGAGCAAATTGAAACTGCATAACGTGAACAAACAATTGGGCGGCGCGCGCATTCTGCGCGACGTCAGCCTGGACATCGCGGCAGGTGAGTTCGTGGTGTTCGTCGGCCCTTCCGGCTGCGGAAAATCGACCTTGCTGCGCCTGATCGCCGGGTTGGACTCAATCTGTGACGGCGATCTGCTGATCGACGGCCGCCGGGTCAACGACCTGGAGCCACGGGAGCGTGGCGTCGGCATGGTGTTCCAATCGTATGCGCTGTACCCGCACATGACCGTCTACGACAACATCAGTTTCGGGCTCAAACTGGCCAAGACCGACAAGACCAGCCTGCGTGAGCGAGTGTTGAAAACCGCGCAGATCCTGCAATTGGACAAGCTCCTGCAACGCAAGCCAAAGGAGTTGTCGGGCGGGCAGCGTCAGCGGGTGGCCATGGGCAGGGCCATGGCGAGGGAACCGGACATCCTGTTGTTCGATGAACCGCTGTCCAACCTGGATGCCTCCCTGCGGGTACAGATGCGCAACGAAATCGCCCGATTGCACGCCCGGCTGGGTTCGACCGTAATCTACGTCACCCACGATCAGGTCGAAGCGATGACCCTGGCCGACAAGATTGTCGTGCTCAACGCTGGGCGTATCGAACAGGTCGGTTCGCCCCGTGAACTCTACGAGCGCCCGGCCAGCCGCTTTGTCGCCGGTTTCCTGGGCTCGCCCAGGATGAATTTTCTTGCGGCGTTTCTGCATGAGCCAGGGGAAACCAGCCTGGTGGAAAGCTTCGTGTTGGGCAAGGCATCCCTGCCCTTCGACAGCGCAGGCCTCGCGGCCGACACCCAACTGAGCCTGGGGATCCGCCCGGAACACGTGACGCTGGAAGCCGCGCCAGGATCCGCTGGCGTGGTCGTGACCGGGGTCGAATACCTCGGTAGCGAAACCTATGTGCACGTCGATACCGGCCAGGACGAGCCGCTGATCTGTCGTTGCGAGGTGAACGCAGGCTGGCAGGTCGGCGACCGGGTCAAACTGCGCCTGGAAACCGACAATCTGCACCTGTTCGATACCGACGGGGTGGCCTTGAAGCGCCACGCCTTTGAAACCCTGCCCGATGGCGTGCCACGGCGCCCGGTCTCCGCAGGCGCCCTATGACCTTGCCTTTGAATACCATGAACGCACCTATGCCCCCTGCAACCCTGTCCCCGGCCCTCGAACATGCACAGCAGGCGCTGAGCGATGGCATGTCCCGCGTCATCCAGGATTATCGACCCGCCTATCATCTTGCCCCTGTGGCGGGCTGGATGAATGACCCTAACGGCGTGGTGTACTTCCGGGGCGAATACCATGTGTTCTATCAACACCACCCCTTCGAAGCAAAATGGGGTCCCATGCATTGGGGCCATGCCAAGAGCGCTGACCTGGTCCATTGGCAGCACTTGCCCATTGCCCTGGCACCGGGCGACGACTTCGACCGCGACGGGTGCTTTTCCGGCAGTGCGGTGGTGTGCGGGGATACCCTGGCGCTGGTGTACACCGGGCATACCTGGCTGGGAGCTGTGGGGGACGAACGCTTGATCCGACAGGTCCAGTGCCTGGCCACCAGCACCGACGGCATTCACTTCGTCAAGCACGGCGCGGTGATCGAACGCCCACCCGAGGCCACGATCATGCACTTTCGCGATCCCAAGGTCTGGAAGCAGGATGACCATTGGTACCTGATTGCCGGCGCACGCCAGGGCGACCGGCCGCTGCTGCCGCTGTACCGTTCAGCTGATCTGCACACCTGGGAGTTCCTCGATTATGTCGACGGGGGCGAGGAAGGCGATGGCTATATGTGGGAGTGCCCGGATCTATTTCGACTGGGCGGGCGCGATGTGCTGCTGTATTCCCCCCAAGGCATGCATCCGCAGGGTTACGAACGGCTCAACAAGTATCAGACCGGTTACCGGGTAGGCCGGCTCGACAGCGACTGGCACTTCACCGGCGGGCCCTTTATCGAACTGGATAATGGTCATGACTTCTACGCCGCGCAGACGCTGGAGGCCGCCGACGGACGACGCCTGGTGTGGGCGTGGCTCGACATGTGGGAGAGCCCGATGCCGAGCCAGGCGCATCACTGGTGTGGCATGCTCGGCCTGCCCCGCGAGCTTGAGTTGCATGCCGACCGCCTGCGTGTGTTCCCGGCGCGAGAGCTGACAGCCTTGCGCCTGGCGCCGCTTCCCGGCACGCCACCATGGGCCGGTTCGGGCACTCAATGGCTGTCACACATCAGCGGCGACCGGCTCGAAATCCTCGTTCACCTGGACCTGCTCGGCTGTACCAACGGCCGCCTGGGCGTCGCCTTGCGCTGCAGCACCGATGACGAAAACGCCGAGCAAACCCTGCTCTACTACGATGGGGCATTGCAGCGCCTGGTGCTGGATCGCAGCCGCTCCGGGGCGCAAGTCGGCGGTCTGCGCAGCGTGTCGATAGACCCGACGCTCGAGCAGCTGGAATTGCGCGTGTTTCTTGATCGCTCGTCCATCGAGGTGTTTGACCAGAGCGGACGCTTCAGCCTCAGCAGCCGAATCTATCCCCGATCCGACAGCCTGGGGGTCAAACTGCTGACCAGCGGGACCGGCGGGCACGTCTCCATTCCCAGGGCATGGCCCCTGGGATCAGGCTGGCTATGAACGGTCGCGGGAAGCCCGGCCCCTGTGTCATGATTGCCCGTCAACCTGACGGGCCCCACCTCGCATGACTTCAGTGAAAGACGTTGCACAGCTGGCCGGCGTGTCCCTGATGACGGTTTCCAGAGCGCTCAACAATCCGGAAAAACTGAGCGCGGAAACTCTCCAGCGGGTGCGTCGCGCCATTGATGAGCTGCAATTCGTACCGAGCCTGTCGGCGCGCAGAATGCGCGGCGACAATCTACAGGCAAGGACCATCGGCGTGTTCGCCCTGGACACTGCGACCACTCCGTTCGCAGTGGAGCTGCTGCTGTCCATCGAACAGACCGCGCAGCAAGCAGGCTGGAACGTCTTCATCCTCAACCTGTTGAACAACCCGCCCACCGACCAGGACATCGACCTGATGCTCTCGCACCGGCCCGACGGGTTGATCTTCAGTGCCATGGGGTTGCGCCAGGTGAGCATTCCCGAGCGCCTGAAAAGCAAACCGTTGGTGCTCGCCAACTGCCTGGAGGATGACAGTCGCCTGGTCAGTTATGTACCGGATGACGAGAGCGGCCAGCACCGCGCCATGCATCACGCCTTGAGCCAGGGCTATCGGCGCCCCCTGTGCATCAACCTGCCAAAGCGCAGCGTTGCCTGGGGCCTGCGACAGGCCGGCCTGCAGCGTGCCTGCCAGGCATTCGGGCTGCCCCCGCAAGCACTGTTGCAATACGATCTGTCCGATCACGATGCCTATGATGAAACGGCCGCCATCCTTGACCGGCATATCCTCGACGGTCGCCCCGAATTCGACATCCTGATCTGTGGCAACGACCGCATTGCCTTTTGTGCCTATCAGTTGCTGTTGGGCCGTGGCCTGAAGATTCCCGACGATGTAGCCGTGCTCGGCTATGACAACATGATCGGTATCGCCGAGCTGTTCATCCCCCCCCTGACCACGGTGCAGCTACCGTACTACGAGATTGGTCGTCAGGCCGCCCGGCACCTGATCGAAACGCTGGAGGTCACGGGCACCCAGCCAGTGGATTGCCCGCTGGTGATCAGGGCGTCGATATAGATCGACACCCCGTTCGCCCCGCCCTACTTCGCACCTTCGCAGTTGACCATCCAGGCAATCCCGAAACGGTCTTCGAACATGGCGAAGCGTTCCGCCCAGAAAGTCTTTGCCAATGGCATGTGCACGCTGCCACCGGCGCTCAACCCATTGAACAGCCGCTCGGCCTCGGCCACGCTGTCGACATTGAGGGACACCGATACACCTTGCGGCTTACGGTATGGCTGGCCCGGCGGGCAATCGGAGGCCATCAGGCTGAAATCGCCCACAGGTCAGACAGGTATGCAGGATCAGGTTGTTGTCCTTGGGCATGCCCGTTTCTTCAGGCGCTTCGGCAAAGGTCATGGAAAACTGCTCGCCGCCCAGCACGTCCTTGTACAGCGCGAAGGCTTCCTTGCAGTTACCGTTGAAGGTCAGGTAGGGAATGATTCTCATGGTCGGATCTCCTGTCGTCAGGTTTCACGATTGATTGGGCATTTGCGCCCGGATACGGTCTTCCTGCTCGCGTAGATCGGAGGTAAAGGTTTCGCCGAAATCCTCCATTTCGAAGATCTGGCGGATTTCGATCTCGCTGTCGCTGATCATCGGGTTCGGACAACGCTTGACCCAGTCGATGGCCTCTTGCAGCGACTGGACCTGGAAGATCCAGAAGCCGGCGATCAACTCCTTGGTTTCAGCGAAGGGGCCGTCGACGACGGTGCGGTTCTTGCCGGAAAACTGTACGCGCACGCCCTTGGAACTGGGGTGCAAACCTTCAGCCGCGAGCATCACCCCGGCCTTGGCCAATTCTTCATTGTAGGCGCCCATGGCCGCCAGCAACGCTTCACTGGGCATTTCCCCGGCTTCGGATTCCGGGCTGGCTTTGACGATCACCAAAAATCGCATGGTCTTATCTCCTGATGCTGAGTTAAGCCGCCATTGCAGCGGTTCCATGGATAATCGAATGACAATGGGAGAAATCGACAGGCTGGCTGGAATTATTTTTGTGGAGAAGGGATCTCTCCCCTCGCCACAATGACTCATAGGCCGATCGGTCAGGCGACCAGATCGCTGGCACTGAAGGTGTTGACACCCACCAGTTGGATTTCGAAGTCCGCTGCCGTATTGCCGTCGATATTGCCGGAAAGCACATGATCGACGAAGCGCAATTGCCCCACACCGCT
This sequence comes from Pseudomonas sp. SJZ078, assembly GCF_007828255.1. NCBI lineage: Bacteria > Pseudomonadati > Pseudomonadota > Gammaproteobacteria > Pseudomonadales > Pseudomonadaceae > Pseudomonas > Pseudomonas sp. SJZ078. The sequence continues at coordinate 189,453 of NZ_VIUG01000001.1, read as the reverse complement.
GAAATCAGCCGAATCGATGAAAGTGAATTTGTTGATCCCCGCCACGAGGATATTGGCATCCAGCTTCGACAGATCGAGCTTATCGCCCTGGAGTCTGCTGAAGTCCAGAATGACATCGCGAGCGCCGCCGATACCCAGCTCATTCAGCGCGCTGAACACAAATCGGTCGGCTCCGGCACCACCGGTCAGGGTGTCGATACCAATGCCACCGATCAGCAGGTCATTGCCCGCGCCGCCGTCAAGTTGATCGTTGCCTGCTCCACCGTTCAGCGTATTGTTGGCGGCATTGCCGGTCAGCACGTTGTCCAGGGTGTTACCGGTACCGTTGATGAGGGCGGTGCCAGTCAAGGTGAGGTTTTCCAGATTGGCGCCCAGCGTCCAGCTCACCGACGAACGCACGGTATCGATTTCGCTGTCCAGGGTACTGGTTTCGCTGATAATGTCCTTCAGGTTATCGACGATATATGTGTCGTTGCCGGTACCACCGATCAAGGTATCGGCACCCGCACCACCGTCCAGGATGTCCGCACCGTCCAGGCCATTCAACACGTTGGCGGCGCTGTTGCCGAACAGCGTGTTGTCCGCGGCGTTACCGACCAGGTTGATGGCGGCAACGCCGAGCAGCTGACCATCCTCGACGTTGGTCGACAGGGTATGACTGACCGACGTGCGGACCAGATCACGGCCTTCGTCGGCGAGTTCGGTGATCGTGTCACCGAGGTTGTCGATCAGGTAGGTGTCATCCCCCGCCCCACCGATCAGCGTGTCCCGCCCGGCGCCGCCATTCAGCACGTTGTTGCCGGCGTTACCGGAGAGCACGTTAGCCAGGGCGTTGCCGGTGCCGTTGATTGCGGCAACACCGGTCAGCGTGAGGTTTTCCAGGTTGGCACCCAGGGTCCAACTGACCGAGGAGCGCACGGTATCGATTTCACTTGCCAGGGTGCTGGTTTCGCTGACCACATCCTTGAGGTTATCGACCAGGTAGGTATCGTTGCCGGCCCCGCCGATCAGGGTGTCGATACCGAGGCCGCCGTCCAGGACGTTGGCGCCGGCGTTACCGGTGAGGCGATTGTTCAGGGCATTGCCGGTACCGTCGATACTGCCTGTTCCGCTGAGCGTGAGGATTTCGAGATTGCTGCCCAGGGTGTAGCTGATGGACGACAGGACGCTGTCGATTTCCGTGAGCGACGCACCTGCCTCGGTGATCGTGTCCCCGACGTTGTCGACCACATAGGTATCGTTGCCGGCCCCGCCCATCATGCTATCCGCACCGCCCAGGCCGTTGAGGATGTTGGCGGAGGCATTGCCGATCAGCACGTTGTCCAGGGCGTTGCCGGTACCGTTGATCGCGGCAACACCGGTCAGCGTGAGGTTCTCCAGGTTGGCGCCCAGGGCCCAACTCACCGAAGAACGCACGGTGTCGATTTCGCTGTCCAGGGTACTGGTTTCGCTGACGACGTCCTTCAGGTTATCGACGATATATGTGTCGTTGCCGGTACCACCGATCAAGGTATCGGCACCCGCACCACCGTCCAGGATGTCCGCACCGTCCAGGCCATTCAACACGTTGGCGGCGCTGTTGCCGAACAGTGTGTTGTCCGCGGCGTTACCGACCAGGTTGATGGCAGCGATGCCGAGCAACTGACCGTCCTCGACGTTGGTCGACAGGGTATGACTGACCGACGTGCGGACCAGATCGCGGCCTTCGTCGGCGAGTTCGGTGATCGTGTCACCGAGGTTGTCGATCAGGTAGGTGTCATCCCCCGCACCACCGATCAGCGTGTCCCGCCCGGCGCCGCCATTCAGCACGTTGTTGCCGGCGTTACCGGTGAGCACGTTAGCCAGGGCGTTGCCGGTGCCGTTGATTGCGGCAACACCGGTCAGCGTGAGGTTTTCCAGGTTGGCACCCAGGGTCCAACTGACCGAGGAGCGCACGGTATCGATTTCACTTGCCAGGGTGCTGGTTTCGCTGACCACATCCTTGAGGTTGTCGACCACGTAGGTATCGTTACCGGTTCCGCCGCTGAGGGTGTCGATACCGAGGCCGCCGTCCAGGACGTTGGCGCCGGCGTTACCGGTGAGGCGATTGTTCAGGGCATTGCCGGTACCGTCGATACTGCCTGTTCCGCTGAGCGTGAGGATTTCGAGATTGCTGCCCAGGGTGTAGCTGATGGACGACAGGACGCTGTCGATTTCCGTGAGCGACGCACCTGCCTCGGTGATCGTGTCCCCGACGTTGTCGACCACATAGGTATCGTTGCCGGCCCCGCCCATCATGGTATCCGCACCGCCCTGGCCGTTGAGCACGTTGGCGGCGGCGTTGCCAGTCAAGCTGTTGTCCAGGGCATTGCCAACAAGGATGAGCGCTGCAGTGCCAAGCAACTGACCGTCCTCGACATTGGCGGACAAGGTATAACTTACTGAAGTACGAACCAGGTCTCGACCTGCGTCGGCAAGCTCGGTGACCTTATCGCCAAGGTTGTCGACGACATAGGTATCATTCCCCTCACCACCGACCAGCGTATCCAGCCCGACTCCACCGTTCAGAACGTTGTTACCGTCATTGCCGGTCAACACATTGTTCAGGACATTGCCAGTACCATTGAGGTGGTCAGTTCCGGTCAGGACAAGATTTTCCAGATTGGCGCCTAAGGTCCAGCTCACCGAAGAGCGCACCGTGTCGATCTCGCTGGCCAGGGTACTGGTTTCGCTGACTATATCCCCGAGGTTATCGACCACGTAGACGTCGTTACCTGCCCCGCCAACCATGGTGTCCTTGCCGGCAAGTCCGCTCAGGACGTTGCCCAGTGAATTACCGATCAACGTATCGTCAAAGGCTGAACCGACTGCGTTTTCGATTTTTGCACCGTAGGCTATTGCCAAGCCTTCGTTGAAGTCGCGGAAGTTGGAATCAAGGAACGTCTTGCCGATCTTGCTGAACTGACCTTCGTTCAGGTTGATGCGCACCGCTGCCGCCTGATTGCTGGCATCGATTGTGTCGGTGCCACCTGCATCCCAGATAGTTTCAAAGACCTTTTGATCCGCCGCCCAACTATAGGTGTTATTACCGGTTTGCCACTGGGTGTTGGCACCATAGAGTCGCTGGATGGCGGCAATGTCCAGCAACATGGGCGTGGTCGGCTCGTAGGAGTACGCGTTGTCGTAACTCATGATCGTGTAACGAACATCATCGTACTGGGCAGCAAGCACCGTCTTGTTTGTCAGCCCCTGGGAGAACGGATGCTTCAAACCCAGTGCATGACCAATCTCATGCATGAAAGTCAGGTAGTCGTAGCTCCCTTGATCGGGAGTCGGATCATTGGTCGCCCGCCCGATCCAGACATCGCCGGCGACGGGGCTTCGCCCGGGGAAGTACCCCCAGGCTGCGGTGTCGGAATCCATCCAGAAATAGCCGCCAAATCGCAAGTCACCGACATTTGCGGAGGTCTCGCTGACCTCCGTGAACTTGATGTTGGCGACTGAGCTCCATTGATCGAGTGCACTGGCAATGGCGGTTTTCTGCGTCGAGCTCAGGACATACTTGCCGATGTACTCCCTTTCGTAACTATAGGACGAAGCGAACACAGAGTCGCTGGTTATGAAACTGTATGTCAGGGACGTACCGTTGCTGGTACCTGTCCAGTAAGTGCCATAGATCAAGCTGTCGATTTGCGCGTTGCCCGTCAGCGTTGCCGATGAAACAGATGAATAACTAAATGGACTAGGCATGCAAAGCTTCCTGTGTGCAAATCGACGGCCCTTCCTGGGTTCGGCCGCTGCAAGGGGGCATGGTGTCTGGAAATGGCAGCATTGATATCACCTTGCCACCAAATTTGCAATTTCTGACGCTATTTTTTTGGCGCAACCAGCCATTCGTTGGCCTTGCGAATATCCCCGTCCCCCAACCTTCCGCTCCAGCGATGCAGTACAAGCAAACTGGTGACGAAGCGGTACTGGGCTTGATAGAAATCACGCCGTGCTCGAAACTCTTCCTTGATGCTGTCCAGGACATCCACAGCATTCTTTACGCCATACCCGAAAGCCTTTTCCGTAGCCATCCGCGATTTTTCAGCCGATTCCAGTGCATGGCGTGTGGCCTTGATCCGACTGAGTTCGGCCGACATCCCGAGATAGGCGGTGCGGGTTTCCTTGACCACCTGGCGCCGCAAGGCTTCAAGCTCTTGCAGGGCGACTTCCTTGTCGCTTTCGGATGTCGATACCCGGGCGCTGGTGGATCCACCACTGTAGAGAGGCACCTGCAAATCAAGTGAGGCGACGAGGTTGTCCGAACGCGGCGTCACCGCCCCTTCATAACCGATATCGCTACGTTGCGCCGTCAGGTTCAAGCCCACACGGGGCAGATGACCGGCCTTGGCTTCACCGATAGCCGCCTCGGCGGCGCGGATACCGTGCTCGCGAGCATGCAGTGCCGGGTTGCTGTCGAGGGCCGCCTGCACCCAATAGTCCGGAGCTTGTGCCGGCAGACTGAATGCCGGGTTGTCGCCGATACGCTTGAAGGGCTCCTGGACATCACGCCCCACCAATTCGGAAATGGCTTCCCGGCTGATCTGGACCTTGTTGCCGGCCTCGATCTCATCCGCCTTGAGCGCATCCACTCGCGCCTCCAGGCCAAGGGTATCGGTCACCATCGCCATTTGTCGCGCATACAGCGCATTGACGCGCTTGAGGTTGCGCTCGGTGGCGTCCAGCTCGCTGCGCACCAGGGACAGTTCGTCCTCCGCCGCGAGCACAGCGAAGTAGCGCTCGGACAGGTCGATGCTGGACTGCACCTGGGTGTCGTCGGATTCGTATTCGGTCTGCCGGGCCAGTTCCACGTACTTCTGGTAACTGCGCCAGACCTGCGGGTCGTAGATCACCTGACTGAGTGCCACGGCCATGCGCTTGCCGTTGTATTGGATACGGCTCAGGTCGTCGTCACGCCGACCGCGATTGACGCTGCCGCTGGCGTTGAGCTGCGGCAGCAGCTGACCAAGGGCCGCGCGCTCGTTACCCTCCCCGCTATGGATCCGGGCTTGCGCCCGCAGAATACGCGGATCGGCACCCTGGGCTTCCTGATGGAGCTGCCACAGGTCCATGTAAGTGTCTTCGGCAACGGCGCCAAGCGGCACGACGAGCAGATAGAGCGCGATCAGGGACTTCATATCAGTCCTCGATCAACGAACGGGCGAACGCATTGCTCGCTGGCTGTATCAAGTATTGCAACAGCGTCCGCTCACCGGTATTGATCAGCACTTCGACCGGCATCCCCGGCACAAGGACCAGCCCCCCCAGCGCCTGGCGTCCCTTGTCGGTCAAGGCCAGCCGTGCCAGGTAGTACGGCGCGCCCGTATCCTTGTTGATCAGGCGATCAGCGGATACCTGCACCAGTTGCCCTTCGACCACCGGCGTAGTGCTGTTCTTGAACGCACTGAAACGAATGTTCGCCAACTTGCCCACTGCGATGCGATCGATGTCCATCGGTGAAACCTGGGCTTCCACGATCAGCTCTTCGTTGGCCGGGACGATGTCCAGCAGCGCCGTGCCAGGGCTGACAACCGCTCCCAGGGTATGGACGGTCATGCCCATGATCATGCCCGATTCGGGTGCGAGGATGTCAGTGCGCTGGTCACGATCCTGCAGGGTCGCCAGCCGCTCGCGCAGTTCATACACCTTGGTCCGGGCATCCCCCAACAAGCCGGCGACTTCGCTGGCGAAGGTCTTTTTCAACTGCAGTATCTTCAGTGTCGCCTCGTCGGCATTGATCCGCGCCTGGGCGATCTGGGACCGGGTTTCGGCTATTTCGGTCTGCAGCCGGGAGAGGCTGCGCTCCTGTTCACGCAAACGCTGCTTGTCCACGTAACCTTCGGCAAGCAGCGCTCGTAAATCGACAATTTCAGCCTCGTAGGAGGCCGCCAGCATCTGCTTGCTGGCGACGATGGTCTTGAACCCGCGAATCTGCTCTTCGATTTGTCCGATGGTCTTTTCCTGCAGGCCGACTTCGCCTTGCAGCGAATTCCGTCGAGCCTGAAAGATCCGGGCCTCGCTGTCGCGGGCCTCGCGTACTCGCGGATCAGCAGGATCCAGGGTCGGCACGGCTGCCGGCGCGGGCAGTGCGTCCCGCTCAGCCTCCAGTCGGGCCTGCAACTCGAGCGCGGCGATCAACTGGCTGCGCATGGCTTCCATTTCCGAGCGCGCCTGGGTGTTGTCGAGCACCAGCAATAGATCGCCGGCGCTCACCCGGTCGCCGTCATGAACGCGCAGCTCGCGGACGATGCCCCCCTCAAGATGTTGTACCGTCTTGCGGTAGGTTTTGACCGTGACCACGCCCGGCGCCAGCGCGGCACTGTCGAGCGGTGCCAGGCTAGCCCAGCCGCCGAACAGGCCGAAAGTCACCAACAGCAGGAGGTAGCCGATACGCCGTGCCGGTCCATCATCGATCGGCAGCGCGGGCATGTGGGCGAATGAAGGCTGACTGTTCTGCATGAAAAGAGGTAATCCGCTACTTACGATTGAATCGCGGTGGCCGGCTGGACTGCAGGCGCAACGCCCTGCAATCGCGCCAGGACGTTGTCCCGCGGGCCGAACAGGCTCAGCTCGCCTTGATTGAGCACCAACAGTTTGTCTACCTGCGCCAGCACCCCGGAGCGATGAGTGATGACAAACACCGTGGCCCGACTCTGCCTGAGTTTGCGCAGGGCCTCGGCGAGCATTTTTTCTCCGGCGTCATCCAGGTTGGAGTTGGGTTCGTCAAGGACCACCAGGCGCGGTTCGCCGTACAAGGCACGGGCCAGGCCAATACGTTGACGCTGGCCGCCGGATAAGCCTGCGCCATTGGCACCGATCACGGTGTCGTAGCCCTCGGGTAATTGCAGCACCAGCTCATGCACGCCGGCCATGCGCGCGGCGGCAACCACCGCAGGCGCGTCCGCAGGGCCGAAACGCGAGATATTCTGGCTGATGGTGCCCTCGAACAACTCGATGTCCTGGGGCAGGTAACCGATGTACTGGCCCAGCGCTTCACGGCGCCATTGGCTGATGTCCGCAGCATCCAGGCGCACGGTACCAGCCTGGCGTGGCCAGATTCCCAGCAATGCCCGGGCCAGGGTTGATTTCCCGGCCCCGCTGGGGCCGATGATGCCCACCACCTCCCCCGCGGAGACCTGGAAGTCCAGGCCACGGATGATCGGTTTGTGCGTATCGGGGGCGCCGACCGACAACCCTTCGACATGAATCGCCCCCTCTGGCGCCGGCAACTGCATGCGTTCAGGCTCCGCGGCAACCTTGATCAGCAACTCATGGAGCCGGGCATATTGAGCGCGCGCGCCGAGAAAACCTTTCCACACGCCGATCAACTGGTCGATAGGCGCCAACGCGCGCCCCAGCAAAATGGAGCCGGCGATCATCTGCCCGGGCGAAATCCGGTGGGTTATCGTCAGATAGGCACCCAGGCCCAACACCAGGGATTGGACGATCTGGCGGAATGTCCTGGATAGCGCCGCGATGGTTGCACCGCGGTCGCTGGCCAGGCTTTGCAGGATCAGCACCTCATGGACCCGACGGCTCCAATGCTCACGCAGGCTTGCAAGCATGCCCATGGACTCGACCACTTCGGCATTGCGCAGGCTCTTGCTTACGAAAGCGGTGGCCATCATCTGTTGCCGGTTGGCGGCCTGCAGCGGCGAGCGCGTGAGTTTTTCGTTGACGAAGGCCAACGTCCCCAGCAACAACGCGCTCAACACTCCCATCCAACCGTACCAGGGATGGAACATGAACATGATGCCCAGGTAGATCGGAATCCAGGGCGTATCGAAAAAGGCGAACAGGCCATTGCCGGTCAGGAACTGACGCAAGGCGCTCAGATCGCTCAACGGCTGGCCCGAGGCGTTCATGCCGCCGGTATTGAGTGCCTGCCTGAAACTGGCATCGAACAGACGCCGCCCCAACAACGAGTCCAGGCGCGTACTGACTCGCACCATTATCCGCGAACGCACCCACTCCAGGCCGCCCATCGTGGTCATCAACAGCAACATGATCAGCGTCAGCATCAACAACGTCGACAGGCTGGCGCTGCCTACCGCGCGGTCATACACCTGCAGCATGTAGAACGACGGCACCAACATCAGCAAATTGACGAAGAAACTGAAAAAACCAACGGATAGAAAACTACCCTTGCAAAGGGCAAGAGCACTTTCCAGCTCGGTCCTGGGGTGGGCTGACATGGTTCATACCTGAGGTCGATCTGGAGGCCGACCTGCAAAAATCGTAGTAGACGCTGGCGCATGAACGCCTTGAGGAACGTCGGCAGACACCTCTTGAGCGCCCGCACGGTTTGAGCTGCCTGCGCTGTATCGGCAGGTGGGCGTGGTTCTGAAGGGGAAGTTGCAACCGTGCAGTTGATCCGCCAAGGCAACGGCATCCGTCCGCCAATCCGGATTCAAAACGCAAGGCCTTCGGCGCTCAGATGATCTATACCTTCAAGAAAACCCTTAAGGTCAAGGCAACAGCAACAGAACCTTCCGGCGAAACGATCATGGCGGGTCTGCTTTTCGGGAACGCCGCATCGAATGATTCGTATAACCTGCGAGGCGCTGTTTCACGCCGCCGGCCACAGTAGAATGCAGCACTTTTTTCAATGCCTGAAGTATCGATCATGAGCCGGATCACCTGCGTGTTGAATGTCCGTTCCGAAGTGCTTTCACGGCTTTGTCTATTGCTATCGCTGCTGTTCGTCCAGAGCGCGCACGGCGAGCCCAGGCCAATTGAACTGCACATCCTGGACGCCCCGCCGTTGACCTTCGTCAACGACCCCAGGGGCAATGGCATCGTCGGCGATATCGCCGTGCAGGCCATGGTCAAGGCGGGTTACGCGGTGAAAATCCATGTATTGCCCTGGGCCAGGGCGCAAAAACATGTCAGCGAGGAGCGAGACCATCTTATCGCCCCCCTGTCGCGCATCCCCAGTCGTGAGGATCACTTCACCTGGATCGCCTCCATCATGCCGATGGAGCGGGCTTTCTTCAGCCTCGACCGGCAAGTGCGCAATTTTGCCGAAGCCAGGGATACCTACCACAAGATCGGCGTTGGCCTGGGCAGTGCCCAGGAAGATATCCTCCGGGCCGAGGGTTTCAGGGATGACCAGATCTATCGTCTGACCATTGGCGACAACCCTGCCCAGATGCTGCTGATGGGACGCATCGATGCCTGGTTCAACGGTGTTCCGGAAAGTCGCTACATCTGGCCGAAAGTGTCCCAGCGCAAATTGCTCATGAGCCCGGTCAACAGCCATGCCGACCTTTACCTGGCTTGCTCGAAGCAATGTTCTCCCAAAATGGCGGAGGATTTGCGCGAGGCCGTTGAAATGCTGCGCAAGGACGGCACCATCGACCGTGTGCATGACCGCTACCTGCCGCAATAAACCCTGCTCCAAGGGCTGCTCGCGATGGCGCTGGTTCAGCTTGCATCAATATTGAATGCACCGCCGTCATCGCGAGGCCTGTGGTATACGCGAAGGCGCATATACCCCGATCCAGTGTGGGAGCGGGCTTGCTCGCGAAAGCGGTGGTTCAGCTTGCATCGATGTTGAATCTACCGCTGCCTTCGCGGGCAAGCCCGGCTCCCACCGGGCCTCCCCCTCGCCGCCTTTGATCCGCAGGCGGGCTGCGCTTATATCATTCCGAATGATAGTTACCTTTGCTTCATTCGATTCGTTCCCCTGCATTGCGCCACGCATTATCCGCCCATCTCAATACACTTGGCGGATGCTATCCATGGACCATTCACTTTCAAAACTACGTTTTCCCCTCGCACTGTTGGCGGTGCTGGTGATAAGCGCCTGTGGCAAGACACCTGACACGGCAGCGTCCATGCCGGCCGCCAAAGTCAGCGTGGCCAAGGTACTGGAACAGCCAGTCAACGAATGGGACGAATTCACCGGACGCCTCGAGGCGCCGGAAACCGTCGAGATTCGTCCACGGGTTTCCGGGCAGATCGATGAAGTGGCCTTCACTGAAGGTGCGCTGGTCAAGAAAGGCGACCTGCTGTTCCAGATCGACCCACGTCCCTTCCAGGCTGAAGTGCGTCGTCTCGAAGCCCAGTTGGCCCAGGCCCGCGCCACGGCCACCCGCAGCGAGAACGAAGCCCAACGTGGCGAGCGCCTGCGCCAGAGCAATGCGATTTCCGCCGAACTGGCAGACTCGCGTACCAGCGCCGCCCAGGAGGCCCGTGCCGCGGCGGCGGCGATCCAGGCGCAACTGGACCTGGCCAAACTGAACCTGAGCTTCACCCGCGTCACTTCGCCTATCAATGGTCGCGTCAGCCGCGCGGAAATCACCGCCGGCAACCTCGTGACCGCCGACGTGACCGCGCTCACCAGCGTGGTTTCCACCGACAAGGTCTACGCCTACTTCGACGCCGACGAGCGTGTTTTCCTCAAATACACCCAGCTCGCCCGCCAGGGCCAGCGCGGCCAGGCCACGCCGGTCTACATGGGCCTGTCCAACGAGGACGGCAACCCGCACCAGGGCCAGATGAACTTCATCGACAACCAGGTCAACCCGCAGACCGGCACCATCCGCGGCCGCGCCGTGTTCGACAACAAGGACGGCGCCTACACCCCCGGCCTGTATGCCCGGCTGAAGCTGGTGGGCAGCGGCACCTACTCCGCCGTACTGATCAACGATGAAGCCGTAGGCACCGACCTGGGCAAGAAGTTCGTGCTGGTGATGGACGCCGACAACAAGCCTGCATATCGCCCCGTCGAGCTGGGGCCGAAGATCGAAGGCCTGCGCATCGTGCGTAGCGGCCTGAGCAAGGACGACACCATCATCGTCAAGGGGCTGCAACGGGCTCGCCCAGGGGCACCGGTCACGCCTGAAGTCGTGCCGATGGCCAGCGAACAAACCCTCGCGGCCCTGGCTCAACAACGCAAAGCGCTCGAAGCCAGCAACCTGCCCCAGGTCGCGCCGTCCAAGGCGACGTCCACGGCGGCGGGCAAACTGGCCGCTGCGACCCCACGCGGTTAAGGAACTGAACTCAAGATGAAATTTTCCCAGTTCTTCATTTCCCGGCCGATCTTCGCAGCGGTGCTCTCGCTGCTGATCCTGATCGCCGGCGCCATCTCGCTGTTCCAGTTGCCGATCAGCGAATACCCCGAAGTCGTGCCGCCGACGGTAGTCGTGCGGGCCAACTTCCCGGGCGCCAACCCCAAGGTCATCGGTGAAACCGTGGCCGCGCCCCTGGAACAGGCCATCACCGGCATCGAGAACATGCTGTACATGTCCTCGCAGTCCACCGCTGACGGCAAGATCACCCTGACCATCACCTTTGCCCTGGGCACCGACCTGGACAACGCCCAGGTACAGGTGCAGAACCGCGTCACCCGGACCGAGCCCAAGCTCCCGGAAGAAGTGACCCGGATCGGCATCACGGTGGACAAGGCGTCGCCCGACCTGACCATGGTCGTGCACCTGACCTCGCCGGACAAACGCTACGACATGCTCTACCTGTCCAACTACGCCCTGCTCAACATCAAGGATGAGCTGGCGCGCCTGGGTGGCGTGGGTGATGTGCAACTGTTCGGCATGGGCGATTACTCCCTGCGGGTCTGGCTCGATCCGAACAAGACCGCTTCGCGCAACCTGACCGCCACCGACGTGGTCACCGCCATCCGCGAGCAGAACCGTCAGGTCGCGGCCGGTGCCCTGGGTGCGCCGCCGGCGCCGAATGCCCAGGCTTTCCAGCTCTCGATCAATACCCAGGGTCGCCTGGTGAATGAGGAAGAGTTCGAGAACATCATCATCCGTTCCGGCGCCAATGGTGAAATCACCCGCCTGAAGGACATTGCCCGGGTTGAGCTGGGCTCCAGCCAGTACGCGCTGCGCTCGTTGCTCGACAACCAGCCGGCGGTGGCGATCCCGATCTTCCAGCGCCCAGGTTCCAACGCCATCCAGATCTCCAACGACGTCCATGCCAAGATGGACGAACTGAAGAAGAACTTCCCGGCGGGCATGGACTACAGCATCGTCTATGACCCGACGATCTTCGTGCGCGGTTCCATCGAGGCGGTGGTCCACACCCTGTTCGAAGCGCTGATCCTCGTGGTGCTGGTGGTGATCCTGTTCCTGCAGACCTGGCGTGCCTCGATCATCCCACTGGTGGCCGTGCCGGTATCGTTGATCGGTACGTTCGCGGTGATGCACCTGTTCGGCTTCTCACTGAACGCGCTTTCGCTCTTCGGGTTGGTGTTAGCCATCGGTATCGTGGTGGACGACGCCATCGTCGTGGTGGAAAACGTCGAACGGAACATCGGCCTCGGCCTCACCCCGGTGGAAGCGACCAAGCGTGCCATGGGTGAAGTGACGGGCCCGATCATCGCGACCGCCCTGGTGCTGTGCGCGGTCTTCGTTCCGGCAGCCTTCATCAGCGGCTTGACCGGACAGTTCTATAAGCAGTTCGCGTTGACCATTGCCATATCCACCGTGATCTCGGCATTCAACTCCCTGACCCTGTCGCCGGCCCTGGCCGCGGTGTTGCTCAAGAGCCATGACGCGCCCAAGGACCGTTTCTCCAAGTTCCTCGACGCACTGCTGGGCAGTTGGCTGTTCCGTCCGTTCAACCGCTTCTTCGACCGCGCCAGCCATAGCTACGTGGGCGCCGTAGGCCGCGTGATCCGCAGCAGCGGCATCGCCCTGTTCGTCTACGCGGGCCTGATGGTGTTGACGTTCTTCGGCTTCTCCAACACCCCGACCGGCTTCGTGCCCGGCCAGGACAAGCAATACCTGGTGGCCTTCGCCCAACTGCCGGATGCCGCAAGCCTGGACCGCACCGAAGACGTGATCAAGCGCATGTCCGACGTGGCGCTCAAGCAACCAGGCGTTCAGAGCGCGGTGGCGTTCCCGGGCCTGTCGATCAACGGTTTCACCAACAGCCCGAACGCCGGCATCGTGTTCGTGACCCTCAAACCGTTTGACGAACGCAAGGACCCGAGCCAGTCGGCCGGCGCCATCGCCGGTGCCTTGAACGGCCAGTTCGCGGGCATCCAGGAAGCCTACATGGCGATCTTCCCGCCGCCGCCGGTACAGGGCCTGGGCACGATCGGTGGTTTCCGCCTGCAAATCGAAGACCGGGGTAACCTGGGCTACGACGAGCTGTACAAGGAAACCATGAACATCATCACCAAGAGCCGCAGCGTGCCGGAACTGGCCGGGCTGTTCACCAGCTATACCGTGAACGTGCCCCAGGTCGATGCCGCCATCGACCGGGAAAAAGCCAAGACCCACGGCGTGGCCGTCAGTGACATCTTCGACACCCTGCAGATCTACCTGGGTTCGCTGTATGCCAACGACTTCAACCGCTTCGGCCGTACCTACCAGGTCAACGTCCAGGCCGAGCAGCAATTCCGTCTCGAATCGGACCAGATCGGCCAGCTCAAGGTGCGCAACAACCGTGGCGAGATGATTCCGCTGGCGACCTTCATCAAGGTCAGCGACTCCTCGGGACCGGACCGCGTGATGCACTACAACGGCTTCATCACCGCTGAAATCAACGGTGCCGCCGCGCCAGGCTACAGCTCCGGCCAGGCCGAGAAAGCCATTGAGAAACTGCTCAAGGACGAATTGCCCAACGGCATGACCTACGAGTGGACCGACCTGACGTACCAGCAGATCCTGTCGGGCAACACCGCGCTGTTCGTGTTCCCGCTCTGCGTTCTGCTGGCGTTCCTGGTGCTCGCGGCGCAGTACGAAAGCTGGAGCCTGCCGCTGGCGGTGATCCTGATCGTACCGATGACCCTGCTGTCCGCCATTACCGGGGTGATCCTGTCCGGTGGCGACAACAACATCTTCACCCAGATCGGCCTGATCGTACTGGTGGGGCTCGCCTGTAAGAACGCGATTCTGATCGTCGAGTTCGCCAAGGATAAACAGCTTGAGGGCATGAACCCGCTGGCTGCGGTCCTGGAAGCCTGCCGCCTGCGTCTGCGGCCGATCCTGATGACCTCCGTGGCCTTCATCATGGGCGTGGTGCCCCTGGTGTTCTCCAGCGGTGCCGGCGCCGAAATGCGCCACGCCATGGGTGTCGCGGTGTTCTCGGGGATGTTGGGCGTGACCTTCTTCGGCCTGCTGCTCACCCCTGTGTTCTATGTACTGATCCGTAACTTCGTCGAGCGCAGCGAGGCCCGCAAGGCGGCCCGGGCTTTGAAACTGGAGACGCAACAATGAGCCTGGCAACAATGAGCTTGAAACTGTTCGCGCCGAGCTTGCTGGTCCTGGCGCTGAGTGCCTGCGCCGTGGGGCCGGACTACAAGGCTCCGCAAACCGAGGCGGCGAATATCACTACCGCCACCGACGGCGCCGCCGGCCAGAAGAACTTCGACCGGGCCCGTTTCGAAGGTGTCTGGTGGCAGCAGTTCGATGATCCGACCCTCAACGCGTTGGTGACCCGCTCCCTGGAAGGCAACCGTGAGTTGCGCGTCGCCTTCGCCCGTCTGCGGGCGGCCCGGGCCATTCGTGACGACGCCAGCAATGATGCGATGCCGACCATCACCAGTCGCGCCAGCAGCAACCTGGGCAAAGGCCAGATTCCGGGGCAGACCACCGACCGGGTCAATACCGAGCGCTACGATCTGGGCTTGGACATGGCCTGGGAAGTGGATCTGTTCGGGCGCATCCAGCGCAACCTGGAAGCCACCGACGCCGATCAGCAGGCGGCCGAAGCCGATCTCTACCAACTGCAGGTGACCATGATCGCCGAGCTGGTGGATGCCTACGGTCAACTGCGCGGCGCCCAACTGCGGGAAAAAATCGCCCTGGCGAACCTCCAGAACCAGCAGGCGTCACGCAAGATCACCGAAAGCCTGCGCGATGCCGGCGTAGGCGATCAGTTGGACGTGGTCCGTGCCGACGCACGCCTGGCCTCGGTAGAAGCCAGCGTGCCGCAGTTGCAGGCCGAACAGGTGCGTCAGCGCAACCGCATCGCCACCCTGCTGGGTGAACGTCCGGACAGATTGAGCGTGGATCTGAGTCCCAAGGACCTGCCGGCCATTGCCAAGGCCTTGCCAATCGGTGATCCGGGACAACTGTTGCAACGTCGACCGGACATTCTCAGCGCCGAACGTCAATTGGCCGCGGCCACAGCACGCATTGGCGTGGCCAAGGCCGACCTGTTTCCACGGGTCAGCCTCAGTGGCTTCCTTGGGTTTACCGCAGGACGTGGTTCGCAGATCGGTTCCTCGGCAGCCAACGCCTGGGCACTGGGCCCGAGCATTACCTGGGCAGCGTTCGATCTGGGCAGCGTGCGGGCTCGCCTGCGCGGTGCCAATGCCGAGGCCGATGGCGCCCTGGCGACTTATGAGCAACAGGTGCTACTGGCCCTGGAAGAATCGGAAAACGCCTTCAGCGATTATGGCAAACGCCAGCAACGCCTGATCTCGTTGATCCGCCAGAGCGAATCCAGCCGTGCCGCTGCCGACCTGGCGGAAATTCGCTACCGCGAAGGCACCGTGGACTTCCTCGTGCTGCTCGACGCCCAGCGCGAACGCCTCGCCGCTGAAGACACCCAGGCCCAGGCCGAAGTCGATCTATACCGCGGCATCGTCGCGATCTACAAGGCCCTGGGCGGTGGCTGGCAGCCGGAAACCGTCGCCAGCAACTGACCGGCCTTTGCACAGAGCCCCTTTGGTTGACCGCAATCAACCAGATCCTTGCCCCGTCTCCGCCTTGGACGCGGGGCTTTTTTATTTCTTAGCCCGGAGCAGGCTCGCTCCCACAAGGGCTTCGCTAGATCCCCGCGAGAGCAACCTGTCCTCCCAGGCCCTGCATAGCTGTCACAAGGTTTGACTCAGCCCCCCACCTGACCGAAGCTTGCGACACTTCAAGTTTCCCGGTTATGGATTACCTGCATGCCTTCGTCTCGCCGCTATCTTCTGTTCAGCCTTGGGATCGTCCTGATGATCGGTCTGGTTGCGTTGTGGCGGCACAGCAGCACCCCTCAAATCCCCGAGGCCGTCAAGCGCGGCTACAGTGAGGCCCTGGCGCAGGCGCGCAACGGGCTCCCGGGCGCGGCGAGAATGCTCTATCAGCAACTCGGGCGTCCGGACCTCTCGCCCAAGCGTCGCGTATGGCTGCACGCCGAACTGCCCAACTACCCAAGCCCCCAGGCCCTGAAACTGGCGGATGCGGACCTGCACAACGAATCGCCGGATGTACGCCGGGCAGCCATCGGCAGCATTGCCGGACTGGTGCCGACGGGGCAGCGCAGCCTGCTGCTCGGGCCGTTGCTCGACGATGACGACTCCGGCGTGCGATTTGCCGCCGTGAACGCCCTGCTGGGCCTGTCGCCGGATGACCTTGGCTTGTACTTCGGGGCCATGCAATTGGCCATCGACACCTGGGAACAGCAGCTTGAAGACGGCCCGCAAACCACCGAGTCCCTCTATCAACTCGCCCGCCTGTACCTGCACAACGCCGAGCTGAAAAAAGCTCAGCAAGCACTGGAACAAGCCTTGCGCCTGCAACCCAACAACTTGCCGGCGGTGGTCATGCAGATCGAGGTACTCGACAAACAGGGCCAGGGCGAAGCCGCGCGACAATTACTCGCAAGACAGTTGCAAAGCCAGCCCCAGTCAGCTTACCTGCAACATGCGCTGGGCATGTGGTTGCTGCAGCACGGCCAGAGTGAGTACGCGGTGCTCGGCCTGGCAAAAGCCGTGGAGCTCGAGCCCGACAATCGTCATTACCGTTACGACCTGGCAACCACCCTGCATGCCGAGCAGGAATTGGAAGCCGCGCAGAAGCAGTTGCAGGAAATTGTCCAGCGCTACCCCGCCGACCGTAAGGCGCGGGTGCTGCTGATCAATTACTGGAAGGAAACCGGACAACTGCAGAATGTGCAGATATTGTTGGCGAAACTGGAGCAGCTGAACCCGGACGACCCGGCGTTGCAGCAGGGGTTGTAGAAAGCCCTGGTCGCTCCGAAAGCTGTGCAACTTCACAGGTTTTGTGCCGGGAGTGGAACCGCTATCACCGCCAAGGGTCAAGTATTCAGACACTTCAACCTGCTTTACTTCCTTGGCCATTGAGGGGGCTATTTTTGTCTACATTGAACGAGTTGATCGACGCCAAAGCCGCCACCGGTATCGAAGGGCTGGACAATATCCTCTCCGGTGGCTTGTCCCGCGGCCATGTGTTCCTGTTGGAAGGGGAACCCGGCACCGGCAAGACCACGGTCGCGTTGCATTTCTTGCTGGCCGGCGCCAAAGCCGGCGAGCGCTCGTTGTACATCACGCTCTCGGAAACCGAGCGTGAATTGCGCCAAGGCGCGGCCTCCCACGGGTGGACCCTGGATGACCACATCCACATTTTCGAACTGACGCCGCCTGAAAGCCTGCTCAATGCCGAGCATCAGCAAAGCCTGCTGTACTCATCGGACCTGGAGCTGGGGGAGGCGACGCGACAGATCTTCGAGGTGGTCGAACAGGTCAAGCCTACCCGGGTCGTACTCGACAGCCTGTCGGAGATCCGCCTGCTGGCGCAGAGCTCCCTGCGCTATCGGCGGCAGATCCTGGCGATCAAGCACTACTTCGTGCGCTACGACGCCACCGTCCTGCTGCTCGATGACCTGACTACCGAATCCCTGGACAAGACCGTGCACAGTGTCGCCCACGGGGTGATTCGCCTAGAAGAGCTGACGCCCAATTATGGTGCCGAGCGGCGACGGATCCGGGTGGTCAAGTATCGCGGGCAGAAATACCGTGGCGGCTTCCACGACTTCACCATCATGGGGGACGGTCTTCATGTCTTCCCACGCCTTGTGGCGGCCGAGCACCGCGGGCAATACCTGCGTCTACAACTCTCCAGTGGCATTGCGGAAATGGATGCCCTGCTGGGTGGCGGTATCGAAACCGGTTCAAGCACCTTGATCCTCGGGCCGGCCGGTACCGGGAAGTCGCTGATTTCGATGATCTTCGCCGCAGCGGCCGTGCATCGGGGGGAAAAGGCAGCACTGTTCATTTTCGACGAAGAGCTTGGCCTGCTGCTCGAACGCATGAAAAATATCGGTATCGACCTCCAGGCACTGCAAAAAACCGGCAACCTGCTGATCGAACAGGTGGACGCCGCCGAGCTGTCCCCCGGTGAGTTCTCCCATCGGGTACGCCGTTGCGTCGATGACGGTGATATCAAGACCGTGGTGATCGACAGCATCAACGGCTATCAGGCTGCCATGCCAGAAGAAAACGCGCTGGTGCTGCACATGCATGAGCTGTTGCTGTACCTCAATCGCAAGGGAGCAGCGACCTTCATGACCGTCGCGCAACATGGCCTGGTAGGCGACATGCAGGCACCGGTGGACATTACCTATCTTGCCGACACCGTGATTCTGTTGCGGTATTTCGAGGCTCTGGGCAAGGTCCGCCGAGCGATCTCCATTATCAAGAAACGCACCGGCAGCCACGAATCGACGATCCGCGAGTACCGCATCAGCGGGCAAGGCATGACGATCGGTGAGCCACTTGAAGCCTTCCAGGGTGTCTTGCGTGGGGTACCGACCTATATGGGAGCGGACCAACCGCTGCTCAAGGATGAGCCCCGGTGATTTTGGTGGAGCCCCTGTCGGAGCGGGCATTGATCCTCGCGCCGCTGGGACGGGACAGCCGGATCGCCCTGATGATCCTGAATGAAGCCGGATTCACCGGTCTCATTTGTCGCCATCTAGGGCAACTGTGCGACGAGCTCGAGCATGGCGCCGGCCTCTTGGTCATCTCGTCGGAAGCCCTGGTGGGGCCCGACCTGGAAAAATTGTTCCAGCAGATTGAACAACAACCGGCATGGTCGGACCTGCCCATCGTCTTGCTGACCCATCATGGTGGTCCGGAACAGAACCCGGCGGCACGTATCGGCATGCAACTGGGCAACGTAACGTTCCTGGAGCGCCCTTTCCATCCGGTAACCCTGGTCAGCCTGGTCACCACCGCCTTGCGTGGACGACGAAGGCAATACGAGGCCCGGGAACGCCTGATCGATCTCAGCAACAGTGAGTTGCGCCTGCAGAACACCCTCGAAACTCTTGAACAGCAGGTAGAAGAGCGCACCGCTCAGTTGCGCCACAATGAAGAAGCCTTGCGTCAATCGCAGAAAATGGAAGCCGTCGGCCAACTGACGGGGGGTATTGCCCACGACTTCAACAATATGCTGACCGGGATCATCGGTAGCCTCGAGCTGCTGCGCAGGCGCCTGGCCCGGGGTCGCACCGAAGACCTGGACAGCCTGATCGACCTGGGCGTGACCTCGGCCAACCGCGCCGCCGGCCTGACTCATCGCCTGCTGGCGTTCTCCCGACGCCAGTCGCTGGACTCCAAGGCCGTGCAGATGAACACGCTGGTGCTGTCCATGGGGGAACTGTTGCAGCGCAGCCTCAACGAAAGCATCCGACTGGACGTGCAACTGGACGAGCAACTCTGGATCGCCGAGGCCGATCCCAATCAACTGGAAAGCGCCCTGCTCAACCTCGTCCTCAATGCCCGCGATGCCATGCCGGAAGGCGGAATGCTGGTTGTACGCACCTTCAACAAACATCTGGATGCCGGTTTCACCGATGCGTACAGCAACCTGGAGCCCGGCGACTATGTGGTGCTGAGCGTGCAGGACAGCGGGTGCGGCATGCCCGAATCGGTCATCAATCGCGCATTCGATCCATTCTTCACCACCAAGCCCATCGGCCAGGGCACTGGACTGGGCCTGTCGATGATCTATGGGTTCAGCAAGCAGTCACGTGGTCATGTGGCGATCGACAGTGACGTTGGCAAAGGCACGACGGTCAATCTTTATCTGCCGCGTTTCCTGGGCGAAGAAACACCCGAGTCATTGGTCGACAAGCAGCATGCAGCCCCCGCGCAGGCCGGCGAGACCGTGCTGATCGTCGAAGACGATCCGGCAGTGCGGGTACTGGTCAGCTCGGTACTGGGGGAACTGGGCTATACCTTCCTTGAAGCCAGCGATGCCAACGGTGCGGTGCCGATTCTCCAGTCAGGCCAGCGCATCGATCTGTTGATCAGCGACGTGGGATTGCCCGGCATGAATGGCCGGCAGCTGGCGGAAGTTGGCCGGCAGATCCGTCCGGACCTGCGGGTGCTATTCATCACCGGCTACGCTGAGCACGCCGCAGTACGCGGCGGATTCCTCGACCCGGGTATGCAGATGATCACCAAACCGTTCACGTTTGATCTATTGACGGCCAAGGTCCGGGAGATGATCGGGGCTTGAAGCCCGCACCCTGTGGGAGCGGGCTTGCTCGCGAAAGCGGTATGTCTGTCCCAGTGATGCTGAATGTGCCGCCGTCTTCGCGGGCAAGCCCGCTCCCACAGGTTTTGGCATACACAAAGCTGCATACGCCGCAGGACCCAATGTGGGAGCGAGCCTGCTCGCGAAAGCGGTATGTCTGTCCCAGAGATGCTGAATGTGCCGCCGTCTTCGCGGGCGAGCCCGTTCCCACAGGGATCTGTGGTGGATGCAGGCCTCAGGACAACATCGAGCGCATGATGCTCTGCAATTCGTCCAGGTCGAACGGTTTGTCCAGAATCGGCGCCTTGCGGGTGATGGGACTGTCGGTGTCGCGCACTTCCTGGGCGTAACCACTGATGAAGATCACTTTCAGTTCAGGACGCAGCTTGACCGCCGGTTCGGCGATCTGCACCCCGGAAATAACGCCCGGCAGACGGAAGTCGGTGATCATCATGTCCAGGTGGGGCTTGCTTGCGAGGATTTCGAAGGCCTTGTCACTGCTCTCGGCCTCCAGCACCCGATACCCCACTCCTGACAGGTAGGCGGACAATACCGTCATGATTGACGGGTCATCCTCGACGACCAATACAACATCTTGCGCATCTTCACTCATGAGAAGCCTTCGTTCGATCAATAGCTGCTGATACGACCGTAGGACCATTCAGAGGTTGCGTCAACGCAACGTTTTTTGGAAGGACGGCGTCCTGCAAGGGCAGGCAAACGCGGAACAACGCGCCCTCGTTGATACGACTGTTGACCGAGATAGTCCCTCCATGAGCCGTGACGATCTGCTCGGAAATGAACAGGCCCAACCCCAAGCCGGCGGCGACCGCCTTGGAGGTCACCCGCTCGAACTGCTGGAAGATGCGTTTCTGGTTCTCCTCGCTGATACCGATGCCACGATCCTGAACCTCGATGCAAGCATGCTCGGGCGTCTTGTAGACACGCACATCGATCGGACTCTTGCCCCCATAGCGCAGCGCGTTAGTCAGCAGGTTCGACACCACCTGCTCGATCCGAAACTCATCCCAGAGCCCTTCCACCAATGGTTCGGCGGTGTAGTTCAACGCACATTCGGCGGCCAGAATCTGCGGCTGGAAATTGCGCAGCAGGTTTTCCACCAGGGCCGAGAGGTTGAAGCGGGTCGGGCGGATGGACAACTTGCCAGTGCGAATGCGCGACACGTCCAGCATGTCCTCGATCAGCCGGATCAGGCTCTTGATCTGTCGCTCGTCGCGCTCGACCATCGCCTTTACCTTATCCAGGCTGAACGCGGCGGCGTTGTCCCGGGCCAAGTGCATCTTGCGCAGTTGTGTCTCGAGAATCAGGCCGTTGAGAGGCGTGCGGACCTCGTGGGCGACGATCGACATGAAGTCGTCGCGCATCCGCACCGCCTGCTCGAGTTCGCTGCGGGTGGCCTGCAATTGCTGCAGCAGCACTTCCTGTTCCCGACGACTCTGTTCCAGGGCAACGACCTGTTCCTTCACCGCCCTCTTCTGGCGGTGGAGCTCCACGAACACATTGACCTTGCTCTTGACCGCATGGGTGTCCAGTGGCTTGTGCAGGAAGTCCACCGCCCCGTTTTCATAGCCGGTAAAGGCATAGTTGCGTTCGCGGCCGGCGGCGCTGACAAAGATGATCGGGATGCTACGGGTCTTCTCCGTGCCCCGCATCAGCTCGGCCAGTTCGAAACCGTTCATGTCCGGCATCTGTACGTCGATGATGGCCAGGGCAAAGTCATGTTGCAGCAACAGGGACAATGCCTGGTCAGCCGACTGAGCCTTGTAGACCTTGCGGTCGTCACCCTTGATCAGGGCCTCCAGCGCCAACAGATTCTCCGGCAGATCATCGACGATCAGCAGTTTGGCTTGAATATCTCTTGGCATGTGGTTCATTCCAGCCCAGCCAACAATTGGCCGATGCCTTGCAAAGTGAGGATATGGTCGGGCTCGTGCAGGGCCAGCGCGGCTTCCGGCATGGTCGCAACCTGGGCTTCGGCGGGGTCTTGGACGACGGTGATTCCGCCCAGCTCCTTGACCCTGGCCAAGCCTTTGGCGCCGTCGTCGTTGGCCCCGGTCAGGACGATGGCCAGCAGGTTCGGACCATAGACGTCGGCGGCCGATTCGAATAAGACATCGATGGACGGCCGCGAATGGTGCACCGGTTCCTCCAGGCTCAACGACAGGCTGCGATCGGCCTCGACCGACAAATGGTAGCCTGGCGTGGCGACGTAGAGGGTGCCGGGGCGAATGTCCTGTTTATCCCGAGCCTCTTCCACCGGTATCGCCAGACGGTGATCAAGAACCTGGGCCAACTGGCTGAAGCGCTCGTTGGGCAGATGCAGCACCACCAGGACAGGCAAGCGGAAGCCTTTGCGCAGATGACCGAAGAGTCTGAGCAGTGCCTCCACGCCGCCGGCGGATGCACCGACGGCGATGGCTCCTATTGCGGATCCGGACCTGTCCGTTGTCTGGTTCATAACTTGCGATAGATCCGTTCCTGTTTGACCAACGGCTCGAATTGCTTGCCGAACATCGAGAAGTCCAGTGTTTCCTTGCTGCCCAGTACCAGGAAACCACGGTGACAGAGGGACTCATGGAACAGTCCGAATGCGCGATCTTGCAGCTTTTTATTGAAATATATCAATACATTACGACACGAAATTAATTGTGTTTCTGAAAAAACACTGTCCGTCGCCAGGCTGTGATCGGCAAAGGTCACGTTCTCACAAAGGGTCTTGTCGAACATCGCATAATCGTAGGCGGCGGTGTAGTAATCGGCAAACGAGCGTCGCCCCCCCGCCAACTGATAGTTCTGTGTGTAGGCCCGCACGTTCTCCAGGGCAAAAATGCCCTGCTTAGCCTTCTCCAACGACCTGGGGTTGATATCGGTGGCGTAGATGAGCGTGCGGTCCAACAGGCCCTCTTCCCGCAGCAGGATCGCCATGGAATAGACCTCCTCCCCCGTACTGCAACCGGCGATCCAAATCTTGAGCGACGGATAGGTCTTGAGCAGCGGCACCACTTCCTGGCGAATGGCCAGGAAGTGCGAGGGGTCACGGAACATCTCACTGACGGGAATAGTCAGCAGTTGCAACAGCTGCATGAACACGCCCGGGTCATGCAGCACACGCTCCTGGAGCGCCGAGATGGTCCGGCACTCGAACTGGCTCAGCGCGTGGTGAACCCGGCGCTTGATGGAGGCGCCGGAGTAATCCCTGAAATCGTAGCTGTACTTGAGATAGATCGCGTCGATCAGCAAACGCAGTTCAATGTCGGTGTCTCTTTCCACTAAATTCTTTCCATATTCGGCAACCACACGCGAATCAGCGAAAACAGGCGATCGAGGTCGATCGGTTTGGCCAGGTAGTCGTTGGAGCCGGCCGCGATGCAGCGCTCCTGATCGTCCTTCATGGCCTTGGCCGTCACGGCAATGATGGGCAGCTTGCGCCAGCGCGGATCCTTGCGGATGCGCGCGGTGGCTTCGAAACCGTCCATCTCTGGCATCATCACGTCCATCAGCACCAAGTCGATGTCTTCCACTTCATTGAGGCGCTCGATCGCTTCGTAGCCGTTACGGCCGATGACCACGACCGCCCCCTTTGCCTCCAGGGCGCTGGTCAGGGCAAAGATGTTGCGCACATCGTCGTCCACCAGCAGTATCTTGCGCCCTTCGAACACCTTGTCCCGGCTGCGGGCCGTCTTGAGCATCCGTTGCCTTTCATGGGACAACCGGGATTCGACTTTGTGCAAAAAGAGTGTCACCTCGTCCAGCAGGCGTTCTGGCGAGCGGGCGCCCTTGATAATGATCGAGCGCGAATACTTGCGCAGTTCGGCCTCTTCATCGCGGGTCAGGTTGCGCCCGGTGTAGATGATCACTGGCGGGAACGAACAGATCTCCTCGGTGGACATGCGCTTGAGCAGGTCATTGCCCAACATGTCCGGCAACTTCAGGTCGATGACCATGCAGTCGTAGACATTGTTGCGCAGCAGATCCAGAGCCTGCTGGGCCAGGCCAACGGCGGTGATTTCGATGTCCTCGTCGCCGATCAGGCGAGTGATGCTGTCGCGTTGCAGGTCATCGTCCTCCACCAGCAACACCCGCTTGACCTTCTGGGTCAGCTTGGCTTCCAGGCGGGCGAACACCTCCTTGAGTTCCTCACGGGTGGTCGGCTTGACCGCATAGCCGATGGCGCCCATGTGCATCGCGGCTTCGACGCGGTCTTCGACGGAGATCACGTGTACCGGGATATGCCGGGTCTCGGCCTGCTCCTTGAGTCGCTGCAGTACCGTCAGCCCGGAATGATCAGGCAGGCGCATGTCCAGCAGGATGGCATCGGGGCCCAGTTGCGAGGCCAGGTCAAAGCCTTCATCGGCACCATGGGCCACCAGGCATTGGTAGCCCAACTCATGGGCGAGGTCGAACAGGATCCGGGCGAACTTGGGCTCATCCTCGATCACCAGGATGCAACGGCCGTTGAACGGCGCCTTGTCCCGGTCGTCGGCGAAGCTGGCAATGGGCGGCTCTATCTGGGCAACCAGCGATGCCGCAGGGGACGCCGGCATATCGGTCACGGCGGCCGGCACAGCGGCCGTCGGCGTGAAGGTCCGCGGTACCACCGGGGTCTCCCCAGGCTCGACATAACGCTCAGGCAACACCAGCGTGAACAGACTGCCCTGCCCCGGCGCGCTGGACACGGAGATCGAGCCGCCCAGCAAGGTCGCCAGGTCGCGGGAGATCGACAGCCCCAGGCCGGTACCGCCGTAACGGCGATTAGTGGTGCCATCGGCCTGGCGGAATGCCTCGAAGATGCTTTGCTGCTGGTCGGGGGAAATGCCGATGCCCGAATCCCGCACCATGAAGGCAATGCCTGAACCCGGCTGGCCGGCCACGGACAGGCTCACGGTGCCTTGCTCGGTGAACTTGACCGCATTGGATAACAGGTTCTTGAGTATCTGCTCCAGGCGCTGGCGGTCGGTGTATAGCATCGCTGGCGCGTCGGGCAGCACCTGGACTTCGAAGCCCAGGCCCTTGTCGGCCGCCAGTGGCTTGAACATATCGCGCAAGCCCTCTACCAGGCGCGACACGCCGGTGTTTTCCGGACGAACCTGCAGTTTGCCGGCCTCGACCTTGGAAATGTCGAGAATGTCGTTGATCAGGTTGAGCAGGTCGTTGCCGGCGGAGTAGATCGACTCGGCAAACTTGACTTGCTCCTCGCTCAGGTTGTTCTGCGGATTCTCCGCCAACAGCTTGGACAGGATCAGTGAGCTGTTGAGCGGCGTGCGCAGTTCATGGGACATGTTGGCAAGGAACTCGGACTTGTATTTGCTCGAACGCTGCAACTCTTCAGCGCGTTCCTGCAACTGGAGCTGGGCCAGGTTCAGCTCGTTGTTCTTCTGGTCCATGGCGTCGCGTTGCTCGGCCAGTTGCTCGTTGGTCTGTTCCAGTTCCTGCTGTTGGGCTTCCAGGTGAACCTGGGACTCCTTGAGAATCCGCGACTGCTCCTCGAGTTCTTCGTTGGCGGTCTTGAGCTCTTCCTGCTGTACCTGCAGCTCTTCGTTCAACTGCTGGGTTTCCGCCAGCACTTCCTGCAAGCGCTGCCGGTAACGGGCGGCTTCGATGGAGGTGCCGACGTTACCGGCAATCAGCTCCAGCAGCTCGATATCACGCTCGGTCAAGGGCCGCAGGAAACCCAGTTCGATGACACCGTTGACCCGGTCATCGTCGCTGGTCGGTACCACCACCACGCTATTAGGCAAGCCTTGCCCCAGCCCTGAACTGACTTTCAGGTAATCGTCGGGGACATTGTCCAGACGAATAAGACGCCCCTGCTGTACGGCCTGGCCAACGATGCCTTCGCCCGCAACGATCACCTGATGCTGTTCGTCGTCCTCACGGGAAAGACCATAGGTGGCCACCCGCTTGAGCACGCCGTTTTCCTCCCGCGCATACAGCGCAGCGACGGCGGTGTCGAGGTACTTGGCGCAGAACTGCAGGATGTTGCGCCCCAGCAGGTTCAAGGTCAGTTGCCCCAGCACCTGCTCGGCCAATTGGGTCTGGCCATTGCGCAGCCAAGCCTGTTTTTCCAGGTGCGAGGCACTCTCTTGCTGTATCCGGAGGCTGGCGCCGTAGCTGTTGGACAGGCTCAACAGGTCTCGCCGCCCGACATAGGCCAGCAATCCGCTGACAGCGGCAACGAACAGCAAATAAAAGGTAATGCTCCAGACCGTGGTAGAGCGCACCTCTTCGTTACGCGCTGTACGCAATTGCTGCTCGGTTTCGACGATGTCTTCAAAGGTCTTGCGTATTTCGTCCGTCAGGCGCTTGCCGCGTCCGGCCTTCACCGCTCCCCGATAATCGCCGCTGCTGCGTTGCAGGTCGATCATGCTCTGGGCGTAATTGGCCCACTCCGTCTGGAGCGCTTGTACCTTGTGCAGGCGCTCGGTCTGGATGGGGTTGTCGGCTGTCAATTCCAGCAATGTCTCAAGCGCGACGGCAATACGCGGTTTGGCGATCTCATAGGGGTCGAGGAAGTGCTCGTCCCCACTCAAGAGATAGCCGCGCATACCGGTCTCCAGGTCCACGCTCAGCTTGATGGCTTCGTTGGCATTACTGATCACCCTATCGCTGTGCCCGACCCATTGGATCACTGACAGCAGATAGGTGATCAACACGATGAAAAACACCGCGCTGAGAGCGCCCATGCCCAACGGCAGGCTGATATTGCGGCTCAGGAGCTTGCGAAAACTTTGCTCGTCAACCGAAGACGAAAGTGTCATGGAAAAGGCCTTGGCGAACAGTTGGAAACCACGGAGTTTGCCCGAAAGACACGGACTGGATCCACATTTCTGACAAAGTTAAAGGCACAATTCCCACAACGGTCTGCCCGGTAGCAAGGAAGCGACTATCCTTGTCAGCTCTTGTACTATAGATCCTTTCTTGTACAGGATCGGGAACTTGTGCCGCCTCGCTACTTACTCATGCATGAGTCCTTTTTCGCCCTTCCCGATTTTATCTTTTGAGAATAACCACTATGTCCACTTCCACCCCTGTCACTCCCGTCAACGTCCTGGTAGTCGAGGACGACGACATCGTCCGGATGTTGATCGTCGATGTACTGGAAGAACTGGAATATCAGGTGCTCGAGGCGGACGGTTGCGACCAGGCGCTTGATTTCTTGCGCAACCTGGACCAACGGATCGATCTGATGATGACGGACATAGGCCTGCCGGTGATGGACGGCCGCGAACTGGCCAGGCAAGCCCGCCTGGTGCGGCCTGGGCTACCGGTTCTGTTCGCCAGTGGCTATGCCGAAAGCATCGACGTACCGGAAAGCATGGCGGTGATCGGCAAGCCTTTTTCCATCGATCAGTTGCGCGACAAGGTCAGAAGCATTCTTTCTTGAGCCCAAGCGGATTCTTGGTCACTATCGGCGCGCCCCGCGCACCGACTGCGCCTGATCCATCCAAGGAAATGCCTGCCCATGCCTCATCCCGCCGCCCTCAAGGTCCTGGTCATCGGTTACGTCTGGCCCGAGCCGCGTTCATCGGCGGCGGGTGGGCACATCATGCAGATCCTGGAAGCCTTCCTCGGGCAAGGCTGGGACATCACCTTCAGCAGCCCGGCGAAGCCGGGGGAGAACCGCGCGGACCTGATCGAACTGGGCATCCACGAAGTGCCCATCGAACTCAACAACAGCAGTTTCGATGTGTTCGTCGGTGAGCTGGCACCGGATATCGTCCTGTTCGATCAATTCATGATGGAAGAGCAGTTCGGCTGGCGGGTCGAGACGCAATGCCCCGGCGCCTTGCGTGTGCTGGAAACGTCCGATTTGCAAAGCCTGCGCCACGCCCGGCATCAGCGCCTCAAGAACCGCTTGAAAGCTGACGATAGTTCCCAGGACTTCAGCGATCTTTTCGCGCCAAACCTGCCCGAGGAATTCCAGCGGATGGCCGACACCGAT
The DNA here is from genome assembly GCF_007828255.1 of Pseudomonas sp. SJZ078. Taxonomy (NCBI): domain Bacteria; kingdom Pseudomonadati; phylum Pseudomonadota; class Gammaproteobacteria; order Pseudomonadales; family Pseudomonadaceae; genus Pseudomonas; species Pseudomonas sp. SJZ078. The sequence goes on along the minus strand of NZ_VIUG01000001.1, from coordinate 161,217 downwards.
ATGGCCAAGCGCGAGATCGCCGCCGTGTACCGCTGCGACCTGAACCTGATGGTGTCAGAGGTGGAGATCGAGCTGTTGGTGGAGCAATTCAAGGTGCCGCGCAACCTCCTGCTCTGGTGCCCGTTGATGGTTGATCTGCCAGCCACGCCACCGGTGCCATTCGAGGACCGGGCGCATTTCTTGAGCATCGGCAACTTCCGCCATGCACCGAACTGGGATGCCGTGCTCTGGATGAAGAACGCCATCTGGCCGCTGATCCGTCAGCAATTGCCGGAGGCACAGCTGCATCTGTACGGCGCCTATACCCCGCCGAAAGCTGCCGCGCTGCACAACCCAGCCCAGGGATTCCATATCATGAACTGGGCCGAGGACGCCCTGCAGGTAATGTCGGCGGCGCGTATCTGTCTGGCACCGCTGCGTTTTGGCGCTGGCATCAAGGGCAAGCTGATCGAGGCGATGCTCTGTGGCACGCCAAGCGTCACCACGCCCATCGGCGCCGAAGCCATGCATGGGCAGATGCCGTGGCCTGGAATTATCAGCCAGAGCGCCGAAGCCATCGCCAACGCCGCCGTGCAGTTGTACAACGACCCGGTCCGCTGGAATCAGGCCCGGGATGCCGGCCTGAAGCTGCTGGCGGAGCGGTACCGCACAGAGATTCATGGCCCGGCGCTGATTGAAAGTATCCAGGCGTGCCGTGCCAACCTGGTGCAACGAAGGCGGGACAATTTCACCGGCAGCATGCTGCGCCACCACCAGCACAAGAGCACCCAATACATGTCCCAGTGGATTGAGGAAAAGCACCGCAACAACGCGGCGGTGTAGCTGCCAGCATCACTGATGGCATTTCTCCGGGCGACCATCGGAAGGCTATTCGGGGTGGCACCTGCCCGGCGAAGGGGGCATTATCCAGCGGCGATAACAATAAAAGTGCAGGCCCATGACCCGAACAGCAAGAGTCACCGACCCTTCCTACGAGTTGATGGATGACCATAACGGATTGTCCATCATCTATCGCCAACACGGCTTTCCCTGCCCGCTGGTGCGCTGGCATTTCCATAAGGAATATGAACTGCACCTGATCGTCGCCAGTTCCGGCAAAGTGTTCATTGGCGATTACATCGGCAACTTCTACCCGCAGACGCTGTTTCTCACCGGCCCCAACCTGCCCCATAACTGGATCAGCCAGGTGGCCGAAGACGAAGTGGTGCCCAAGCGCGACATGCTGGTGAATTTCACCGACGAGTTGTTCGAAAGCGGAAATCAGGTCTTTGCCGAACTCAAGACCATCGCGCCGCTGCTCGAACGGGCCCGCTACGGCATCGAGTTCCGCTGCAAGCGAACCATCCGCCAGGCGATGATCCTGATGCAACGCATTGCCGACTCCCAAGGCATGAGCCGCCTGGGGTATTTCTTCATCCTGATGGAATTGCTGGCCACCACGGATGACTATCAGGTGCTCTCCGGCGGCGCCTCTTCGCAGATGACCGATGAGCACAGCATCGACCGTACCAACCGGGCCGTGGACTATATTTTTGCCCATTACGCTCGGGAGCTGCCCCTGGAGGAAGTCGCCGAGCACCTGGGCATGAAACCGACCTACTTCAGCCGTGTGTTCAAACAGGCCACCGGTCGCTGTTTCATCGAATTCGTCAACCGCCTGCGCATCAGCAAATCCTGCGAATTGCTGGCCGACGGCGACAAGCCGGTCACGGATGTCTGTTTCGAGTCGGGCTTCAATAACATCTCGAACTTCAACCGGCGCTTCCAGCAACTCAAGGGCATGACCCCTTCCCATTACCGGCGGCTGGCGGTGCAGCGGTTGACCGAGCAGAACCAGGGCTGAGACTTTGCTCGCCTGTGGCGAGGGGATTTATCCCCTCGCCACAGGTTAATCCTTTCACTCACCATCTTCGCCCAGTGCAAAAAAGTATCAGCACCAGTGCGACGGATGATTTGTCACGACGTCCATTGAAGGCTGTAATCAGCGCACATTCTTCCCTTCATCCGGAAGACAAAAAACAATAACTGTCCTTCCGCCGCCTTCCGGCACGGAAAAGGAGTGCGCGATGAAACCTTCGGTAAAAGCTCTGCTTGTCTCCATCTGCATGACCCTCAGCAGCGTCAGTTTCGGCGCACAGACCCTCACCATTGCCACTGTCAACAACAGCGACATGATCCGCATGCAGAAGCTCTCGAAGACCTTCGAGTCGGAGCATCCGGACATCAAGCTGAACTGGGTGGTGCTGGAAGAAAACGTCCTGCGCCAACGCCTGACCACCGACATCGCCACTCAGGGCGGACAGTTCGATGTGCTGACCATCGGCATGTACGAAGCTGCACTCTGGGGCGCCAAGGGCTGGCTGGAGCCGATGAAGGACCTGCCGGCCTCCTACGACCTGGACGACGTCTTCCCTTCCGTGCGTGACGGCCTGTCGGTCAAGGGCTCGTTGTATGCCCTGCCGTTCTACGCCGAAAGCTCGATCACCTACTACCGCACCGACTTGTTCAAGGACGCCGGGCTGACCATGCCCGAACACCCGACCTGGACCCAGATCGGCGAGTTTGCGGAAAAACTCACCGACAAGAGCAAGGAACAATATGGCCTGTGCCTGCGGGGCAAGGCCGGCTGGGGCGAGAACATGGCGCTAATCACCACCCTGGCCAACGGCTACGGAGCGCGCTGGTTCGATGAGAAGTGGCAAGCGCAGTTCAATAGTCCCGAGTGGAAAGACGCGCTGACCTTCTACGTCGACAACATGAAGAAATCCGGCCCGCCAGGTGCGTCGAGCAACGGCTTCAACGAGAACCTGGCCCTGTTCAACAGCGGCAAATGCGCGATCTGGGTCGATGCCAGCGTTGCCGGCTCGTTCGTGACTGACAAGACCCAGAGCAAGGTGTCCGATCATGTCGGCTTCACCTTCGCTCCCCACGAAAAAACCGATAAGGGCACCTCCTGGCTGTACTCCTGGTCACTGGCAATCCCGACCAGCTCCAAGGCCAAGGAAGCCGCCAAGGTCTTTACCAGTTGGGCGACCTCCAAGGAATACAGCCAACTGGTCGCCAAGACCGATGGCATCGCCAACGTACCGCCAGGCACCCGCACCTCGACCTACAGCGACGAGTACATGAAGGCCGCGCCGTTCGCCAAGGTGACCCTGGAATCGTTGAAAGTCGCCGATCCGAAAGCGCCGACCCTCAAGCCGGTGCCTTATATCGGTATCCAGTTGGTGACCATTCCCGAATTCCAGGCCATCGGCACCCAGGTGGGCAAGTTCTTCTCCGGCGCACTGACCGGTCAGCAGAGCGTGGACCAGGCGCTGACCGCCGCGCAGTCCACCACCGAGCGCGAGATGAAGCGTGCCGGGTATCCCAAGTAACCCGAGCCACCGCTCTGTCTTTTGTGGGAGCGGGCTTGCTCGCGAAAGCGATCTGTCAGTCACATTGATGTTGGATGTGCTGCCCTATTCGCGAGCAAGCCCGCTCCCACAAGGGATTCTTGTAGACCTGCACAAAATCGGTTCAATGCCATGAATAGCTCAACTACAACCGCCAAAGCCCCCCTCGAGATTGCCCCGCCGCCGGCGCGCAAGATCCGCCTGGCGAACCCCGGCTGGTTCCTGGTCAGTCCATCGGTCGCCCTGTTGCTGCTGTGGATGATCGTGCCCCTGGGCATGACCGTCTACTTCTCGATGATCCGCTACAACCTGCTCTACCCCGGTGAAAACGAGTTCGTCGGGCTGGAGAACTTCACGTATTTCCTTACCGATTCTGGCTTCATGCCCGGTGCCACCAATACTTTATTGCTGGTAGGCAGCGTGCTGCTGATCAGTATCGTGTTCGGGGTGTTGATCAGTGCATTGCTGGAGGCCAGCGAATTCTTTGGCCGCGGCATCGTCCGGGTCCTGCTGATCTCGCCGTTCTTCATCATGCCCACGGTGGGCGCGCTGATCTGGAAGAACCTGATATTCCACCCGGTCTCCGGGATCCTCGCCTCAGTGTGGAAACTGTTCGGCGCACAGCCGGTGGACTGGCTGGCCCACTACCCGCTGCTGTCGATCATCATCATTGTCAGCTGGCAGTGGCTGCCCTTCGCGATCCTGATCCTGATGACGGCCATGCAGTCCCTCGACCAAGAGCAGAAGGAAGCCGCCCGCCTGGACGGTGCCGGTCCGATCGCGATTTTCTGGCACCTGACCTTGCCGCACCTGGCCCGGCCGATCGCCGTCGTGGTGATGATCGAAACCATCTTCCTGTTGTCGGTATTCGCCGAAATCTTCACCACCACCAACGGCGGCCCCGGCTACGCCTCGACCAACCTCGCCTACCTGATCTACAACCAGGCGCTGGTGCAGTTCGACGTCGGCATGGCTTCGGCCGGTGGCCTGATAGCCGTGGTCATTGCCAATATCGCCGCCATCCTCCTGGTGCGGATGATCGGCAAAAACCTGACTGACAAGAACTGAGGCCGCCGCCATGACACTCCAACAATCCCGTCGGCTGCAAAGCCTGCTACTGGGCACGCTGGCCTGGGCCATCGCGATCCTGATTTTCTTCCCGATCTTCTGGATGGTACTGACCAGCTTCAAGACCGAAATCGACGCATTCGCCACGCCGCCGCAGTTCATTTTCGCGCCAACGCTGGAGAACTACCTGCACATCAACGAACGCAGCGACTACTTCACGTTCGCCTGGAACTCGGTAGTGATTTCCTTCAGCGCCACGGCCTTGTGCCTGCTGATCGCGGTACCGGCGGCCTACTCCATGGCGTTCTACGAAACCCAGCGCACCAAAGGCACCTTGCTGTGGATGCTCTCCACCAAGATGCTGCCGCCGGTGGGCGTGCTGATGCCGATCTACCTGCTGGCCAAGAGCTTTGGCCTGTTGGATACCCGTACTGCGCTGATCGTCATCTACACGCTGATCAACCTGCCGATCGTGGTCTGGATGATTTACACCTACTTCAAGGACATTCCCCGGGACATCCTCGAAGCCGCGCGCCTGGACGGCGCCACCCTGTGGCAGGAGATGGTTCGCGTATTGCTGCCGATTGCCAAGGGCGGCCTGGCCTCCACTGTGCTGCTGTCATTGATCCTGTGCTGGAACGAGGCCTTCTGGTCGTTGAACCTCACCTCATCCAAAGCCGCGCCGCTGACGGCCCTGATCGCTTCCTACTCCAGCCCTGAAGGTTTGTTCTGGGCCAAATTGTCCGCCGTCTCGACCCTGGCCTGCGCGCCGATCCTGATCTTCGGCTGGATCAGCCAGAAGCAATTGGTCCGCGGCTTGTCCTTTGGCGCCGTGAAGTAACGCGCCCTACACCCTAATCAGACGTGGAGGCCCATCATCATGGCCAACCTGAAAATCAAGAATCTGCAAAAAGGCTTCGAAGGTTTTTCCATCATCAAAGGTATCGACCTCGAGGTGAACGACCGTGAGTTCGTGGTCTTCGTCGGTCCGTCGGGCTGCGGCAAATCCACCTTGCTGCGGCTGATCGCCGGTCTGGAAGAAGTCAGCGACGGCACCATCGAGCTGGACGGGCGTGACATCACCGAGGTCAGCCCGGCCAAGCGCGACCTGGCGATGGTGTTCCAGACCTATGCCTTGTACCCACACATGAGCGTGCGCAAAAACATGTCCTTCGCCTTGGATCTGGCGGGCGTGCCCAAGGCCGACATCGAGAAGAAGGTCAACGAAGCCGCACGCATCCTCGAATTGGGACCGATGCTCGAACGCAAGCCCAAACAACTGTCCGGCGGCCAGCGCCAGCGGGTTGCAATCGGCCGGGCCATCGTGCGCAATCCGAAAATCTTCCTGTTCGACGAGCCGCTGTCCAACCTCGACGCCGCCTTGCGGGTACAGATGCGCCTGGAGCTGGCGCGGCTGCACAAGGAACTGCAGGCGACCATGATCTACGTCACCCACGATCAGGTCGAAGCCATGACCCTGGCCGACAAAGTGGTGGTGCTCAACGGCGGGCGCATCGAGCAGGTCGGCTCGCCCCTGGAGCTATACCACCAGCCGGCCAACCTGTTTGTCGCCGGGTTCCTCGGTACGCCGAAAATGGGTTTTCTCAAAGGTAAGGTCAGCGCACTCAACGGCCAGGGTTGCGAAGTTCAGCTGGACGCCGGCACGCGTATCCAACTGCCGGTGAACGGGGCGAGTCTCAGCGTCGGCAGCCCCGTCACCCTGGGCATCCGTCCGGAGCACTTGAACCTGGCGCAGCCCGGCGAGTGCACGCTGCAGGTAATCGCCGATGTCAGCGAGCGCCTGGGCAGCGACACTTTCTGTCACGTCAATACCGCGTCCGGGGAAGCCCTGACCATGCGGGTTCACGGCGACCTGGCGAGCCGGTTCGGCGAACAACTGAACCTGCACCTGGACGCCCAACACTGCCATTTGTTCGATGCCGATGGCGTAGCAGTCACCCGTGTACTGCGCGCCGCCGCCTGATTACCGAGACTCGTGATGAAACTCAACCGCCAGAACCTGCATAACCTCAAACCGGAAGTTGCCCTGCCCGCCTATCCCTTGGGCGATCTCCGCCAAGGCATCGCCCACATCGGTGTCGGCGGCTTCCATCGGGCTCACCAGGCCTACTACACCGACGCGCTGATGAACACTGGCGCCGACCTGGAGTGGGCCATTTGCGGCGTTGGGTTGCGGGCCGAAGACCGCCGCGCCCGGGATGACCTGGCCAGCCAGGATTATCTGTTTACCCTGTACGAACTGGGTGACACTGACGACACCGAAGTCCGCGTGATTGGCGCCATCAACGACATGTTGCTGGCCGAAGACGGCGCCCAGGTGCTGATCGACAAACTGGCGGATCCGCAGATCCGCATCGTTTCGCTGACCATTACCGAAGGCGGCTACTGCATCGACGACAGCAACGGCGAGTTCATGGCCCATCTGCCGCAGATCCAGCACGACCTGGCCCACCCGGCTGCTCCGACCACGGTGTTCGGCTTTCTCTGCGCCGCCCTGGCCAAACGCCGCGCCGCCGGGACGCCGGCGTTTACCCTGATGTCCTGCGATAACCTGCCCCACAACGGCGCTGTGACCCGCAAGGCATTGCTGGCCTTCGCCACGCTGCACGACGCCGGACTGGCGCAGTGGATCGACCACAACGTGAGCTTTCCCAACGCCATGGTCGACCGCATCACCCCCATGACCAGCGTCGCCCATCGCCTGCAACTGCACGACGAGCACGGGATCGACGATGCCTGGCCGGTGGTCTGCGAGCCGTTCGTGCAGTGGGTGCTGGAAGACAAATTCGTCAACGGACGCCCGGCCTGGGAAAAGGTCGGCGTGCAGTTCACCGATGACGTCTCCCCCTATGAGGAAATGAAGATCAAGCTGCTCAACGGCAGCCATCTGGCCCTGACCTACCTGGGGTTTCTCAAGGGCTACCGCTTTGTCCACGAGACCATGAACGACCCGTTGTTCGTGCGTTACATCCGTGCCTATATGGACCTGGATGTGACACCGCAACTGGCCCCCGTGCCGGGCATCGATCTGGACGACTACAAGGACACCCTGGTGGAGCGTTTCTCCAACCAGGCCATCGCCGACCAACTGGAACGGGTGTGCTCGGACGGTTCGTCGAAGTTTCCGAAATTCACCGTGCCGACCATCAACCGCTTGATTGCCGACGGTGGCGAAACCCGCCGCGCGGCGCTGGTAGTCGCGGCCTGGGCCGTGTACCTCAAGGGCGTGGACGAAAACGGCGTGAGTTATAAGATTCCTGACCCGCGTGCGGGATTCTGCCAGGCACTGGTGGCCGACGATGCGCTGGTAACCCAGCGGATGCTGGAGGTCGAGGAGATTTTCGGCACGGCGATCCCGCGCTCGGCGGAGTTCGTCGCGGCCTTCGAATGGTGCTGCAATAGCTTGCGCGAACATGGAGTGACCCGGACACTTGAGCGGGTGTTGGAGGGTTAGGTTGATCGTTCCCACGCTCTGCGTGGGAATGTAGCCAGGGACGCTCTGCGCCCCAAAAGCCGAACGCGGAGCGTCCGTTGAGGCATCCCCACGCAGAGCGTGGGAACGATCTGTCACATGAGGATTTTTATGGCAAATCAACAGTTGTTCCTGGGCATCGACTGCGGCACCCAAGGCACCAAGGCCTTGATCCTGGATGCAAACAGCGGCCAGGTCCTGGGCCAGGGGGCCGCCGCCCACACCATGATCAGCGGTGCCAATGGCCGGCGTGAACAAGACCCGGGCCAATGGATAGATGCGTTCACCCAGGCCACTCACCAGGCTTTGACAGACGCCGGTGTCGATGGCCAGGCGATTCTTGGCATTGGCGTCTCCGGCCAGCAGCATGGCCTGGTGTTGCTCGATGAACAGGATCAGGTGCTGCGCCCGGCCAAGCTCTGGTGCGACACCGAAAGCGCCCCGCAAAACGATCAGCTGTTGGCGCACCTGGGCGGCGAAAACGGGGCCCTGGAGCGCCTGGGAGTGGTCATCGCCCCCGGCTACACGGTGTCCAAGCTGTTGTGGACCCGGGAACACCATCCGCAGATTTTTGCCCGCATCGCTCACATCCTGTTGCCCCATGACTTCCTGAACCACTGGCTCACCGGCCGTCATTGCAGCGAATACGGTGATGCCTCGGGTACCGGTTATTTCAACGTGCGCACTCGCCAATGGGACCTGCAGCTGTTGCAGCACATCGACCCCAGCGGCCGGTTGCAAGCGGCGCTGCCGGAGCTGATCGAAGCCCATCAGCCGGTGGGGCGCATCCTGCCGGACATTGCCGCACGCCTGGGCATCAACCCCGAGGCCGTCGTGGCAAGCGGTGGCGGCGACAACATGATGGGCGCCATCGGCACCGGCAATATCCAGCCCGGCGTGATCACCATGAGCCTCGGCTCCTCCGGCACGGTGTATGCCTATGCCAGTGAGCCCGCGGTCAGCCCCGAGGCCTCGGTAGCGGCTTTCTGCTCATCCAGCGGCGGCTGGCTGCCGCTGATCTGCACCATGAACCTGACCAACGCTACCAGTGCGATACGCGAACTGTTCGAGCTGGACATCGAGACCTTCAACGCCCTGGTGGCCCAGGCCCCGATCGGCGCCGAAGGGGTCTGCATGCTGCCATTCCTCAACGGTGAGCGGGTTCCCGCCCTGCCCCATGCCACCGCCAGCCTGCTGGGCCTGACGACCACCAACCTGAACCGGCCCAACTTGTGCCGGGCCGTGGTCGAAGGCACCACCTTCGGCTTGCGCTATGGCCTGGACCTGCTGCGCGCTACCGGACTCGAAGCACGGAGCATCCGTCTGATCGGCGGCGGGTCGAAGAGCCCGGTATGGCGGCAGATCGTTGCCGACATCATGAATACCACGGTCATCTGCACAGAACAGAGCGAAGCGGCTGCCCTGGGTGCGGCGATCCAGGCGGCGTGGTGTCAGTCTGGATCGCAACAAAGCCTGGCCGAACTCTGCGAGCGTTGCGTCAAACTCGACACGGCCAGCGAAACCCGGCCGGTCGCCGAACATGTCGCGGCCGCCCAACAAGCCTATGCAACCTATCGACAACACGTCGCAACCCTTTGAGAGCAGACATTCATGTATCTGGTGTGTGGTGAAGCACTGTTTGATTTCTTCAGTGGTGAAGAAGAAGGTAGCCGGGCCTCGCAGGTCAATTTCAAGGCCATCGCCGGCGGTTCGCCGTTCAACGTGGCTGTCGGGCTGCGTCGCCTGGGCGTGGAGTCGGCGCTGTTTGCCGGACTGTCCACCGATTTCCTTGGCCGGCGCTTGCAACAGGTCCTGCTCAACGAAGGTGTCAGCACACGATATCTGCAGGACTTCGATGCGCCGACCACCCTGGCGATGGTCGCCGTGGGTGCAAACGGCTCGCCCCATTACAGTTTTCGCGGCGAAGGCTGCGCGGACCGGCAACTGAGCCTGCAGCACCTGCCAGAATTGGGCCCTGAAGTGACTGGCCTGCATTTCGGCTCGTTCTGCCTGGTGGTGCAACCGATCGGTGACACCCTGTTGGCGTTGGTGCAACGGGAGAGCGGCAAGCGCCTGATCAGCCTGGACCCGAACGTGCGACTCAACCCGCAGCCGGACATCGAACTGTGGCGCTCACGGATTGCAACGTTGGTGGCGTACGCCGACCTGATCAAGGTCAGCGACGAAGACTTGAGCCTGCTCTATCCCGAACAAGATCCCCAAATGGTGATCGAAGGCTGGCTGGAACATCGTTGTCAATTGGTGTTCCTGACCCGCGGTGGCCAGGGCGCAACCGTGTTCAGCCGTCGCCATGGCACCTGGTCGATGCCGGCCTGCCCGGTGAAAATCGCCGACACCGTGGGCGCAGGCGATACGTTCCAGGCAGCCTTGATTACCTGGTTGATCGAACAGCAATTGGACTCGGTAGAGGGACTACTGACTCTGACCCGGGACCAGATCGGCGCCATGCTCGACTTCGCCATGCGTGCAGCCGCACTGACCTGCGGGAAGACCGGGCCGGACCTGCCCTATCGCCAGCAGTTGAACTGACCACTCACCCCAGCGGCTGCCGCTTCGTCTGGCATTGCGGCAGCCTGGGCCTAGCCAGGTGTTTCACTTAACCCGCTTTTAATTCCGCGATCCGACACTGACCCGGACCGCGCCCTCCCTGACAGAGTCGCCGCGCGGCAGATCTCGATGCCAAGGCATCAGGTCGACCTCTCTCTGAAGCGGAGTTTTGACATGAATACCTGTGCGCTAGTCGCTACTGCATCGTTACTGGGCCTGATCGGTATCACCGGTGTGGCTCAGGCGGACGATACCCCACAGCCCACGTCCTATCACTATGGCATGCCATTGGAAATCAAGAAGGTATTGTCATTGACGGAACCGTCCACACCCTATTGCGAAGTCATCACTGCGCGGATGGTGTACATCGATAAGGCGGGACAAACCCGAGACGTGTCCTACCGCAAGCTTTCGGATGCTTGTACGAACGACAGCTGAATACCATCGTCGCATTGAAACTGGACGCCGGGTTCGGTTACCGGCCGGACCCGGGCGTCAGATTACCGAGACCAGGCCGTGATCAGCGCCCGGTCATGCGATGGTGTTGCTGATGAAAGTAGTTCCCGTTGCCGTGGCTGTGGTCGAGCTCGGTACGCAGCTCGGCAATCAGGTCGTTGATCGCCCGACAGCCGGTGAGTTTGTTGGCGTCGATATTGGACTTGATCAAGGCCACGCGGTCGGTTTCATGATCGTCGAAAATCTTGATCGTCATCGTCAAGTCGGGCGACAAAGTGCATTGCGAGCGCTTGGGCAACAAACTGCTTTCAATGATATTGCGCATTTCGAGGGCAGATAAAAACATGGCAACTCTCTCCTGTTGAGGCGACCAATTTATGTTTACAACACCGGTATTTCGTCCGTTTCTTCCCTGCGGACTGAGACTACGAATACCGTGTCGTATGTTCATTTCTTGGCGTTCTGATCAATGAGCCCGGGAAGCGAACTCCTGAATCATTGCGCAAAGAACATGCCTGCATTTGCCACATTTTTGTTTGATGTAAATCAACTACTTAGTGAGCCGGCGCGCCGAACATTCCGTGCAAAATGCAAGAGAACGGCGCTTTCCTTCTTGCAAACTGCATGCAGACCGCAATCACTTATTGCTGTCGAAGGCTAGAGTAGCCCCATTTTGCAAAGGCAACCCCGGGCATCCGTCGGGTATTTGAAAAAAGCGATGACAGGTCATTTCATACCATTTCGACGGCGGCGCGCTCAGCCACATGGCGCAAACTGTCGAAATTGATGTTGGCCCCGGAGTCAATGGCGATCAAAGTCTGCCCCCTTACACCGGTACGAGCGACGTACTGTTTGATGCCCGCTACGGCCAGGGCACCGGATGGTTCGGTGATGGAACGGGTATCGTCATAGATATCCTTGATCGCAGTACAAAGCTGGTCGTCACTGACGGTTATCACCTCGTCGACACAGAAGCGGCAGACTTCGAAGCCATGGGCGCCGATCTGCGCCACGGCGACACCATCGGCGAAGGTGCCCACGGCAGGGAGGATGACTCGCTCTCTGGCGGCCAGCGCCGCCTGCAGGCAAGCGGAATGCTGCGATTCCACACCGATGATGCGGACTTCCGGACGCAGGTATTTAACGTAGGCTGCAACCCCAGCTATCAGTCCGCCACCGCCGACCGGGACGAAGATGGCCTCCAGCGCACCGGCGTGCTGGCGCAGTATTTCCATGGCGACCGTGCCTTGGCCGGCGATGACATCCGGGTCATCGAACGGTGAAACGAACTCTCTACCGGTCTGCCGGGCCAGCTCCAGAGCATGTGCCAGGGCGAACGGAAAACTCTCGCCATGCAGCAGCGCCTCGGCGCCCCGGTTGCGTACGCCCAGCACTTTCAGTTGTGGCGTGGTCACCGGCATGACGATGCAGGCCGAGATCCCCAACTCCCGTGCCGCCAGTGCGACCCCTTGGGCGTGGTTGCCGGCCGAAGCGGTGATAACCCCACGGGCCCGTTGCTCCGGCGTCAACTGCACGAGCTTGTTGTAGGCGCCGCGGATCTTGAAGGAAAAAGTCGGCTGCAGGTCCTCGCGCTTGAGCAGGATCCGGTTTCCCAGGGCTTCGGACAGCGCAGGAGCCGCTTGCAGCGGTGTACGTATGGCCAACTCGTACACCGGCGCGGCGAGGATCTTCTTAACGTAATGCTCTAGCAACGTTTGCTCGGGGCGGGAAGCGTTCATGGCGGTCTCCTTGTTCGAATCGGGCCCAGGAGACAGAAAGAAAAAACCCGCCTCAAGGGCGGGTTGGGTGCAGCCGTCAGCTAGCCCGCCAGATAGGAATGGCGGTAATAATGCTTGGCTGGCTGCACAATACGGTAGAAGTCATGGCCGGAAATTAGCCGGGCGCTGCTGGCAAGTCAATGGTGAATTGTTCTTGCCCAGTAATAATCCCTGTGGGAGCGAGCCTGCTCGCGAGGCGGTTTATCAGCCAACATCCTGGTTGCCAGAGACATCGTCGTCCCAAATGGGCCGCGCGACCGCACCCAACGTATCGCGAAGGGCTTCACAGCTGTCGCCGGGGATCCCGCAGGCCGCTTTAATTTTCTCGGAGACCGCCCAGAGCGGCTCCCGCAGTGCTTCTCCGGCGTCGGTCAGGGCTATCAACACCCGCCGTTCATCATCCCGGTCACGGGTCCGGGTCACCTTGCCCGATGCCTCCAGACGCTTGAGCAAGGGCGTAATCGTCCCGGTGTCCATGGCGAGCCTGGCACCCAGATCACCCACACTCCTGGGCGCTTCACTGAACAGCTCGAGCATGACCAGGTACTGCGGGAAGGTCAGCCCCAGGGGATCCAGTAAGGGCTTGTGCAGGCGAATCATGCGATTGGAGGCACTGTACAAGGCAAAGGACAATTGATTCCCGGCTTCGGGGGACGCATCCTGCAGCGCGCTATTATCTAGCACACTAGGTAATAGCAAGTCCGATCGCACAGTTTCAGCAGCGCCCTGCACTGCAGGAATTGCCACCCCCTCGCCTCGCCGATCGGCTTCGAGCAGCGAGTCCCGTGCCGCACGCAGGATCCGGCCGGACAGTGGCTGATCGTCGACCGCCCGGGCAAGCACCATCGCCCCCACCATCGTCGCGATGAAACCAATGGCCTGATCCTCACGGGACCGTCCACGCCGCCAGGGCAGGCTGGACCTGAATGACGCGACCATCCTGGCAACCCGATGGGTAAAGGAGCGACGCAGCCCCGGCTCGCGCGCTACCTCGATGGCCAGCGCAGATATGGCACAGCCCGCTTCTGGATGATCGCGGTGCCGCTCACTGAGATACAGGTCCAGGACGGCCTCCTTCGGAGCATCGCTGCCGGCGATAGTCTCATCGAGCTTCAGCGCCAACTGGTCCATCGCACGCTCGAGACTGGCGCAAGCCAGCGCATCCTTGGATTCGAAATGGGCGTAGAAAGCCCCATGGGTAAGGCCTGAAGCCTTCATCACCTCGGCGATGCTTGCTCCGGCGATGCCCCGGGCGCGAAAGAGCCGGGATGCCTCTTCCAGGATGGTCTGGTAACGCTCTGCGGTCAGGCCTGGGGAATATCTCATGGCGAATCCTGAATGATAGGGCTTGACGAATTGCATGACGATCATCATGCTTGATCAAAAATATGACAAGCATCATATATGACGGTAGAAATATCGGCCCATTTTATTAACCGCTGATTTGCGGCTACTCCACCTTTAAAGGCGCTACACCATGACCACCGCTCTCGCGAACGACGCTACACAGACGCTCAAGCCGCTGACCGGGCGAGTCGTGGCATTACTGGCCGGCCTGGCTGCCATCGGCATGCTTTCCACGAACATCATTCTCCCGGCGTTCCCGATCATCGGTGAAGACCTGGGCGTGAGTGCACGGGAACTGGGCCTGACGCTGTCGAGCTTTTTCATCACTTTCGCGTTGGGCCAGTTGGTCGTCGGGCCGTTGGCCGATCGTTATGGACGGCAGAAACTGGTGCTGGGCGGGTTGCTGATTTTCGTGGCCGGCACGGTTATCGGAGGCCTTGCCACCAACCTTGATGTGCTGATCGCCGGCCGCGTCGTCCAGGCGCTGGGTGTTTGCGCCACCTCGGTGTTGTCGCGGGCCATTGCCCGGGATCTGTTCGAGGGAGAAACCCTTGCCCGCGCCTTGTCCCTGACCATGATCGCCACCGCTGCTGCACCTGGTTTTTCCCCCCTGGCGGGCAGCGTGCTGTCGGCGGCACTCGGGTGGCGTGCCATCTTCATTCTGGTGGGGCTGGCGGCTGTTGCGCTCGCGCTTTTCTACCTTCGCGGCCTGGGAGAAACCCATCCAGCCGATCGCCGGGCACCGCTCTCGGCCATGCGCGTGATTCGCGCCTATCGCCGGTTGGCACTGGATAAGCGGTTCATCCTGCCGGCCGCTTCGATGAGCCTCCTGATGAGCGGGTTGTTTGCTTCATTCGCCGCGGCCCCCGCCATCCTGATGAAAGGGATCGGCCTGACGTCATTGCAAACCGGGCTGTACTTCGCCGCTACGGTATTCGTCGTATTCGCCGCCGGCATGGCGGCCCCCCGCCTCGCCCATCGCCATGGCCCTCGCATCATCACCCTCCTGGGCATTGCTTGCGCCATGGCCGGCGGGGGCATGCTCCTCGCGGGTCCGGCCGATCCAAGCCTCGGGCGCTACGCCCTGTCGATGGTCACGTTCCTCTGGGGTATGGGACTGGCCAATCCGCTGGGCACCGCCATCACCATGGGACCTTTCGGCAAAGAGGCCGGAATGGCCTCCGCACTGCTCGGCTTCATCTCTATGGGCGCTGCCGCACTGAGCACCTGGCTGGCCTCGGTCTTGCCTTTCGCACCGGTCACGGCCCTGGGTGGCATCCAGGCCCTGGCCTGCATGATTGCGCTGGTCTTGTTCGTTCTGCGAGGCAGTCCCGCCAAGTAAACCCGCCAAGGCGCTGGTGCGCCGCTTTGTTCCTTTTCGTCAACAACTGGAGACTCAACATGCAAATCAAAGGCAGCGTGGCGCTGGTAACCGGCGCCAACCGTGGTTTAGGCAAGGCTTTCGTACAGGCACTCCTGGCGGCCGGTGCGGCCAAGGTCTATGCCGCTGCACGGGACCCGGCGACAATCGAAGCCCAACCCAACGTGATTCCCATCAGACTCGACGTCACCCGCCCCGAAGACATCGCGGCCGCCGTCGCAAAAGCGCCAGACCTGACGCTCCTGATCAACAACGCAGGCGTAAGCGGAATGGAAGGCCAGCAACGAGGCATCAGCCTGGAAACCCTGCGCCATGAATTCGAGATCAATGCCGTTGCGCCCCTGGCGACCAGCCAGGCCTTTGCGCCGATCCTGGCGGCGAACGGCGGTGGCGCCATCGTCAACATGCACTCGGTCCTGAGCTGGATCAACCTACCCGATACCGTCACCTATTCGGCAAGCAAAGCGGCTGCCTGGTCGTTGACCAACGGCCTGCGCCTGCACCTGGCCGCTCAGGGCACATTGGTAGTGGGTGTGCATGTCGCATTCGTGGACACCGATATGACGCGACGCATCGAAGGCGTGCCAAAGGCATCGCCGCATGATGTGGTCCAACGGGTGCTGGAGGGCGTGATCAACGATCAGCCGGAAGTGTTGGCTGACGACACGAGCCACCAGCTCAAGCAGAACCTGAGCAATGGCGTCTACTTGCGGCCGATTTCGTAACAACTTCGGAACCATACCCTGTGGGAGCGAGCCTGCTCGCGATGGCGGTGTATCAGTTGATAAAAATACCGACTGACACACTGCTCTCGCGAGCAGGCTCGCTTCCACAATTATAATCTTCCTTCTGGATGGGTCATTTGAGCCCGACTTTATACAGCGCACCGTCGTCTTCATCCGTCAGCACATACAGGTACCCATCCGGCCCCTGACGCACATCGCGGATCCGCTCCTGGAGATCGCCCAACAGACGCTCTTCGTGCACGACCTTGTCCCCTTCCATCTGCAGGCGGATCAGGTTGCGGGACACCAACGCACCAATGAAGACGTTGTGCTGCCAAGGCTTGAAACGCTCGTTGTCATAGAACGCCATGCCACTGAGGCCCGGCGAGACTTGCCAGACATGGTGCGGGCCAAGCGTGCCCTCGGCGCTCTTGCCCTTGGCTTCGGGAATCGGCGCACCTGAGTAGTTGATGCCGTGGGTCGCCAGCGGCCAGCCATAATTCTTGCCGCGCTCGATGATATTCAGTTCATCGCCGCCCTTGGGCCCATGCTCGTTCTCCCACAATGTGCCGCTCCAAGGGTTGAGTGCGGCCCCTTGGGGATTGCGAAGGCCATAGGACCAGATCTCGGGACGGACATTCTTCTGACCGACAAAGGGGTTGTCATCCGGCACCTTGCCATCCGGGTAGATGCGCACGACTTTGCCTTGCAGCTTGTCAAGATCCTGGGCCGTCGGGCGGTCGTTGTTCTCCCCCAGGGTGATGAACAGATAACCCTCGCGGTCGAAGACCAGCCGCGAGCCGAAGTGATTACCCGTGGAAAGCTTGGGCTGCTGACGGAAAATCACATCGAAGTTCTCCAGGCTTTTCAAATCTTCGGAGAGCTGCCCGCGCCCCACGGCGGTACCGGCCTTGCCGTCTTTGCCAGCCTCGGCGTAGGAAAGGTATACGGTGCGATCCTGCTTGAAATCCGGCGACAACACCACGTCCAGCAAGCCGCCCTGGCCGTTGGCCCATACCTCAGGTACACCGCTCAGTGGCGCCGACAGCTGACCATCGGGGCTCACCAGGCGCAGATTGCCCGGTCGCTCCGTGACCAGCATGCCCCGCTGCCCCGGCAGGAATGCCACGGACCAGGGATGCTCCAGGCCCCTGACCACGGTGGTCACCTCCACGGTGCCCTCTTCGCTCTTCAATACCTGGGTTTGCGCGGCCCCGGCCGGCGCGGCAAGGATCAGGATGGCGCTGGCGCAGAATGCGGCCCGGAGTGTTTTACGCAACATGCACGCTTCCTTCTGTGATGGGAACAAGACGACTAGCGATTGCTGCCATTCGGATTCCTGGGTGGCGTACCGGATTCAATGGTAGGCCTGGGCGAACCCACCGGCGGCCCCGAACGTGGATAGCCGTTGCCGATGCCGCCGTTTTCCAGGGTCGGCCGAGGAGGCACCGGCACCGTCGGGTTGTTGTGGATCGTCGGTACGTTGGGCTGGGTTCCCTGCATGCTGTTGGGATTGGCCCGACGGATGGGATTGTTATAGGGGTTATTGTTGCCCGGCAGGTTCTGGGCCACGATCACAGGGCCCTGGCCAGGTGTCGCGGCCTGAGCGACGGCGCTCAACAACAGCGTGGTGATGGCGAGTACGAGCCTGTTCATCGGTACCTCCTGCTTCGCGGAAATCGCTCAGGGATATCGAAAACACGCTACCGCGCAGGTTCACGCTTGTTAAGCGAAATATCCGGTTGAAGATGTAACGAGGCTTCTCCGAGAGAGAACCGCTGGTACGCCTTGGCCCCGTCGCCAGCCGGCGCCCGATGGAAACTTTTTCAAAGGCAGGAAGGTCACCAGAGAGAACCCTTCACGGCAAGGAAACTGCTCCATGGCACGGGCAATCTGGAAAGGCGCAATCAGTTTCGGGCTGGTCCACATCCCCGTGGCGCTGGTCTCGGCGACGTCGTCCCAAGGTGTGGATTTCGACTGGTTGGACAAGCGCAGCATGGATCCGGTGGGCTACAAGCGGGTCAACAAGGTCACGGGCAAGGAGGTGGCCAAGGAAGACATCGTCAAGGGCGTCGAGTACCAGAAAGGCCAATACGTGCTGCTCAGCGAAGAGGAAATCCGCTCTGCCCACCCCAAGTCCACCCAGACCATCGATATCTTTTCCTTCGTCGACAGCGAGAAGATCCCGCTGCAGAACATCGATACGCCCTACTTCCTCGCCCCCGACAAACGTGGCGGCAAAGTCTACGCGTTGCTTCGCGAAACCCTGATCAAGACCAACAAGGTGGCCCTGGCCCACGTCGTGCTGCATACACGCCAACACCTGGCGGCGCTGATGCCCCTGGAGTCGGCCCTGGTACTGGTGATGCTGCGCTGGCCGGCAGAGGTGCGCGGGTTGGACATTCTGGAACTGGGTGAAGAGGTCACCAAACCGAACCTGGTCAAAGGCGAGCTGGAAATGGCCAAGCGTCTGGTGCAAGACATGAGCGCCGACTGGGAACCCCAGGACTATCGGGACAGTTTCCAGGACAAGATCATGGAGCTGGTGGAGAAGAAGGCCAACGAGGGCCGGCTCGAAGCGGTGGAAACCGACCCGGGCGAAGAACAGCGCAAGACGGCCGACGTCATCGACCTTACCGAACTGCTCAAGCGCAGCCTGGGCAGCAAGGGCAAGCCAGCCGACAAGCCCGCCACAAAAACACCTGCAAAAACTGCAAAGACCAATAAATCCGCTCCAGCCAAAAAAGCCACCAAGGCCTCCCGGGGCTGAACCACGGACGTTAGTGATACAAGGGAATCTGTCATGGCCAAGGCCGATCGTGAATCTGCCCCTACTTCCGAAAAAACCGAGAACAGCCGCCCCCAACCGGGTCGCAGAGAACGCCTCCCCGAGCGACTGCCGCCGCAACTGGCAACGCCCGTGGAGCAACCGCCCTCCGGCGAATGGCGCTATGAAGTCAAATTCGACGGCTATCGGCTGCTGACCCGCATCGAGGATGGCGAAGTCCGCCTGTTCAGCCGCGACCACGAGGACTGGACCGAACGCCTCAAACTGCATGCCCAGGCCCTGGCCGAGCTGAACCTGGGAGACAGTTGGCTGGACGGCGACCTGGTTCTGCTCGACGAAACCGGCCAGTCCGACATGGGCGCCCTGCGCGACGCCTTTGAAATCGGCCGTACCGTGGACATGATCTACGTGCTGTTCGACGCCCCCTTTCTCAACGGCGAGGACTTGCGTCAGACCCCCGTGGAAGAGCGACGGTTAGCCTTGAGAAAAGTCCTCAAGCATCACGGCGGCAAGCGATTGCGCTTCTCCGAAGCCTTTTCCGCCAGCGAGGATGAGATCCTGGAAAGCGCCAGCGCCCTCTCGCTGGACCGTGTGGTCGGCAAGCGCCAGGGCAGCCCTTATGTGTCACGGCGCAGCAGTGACTGGGTCAATCTGAAGTGCCGGCTGCGCCAGGCCTTCGTGATCGTCGGGTTCACCCGGCCGCAAGACAAGCGCAACGGCTTCGGAGCCTTGTTGCTCGCAGTCAACGAACCTACGGGCCTGGTGTATGCCGGCCGGGTCAGCAGCGGGCTCAGCCGGGATGAAGTCAAACGCTTGCAGGAGCGACTCTCCGAACAGGATGCTTCGCCCCTGGCCAAACCAGTCAACCCGACCCAGCGGCGCGGCGTGCAGTGGGTCGAGCCTGACCTGGTCTGTGAGATCGAGTTCACCGAATGGACCACCAGCGGCCTTGTACGCCAAGCCGCCGTCGTGGCGCTGCTCGAAGATATGCCAGCGAACAAGATTGTCCGCGAGCACCCGCTGCCGAAAAAAACCAGGACGCCGGAACCCAAGCGCGGTGGCAAGAAACGCGAGGTAGACGTCGGCGGTGTGAAAATCACCCATCCCGAGCGCGTCATCGACAGCGTCAGTGGCGTGCAGAAAGTCGAACTGGCGCAGTATTACGCAGACATCGCCCCGTGGATCCTGCCCCACCTGAAACAGCGCCCTGTCGCGCTGTTGCGCGCACCGGACGGAATCGGCGAAGAACAGTTCTTTCAGAAACACGCCGATCGCCTGGAGATACCCCATATCAAGCAGTTGGATCCGGGATTGGACCCGGGCCATGCCGCGCTGATGGAAATCGACAGTCTCCAGGCGCTCATCAGCGCGGCGCAGATGGGCACGGTGGAACTGCATACCTGGACCGCCACCCACGACCGGATCGAGACGCCGGACTTGTTTGTCCTGGACCTGGACCCCGATCCGTCGCTGCCCTGGAGCGCCATGCTCGAGGCCACCCGCATGACCCTGTCGCTGCTCGATGAGCTGGGCCTGCAGGCGTTCCTCAAGACCAGCGGCGGCAAAGGCATGCACATCGTCGTGCCGCTGGCGCGCAGCGAAGGCTGGGACGCCACCAAGGCCTTCGCAAAAGCGATCTCACAGTTCATGACCCGCCAGATGCCCAAGCAGATCACCGCGACCATGGGGCCCAAGAATCGGGTCGGAAAGGTATTCGTTGATTACCTGCGTAATGCCCGGGGCGCCAGCACGGTCGCCGCGTATTCGGTACGCGCCCGACCGGGCTTGCCGGTATCGGTTCCGATCGCCAGGGCCGAACTCGGCAGCTTGCGTAACGCCCAGCAATGGGATGTCCAGACAGTCCTTGAACGAGTCAGGGGCCTGGGAGCCGATCCATGGGAAGGTTACAGCCATCGCCAACGGATCACCGCCAGGATGTGGGAGCAGCTGGACGCAGAAAAGCCCGGTGAGTGACACATGCCAGCTCCTACCGGGCCAGACAGAGCCTCAGATCCAGATGAACACAGCCAACAGGCCACCGAAGAATGCCCACTTCTGGAGGTAATACAGTTTTCGGTTGCGCTTCTTCAGCGCCTTGCCCTGCAAGCGAATCTTGTAGAGCCTGGAGAACGCCCGATTCAATCCGCCCGTCTTGTCACCGGCATCGTTTGGTGCACCGGCCGCCGCCATCACGGTACGGCTGAACCAGCGATTGAACGCGGTCGCCCAGCGAAACCGCATTGGTCGCTCGACGTCGCAAAACAGAATGATGCGGTTCTGGGAAGTGGTGTTTTCGGCGTAATGGATGAAGGTTTCGTCAAAGATCACCGCCTCGCCATCGCGCCAATGGTATGACTCGCCATCGACGTTGATATAGCAACCGGCATCGTTGGGGGTTTCCAGGCCCAGATGGTACCGATACGACCCGGCGTAGGGATCGCGGTGTCGAACCAGCCTGGAACCTGGCGGCAGCTCGGCGAACATCGCCGCCTTGATCGAACCGATGCTCTGCACCAGCTCGGTGGTGCGTGGACACAGCTTCATGGCCGAGGGGTGGCTGTCGCCGTACCATTTCAGGTAAAAGCGCTTCCAGCCCGTCTTGAAGAACGAATTGAAACCCACATCATCGTATTGATTTGACCGCTTGATCGCCCCCGCTTGCAACAGGCCCTGGCCCTCGGCGCGAATCTCTTCCCAGTGGGCCTGCAAGGGGCTCAGGTCAGGGAAGTCCATCGGGCTCAGGTATGGCTTGTTGGGCAGTTTCGAACATAGGTACAGCAGGCAATTGACGGGCGCCAGGAAGGACGAATGGTCGCTTAGCTGGCGTCCGAGCTTGTGTCGCACGCGTCCGCGCAGGTGCACATAGCCGATGGACAGGATGTAGATCGCAGCAATGATGAGTTTCACGGAGTCCGTCACACAACAGGGGTGATCAGTTCGCGTCCCTTGGCCAACCAAACGGCAGAAGAGACACATCAAGAAAGATGGCATTTTAGTCACATGCTGTAACTGAAAGTTATCCTCATTTGTGAAAAACTGTCTTGCCCGGGCAATACCCTATCGTTAACGCGGCCAGATCAGTACAATCGCCGCCAACTATGCGCCCCCCTTTTGGCCGACACCGTGAACCGGTTTCGCGCACATCCATTCGGGCTCGGCGCTTCGTATGCTGCTGTCCTCTTATGCCGGATGGACCCTTGCGCCTGTGACCGCACTGCCTTTGCACGGTTGCGGATCGGCGCAGACAGGTACTGAACAGGTACTGCCGCACCCTTAGCTACTCTGAATGTTCCGCAGGATAAACCTTTGATCTCTACAGCTAACATCACGATGCAGTTCGGCGCCAAGCCGCTGTTCGAAAACGTCTCTGTCAAATTCGGCGCGGGCAACCGCTACGGCTTGATCGGCGCCAACGGTTGCGGCAAGTCGACCTTCATGAAGATCCTCGGCGGCGACCTCGAGCCGTCCGGCGGCCAGGTCATGCTCGAGCCGAACGTGCGCCTGGGTAAACTGCGCCAGGACCAGTTCGCCTACGAGCAATTCACCGTCATCGACACCGTGATCATGGGTCACGAAGAGCTGTGGAAGGTCAAGGCCGAGCGCGATCGCATCTACTCGCTGCCGGAAATGACCGAAGAAGACGGCATGGCCGTGGCCGAGCTGGAAACCGAGTTCGCTGAAATGGACGGCTACACCGCCGAATCCCGCGCCGGTGAGCTGTTGCTGGGCCTGGGTATTCCGTTGGAGCAGCATTTCGGCCCGATGACCGAAGTCGCACCAGGCTGGAAACTGCGGGTATTGCTCGCCCAGGCGCTGTTCTCCGATCCGGAAGTGTTGTTGCTCGACGAACCGACCAACCACCTGGACATCAACACCATCCGCTGGCTGGAAAACATTCTCACGGCGCGTAACAGCACCATGATCATCATTTCCCACGACCGGCACTTCCTGAACAGCGTCTGCACCCACATGGCCGACCTGGACTACGGCGAGCTGCGCCTGTTCCCTGGCAACTACGACGAATACATGATCGCGGCGACCCAGTCCCGCGAGCAGTTGCTGTCGGACAATGCCAAGAAGAAAGCCCAGATCGCTGAACTGCAGACCTTCGTCAGCCGCTTCTCGGCCAACGCCTCGAAAGCCAAGCAAGCCACCTCCCGCGCCAAGCAGATCGACAAGATCCAGCTCGCCGAGGTCAAGCCATCGAGCCGCGTAAGCCCGTTCATCCGCTTCGAGCAAAACAAGAAACTGCACCGCCAGGCGGTAACCATCGAGCGCATGTCCAAGGGCTTCGATGGCAAGACCCTGTTCAAAAACTTCAGCTTCACCGTCGAAGCCGGCGAGCGCGTGGCGATCATCGGCCCCAACGGCATCGGCAAGACCACCCTGCTGCGCACCCTTATGGGCGAGCTGGCCCCGGATGCCGGCTCGGTGAAGTGGACCGAGAGCGCGGAACTGGGCTACTACGCCCAGGACCACGCCCATGATTTCGCCGACGATGTCAGCCTGTTCGACTGGATGGGCCAGTGGACACAGGGTGAACAGATGATCCGTGGCACCTTGGGCCGCATGCTGTTTTCCAACGACGAGATCCTCAAGTCGGTCAAGGTCATTTCCGGTGGTGAACAGGGCCGCATGCTGTTTGGCAAGCTGATCCTGCAGAAACCGAACGTACTGGTGATGGACGAACCGACCAACCACCTGGACATGGAATCCATCGAAGCACTGAACCTGGCGCTGGAGAACTACCCGGGCACGCTGATCTTCGTCAGCCACGACCGTGAGTTCGTTTCGTCCCTGGCCACCCGCATCATCGAACTGAGCGCGGACGGTGTGGTCGACTTCAGCGGTACTTATGACGACTACCTGCGCAGCCAGGGTGTGATGTTCTAAGAGCAGCACTGAGCTGCAAGCTGCAAGTGAAAAGCCCTGTCCAATGTGACGGGGCTTTTTCATTCAGGCGATCAAGATGCCCTTGTGGGAGCGGGCTTGTTCGCGAAAGCGGTCCGTCAGCCAACATTTTATAAACTGACACACCGTCTTCGCGAGCAAGCCCGCTCCCACAAGGGATTTGTGGTGACCTTCAGTTCGCCACTGCCATCCGCACATTTAGTTAGCCAGCTTTCTTTTCTTCTCACCCCGGGCCATGATGAAGCTCTTCTGCCGCCGCCCGCGAACGAGCCCATGTCTAAGTCGCAAGCCACTCCCAGCTCCCTGTCGATCACCCTGCAGATCGTCTCCATCGTGTTCTACACCTTCATCGCCTTCCTCTGCATTGGCCTGCCGATTGCCGTGTTGCCGGGGTACGTCCATGAGCAACTGGGCTTCAGTGCCGTAGTGGCCGGCCTGACCATCGGTTCACAGTACCTGGCGACCCTGCTCAGCCGCCCCATGGCCGGGCGAGTCTCGGACAGCGTCGGGACCAAGCGGGCGATCGTATACGGCTTGTCGGGCATTGTGCTCAGCGGCGTGCTGACGTTGATTTCCACCTTGCTGCAAAGCCTGCCAATGCCGAGCCTGGTGATCCTGATCGTCGGCCGCTTGTTGCTTGGCGTGGCCCAGGGCTTGATCGGCGTTGGCACCATCAGTTGGTGCATGGGCCAGGTCGGCGTGGAACATACGGCCCGCTCGATCTCCTGGAACGGCATTGCCTCCTACGGCGCCATTGCCATCGGCGCCCCGCTGGGGGTGGTGATGGTGGGCGACCTGGGCTTCGCCAGCCTGGGGATCGCGCTGTCACTGCTGGCCGGTGCGGCGCTGCTGTTGATCCGCAACAAACCTTCGGTGCCGGTGGTCCGCGGCGAACGCCTGCCCTTCCGGGCGGTATTCGGACGTATTGCGCCATACGGGGCCAGCCTGAGCCTTGCCTCGATCGGCTACGGCACCCTCACCACATTCATTACCCTGTTTTATGTCAGTCGTGGCTGGATCGGCGCCGCGTGGTGCCTGACGGTATTCGGCATCTGCTTCATTCTTTCGCGCTTGCTGTTCATTTCCAGTATTGCCCGCTTCGGTGGCTTCAACTCGGCTATCGCGTGCATGAGCATCGAGACGTTGGGGCTGGTGCTGCTCTGGCTGGCGCCTTCCCCTGCGTTCGCGTTGGTGGGTGCCGGGCTGGCGGGTTTCGGGTTGTCGCTGGTGTATCCGGCGCTCGGGGTAGAAGCCATCAAGCAGGTGCCGAACACCAGCCGTGGCGCGGGGTTGAGTGCCTATGCGGTGTTCTTCGATCTGGCCCTGGCGATTGCCGGGCCTTTGATGGGAGCGGTGGCGTTGAACCTGGGTTATTCGTCGATCTTTTTCTGCGCCGCCTTGCTGTCGATCGCCGGGCTGGGGCTGACCCTGCTGCTGCGCCAACGCGCAGAAAAAACCGCTTACTGATCGGCGGTACGCATACCCGCGCGGGTCGGCTTGCCCAGGACCTGGCTGAAGAAACGCCCCGCTTCGGAGATCATGGTGCGGTGGATATCCTTGCGATCGACGCCATCGGCATCGGTGCACAGCGCAGGCATCGCGGCAATCTGCTCCTCGGTGCATGGCGCCAGGAAGACAAAATGCCCTGCCCCGGCCAGGGTCTTGAAATCCGGCGCGGTGGGCAGCTTGCGGGCCAGCGCGGCGGCATTCTTGTCGAAGGCCACCAGTTTGTCGCCATCGCCGCTGTACAGCAGCACCGGCACATGGACGTCGGCCAGGGTATGGCGACCGAACTTGAGGCTCAACGGCGCCATCAGCAGCAAGGCCCGGACCCTGGGGTCGGCCATCGGTTGCAGATCGTCGCGGTCGGCAATCAATTCGCCTTGGGTGTTGCAGGCATCACGGTCGTCCGGCCGCTGCTGGCAATACCGGCGCAGGCGATTGAGGTCCGGCGTGGCGCCGGACAGGATCAGTGCGGTTTCCCCACCGGCGGAATAGCCGATCACCCCCACCTGCCCGGCATTGACGAACGGCGACAGCATTGGATCGTTCAGCGTCGCGGTGATGGCCTCGGAAATCTGGATCGGCCGCCCGTAGAGGTTGCTCAGGGTACCCAGGCGGCTATGGTCCTGGGCATTGTCGCCAGGGTGGATCACCGCGACCACGACGAACCCCTTGCGCGCCAGTGAGGTCGCCAGGTCGTGCAGGGCCAGCGGTGTACCTGTGTTGCCATGGGACAACATCAACATCGGGAAGCGGCCGATGGCAATCTGGGCATCCGGTGCGGCGTCGATCTGATAGCCGCCCAGTTGGGTGGTCTGCTCCCTGGCGGGGGACGGATAGAACGCAATGGCGTGCATTGGCTGCTGATCCAGCGGATCGAGAAAACTCAGCTCATGGAAGCCGGCACTCCAATGGGGGTGCAACGCTGGTGCCGCCTGCACCGTAACCAGGCTGCCGAGCAGACAAAGCAATATCCCTGCACCAAGACGTCTCATCGAATCATCCACCTTCACCAGCGGACAGGAAGGCCCCGTCGCTCGCTGCCTGGACTTGCATGACCTGCGCCAGAAGCCCGATGAGCAGAATACAGCGTTTTACGAAGGTTTCGATATTCATCAATGTGAAAGGGGGTGACGCAACTTTCACCGCCCCCAAAAACCAATGTGGGAGCGAGCCTGCTCGCGAAAGCGGTGGGTCAGTCAGCATTGATGGGACTGATATACCGCTATCGCGAGCAGGCTCGCTCCCACAGGGATTTCAGAGCCTGATGGATCTGTGCGGGCCTTACGCTGCAGCGAACTGTTCGCCGATCTGCGCCTTGGCTTCGCTCATGGCCTTGTTGCGCATGTCATCACCGTAGGCCAGGCCCTCGGCGCGGACGATTTCGATGTCGGTGATGCCGAGGAAACCGAACATATGTTGCAGGTAATCCTCATGGGCCACGCCACTGGGCTTACCGGCGTGCAGGCCGCCAGCCGTGGAAACAATCACCAGCTTCTTGCCACCGCACAGGCCTTGTGGACCGGCCTCGGTGTAGCTGAACGTCTTGCCGGCGACGGCAATCCGGTCGATCCAGGCCTTGAGCTGGGTCGGGATGGTGAAGTTGTACATCGGTGCCGCGATCACGACCGCGTCCGCCGCGAGGAACTCAGCCAGCGCAGCGGCGCTGAGGTCGGCTTCGTGCTGCAGCGCGGCGTCACGCAATTCGGCGCTGGTGCCGGCGGCAACCAGCGTCTGTGCGGAAAAGTGACTGATCGCATCGGCGGCCAGGTCGCGATAGGTCACCACCACGTCCGTTTCGGCGGCTTTCCAGGCCTCGACCACCTCACGGCTCAATTGGCGGGAAGCGGAGTTGTCACCGAGGATGCTCGAATCGATGTGCAGAAGTTTCATATGAGTGCTCTCCAATGAGGATCGCTACCGGGCGATCGAATGGAGACCATCCTACCGATGAAACCAATGGCCGATTAGCCAGCAATGATGCGATAGTTCGTTCCACTGACAGGACAATCGAGCCCGACATGCAAGACCTTAACGATCTCTATTACTTCGCCAAAGTCGTCGAAGCCGGTGGCTTCGCGGCAGCCGGACGGACCCTGGGCATCCCCAAGTCGCGGCTGTCCCGACGTATTGCCGAACTGGAAGACCGCCTCGACGCCCGCCTGCTGCAACGCACCACCCGCCAATTGAAACTGACAGCGGTGGGCGAACGTTACCTGCGCCATTGCCAGGCCATGTTGCTGGAGGCGGAAATGGCCGACGAAGCGGTGGCAAGCATGTCCAGCGCGCCCCGTGGCCGGCTTCGGGTTTCCAGTCCGGTGGGGCTGGCCCACGAAATCCTGGCCGGGGTGGTGGCCGATTTCCTGGAAAAATATCCTCAGGTCCAACTGGAGATGATCCTGGTCAATCGCCGCGTCGACCTGGTGAGTGAAGGCATTGACGTAGCGTTGCGCGTGCGTGACCTGGGTGACGAAGATCCGTTGTTGATGACTCGCCGCTTGCGTCAGGCACGGTTGATCATGGTCGCCAGCCCGGCCTTCGTCGAAGGGCGGCGGATCGAGACCCCCGAGGATCTCAAGCAGGTCCCGGTGCTCGGCGCCCTTGAAAGCGACCGCCTGGTGCACCTGCGCCTGCATAGCGCCGGCGGACAGGTTGCCGAACTGGCCCTGGAGGCTCGCCTGGGCATTGACGATTTTATCGTGCGACGCGCCTGCGTCCTCGCCGGCCTGGGCTTTACCTTGTTGCCGAGCATGTATTGCGAGCAAGAGTTGAAGGACGGCACACTGGTGGAATTGCTACCGGGATGGTCGCTGCCCGATGGCTGGTTGCAGGCGGTCTATCCCCATCGACGCGGCATGTTGCCGGCGGTACGCGCATGGCTCGACCATCTGGTGGAGGCCTTCAACCTTTGTGGAGAAAGGACGATATGAGTTTGAGCGAAGAGGATGTCGCACGGTTTTGCCTGGGCCTGCCTGGCGCCAGGGAAGATTACAAATGGGGTGGCGTGCGGGTGTTTTCCATCGCCGGGAACAAGATGTTCGCCCTGCAGGGCCTGCGCAGCGACTCATTGGCGTTCAAGGTCGACAAGGACCTGTTCCTGGGACATTGCGACCGCCCCGGCATTCATCCTGCCCCGTACCTGGCGCGAGCCCAATGGATCATCATGCACACGCCCTACCCCCTGGGCGCCGAAGAACTGCACAACTTGCTGCGACGCTCCCACCAACTGGTGGTCAGCAGATTGCCCAAGCGCACCCAGGTCGGCTTGTTACTGCCGTGACGTCAAACCCAGGCCAGCAGATGGCCGCCCAGGAACAACTGGTCGACCCAGAACGCTTGGTGCAGCAGCACGATGAACCAGAACACCACCTGGAACGACACCTTGCGGGTCTTGTGTCGAAAGACCTGTTGGGCCAGCAACGCCCCCGGCCAGCCGCCGGCCAGCTCCACGGCGTGCAGTACGTTCTCGGGGGTGCGCCAGGCGTCGGAGCGCGCCTTGCGCTTGTCACTCCAGTACAGCAGGAATGCCACGACGCTGACGACTCCATAGGCCGTCAACGGCACCCATGACGCTTCCTGCAGCCCTAGCAGCAGCGAGCCCGTCAACGGCAGCGCGCACAGCAGCGCGAACACGATCAACTTGAGCCGCAGGTTCTGCACCACCCCTCCGGTATGGCGAGCGGCGTGCCTGCGAGTGCCGGAATCGTTCATGGCCGGGCGGTCGCCCAATCGACCCAACCGAATTGCCAGGTCGCCAGGATCAACAAGCCGAACACGATCCGATACCAGGCGAACACCGCATAGCTGTGGCTGGCGATGAACCGCAGCAGTCCCCTGACCGCGATCATGGCGAAGATGAACGCGGTGACGAAACCGATGGCGAACACCGGGAAATCCGCCGGTACGAAGAGCGCACGGTACTTGTAGCCCGAATACACAGCCGCACCCACCATGGTCGGCATGGCCAGGAAGAAAGAGAACTCGGTCGCGGTCTTGCGCGAGAGGCCGAACAGCAACCCGCCGATGATGGTCGAGCCGGAACGGGAGGTGCCGGGAATCATCGCCAGGCACTGGGCCATACCAACCTTGAGTGCATCCTTCCAAGTGATCTCGTCCACCGTTTCGGCGTGTACTTCATGCTGGCGCTGCTCGGCCCACAGCATGATGAAACCACCCACCACCAGCGCGGCGGCCACGGTGATCGGGTTGAACAGGTATTCGTGAATCAGATCGGCAAACAGCACGCCCAGCACCACGGCAGGCAGGAAGGCGATCAACAGGTTGGCGGTAAACCGCCGGGCCCCGGGCTGGGTGGGCAGACCCAACACCACAGCGAAGATCTTGCGCCGGAACTCCCAGACCACCGCCAGGATCGCGCCCAACTGGATGATGATGTTGAACGCCATGGCCCGTTCCCCGCCGAACCCGAGCAAGTCGGCGGCGATGATCTGGTGCCCCGTGCTGGATATCGGCAGGAATTCCGTCAGCCCTTCTACAATGCCAAGAATCAGTGCCTGAAAGGCCGTCCACAAATCCATTCATCCCCCAAAAGAGCCCCGTCGGACAGGCTCTCATCGATAATCAAAGTGTTATGCCATGATGCACGGCGGGTGCACGATACCCGCGCCCTTCCCCAGAAAACCAATGAAAAATCCAAGGCAGGCTCAGGTTTTGCGTTGCGAGGCCGAAATCCTATCAGACAAGCCCTCATAACACTGCCGCGTTATGACCCAGGGGGCAATCCACCGGCCGTGGATGACAAGAACAAGAAACTGGAGTGACAGCGTATGAATAGCTTGCGCAATGTGTCGATCAGCCGACGCTTGTGGCTCATCCTCGTCGTGGCCATCCTGATGGTATTCACCTTGGGCGCCCTGATGCTGAAACAGATCCACAGCGATCTCTATCAGGCCAAGGTGCAGAAAACCCAACATGTGGTCCAGACCGCCAGTGGCGTGCTGAGCTATTACCACGGCCTGGAAACCGCCGGCACCCTGACCCGCGAAGCCGCCCAGAAGCAGGCCCTCAGCGCCGTGCGAGGCTTGCGCTACAACGAGACGGATTATTTCTGGATCAATGACCTGACACCGGTCATGGTCATGCACCCCACCAACCCGAAGCTCGAAGGCCAGAATCTCTCGGCGATCCGCGACCCGAACGGCTTCGCGCTGTTCAACGAAATGGTCAGCATCGCCAAGGCCAAGGGTGCCGGGATGGTGAACTATCTGTGGCCGAAGCCGGGTGCCGAGGCACCGGTTGGGAAAACTTCCTACGTCAAACTGTTCGAGCCCTGGGGCTGGATCATCGGTTCGGGGGTGTACGTGGATGACGTACAGGCCGAGTTCCAGGCTCAACTGATCAAGGCCTCGTTGATCGGCCTGTCGATCGTATTGATCATGAGTCTGCTGCTGACCCTGATCGTGCGCAGCATCGTGCGGCCCCTGCAGGAAACGGTGAATGCCATGGCCAATATTGCCAGCGGTGAAAGCGACCTGACCCGCACCCTCGACACCCACGGTCAGGATGAAGTCACCCAACTGGCCCGACACTTCAACGCGTTTACCACCAAGTTGCGCCAAGTAGTAGGTCAGTTGCAGGATTCAGCCAGCGCGCTGGGACAGTCGTCCAATGAGCTGGGGAGCGACGCCGCCCAGGCCCAGGAACGCAGCCAGCAGCAATCGCAGCAGATGGAACTGGTTGCCACGGCGATCAACGAAGTGACCTACGGTGTGCAGGACGTGGCCAAGAACGCCGAACACGCCGCCAGTGAAATGCGCGACGCCGAATCCCAGGCCCAGCAGGGCCAGGTCAATATCGACGGCAGCTTGCAGCAGATCGACCGTCTTTCCCAGACCATCGACCAGGCGGTAGAGGTGATTCGTACCCTGGCCAGCGAAAGCACCCAGATCGGCAGCGTGCTGGAGGTGATCCGCTCCATTGCCGAGCAGACCAACTTGTTAGCCCTCAACGCGGCGATCGAGGCCGCTCGCGCCGGGGAACAGGGCCGGGGCTTTGCCGTGGTGGCCGATGAGGTGAGGTTGCTGGCCCAGCGCACGCAGAAATCCACCGCCGAGATCCAGGGGATGATCGAGCGTCTGCAAACTCACTCCGAAGCCGCGGTGAAAGTCATCGGCGACAGCAGCCGTGCCTCGCAACTGACCATCGAACAAGCAGGCCTGGCGGGCGCCAGCCTCAACGCCATTGGCCAGGCCCTGCGTAATCTCAACAGCCTGAACGCCTCCATCGCCAGCGCCACCTTGCAACAGGCCCACGTGGTAGAGGACATCAACCAGAACGTCACCCAGGCCGCCGGCCTCTCCCACAGCACCGCCCTGGCAGCGGAGCAGTCGAGCCTGGCAAGTGCACGCCTCAAGGCGCTGAGCGAACAGCTGAACAGCCTGCTCAAACAGTTCCGGGTTTGAAGCTGACCCGCCGCCATCGCGAGCAGGCTCGCTCCCACAGGGGTCTGCTGGCGACCAACCCGGAAATCTTGTGGGAGCGAGCCTGCTCGCGATAACGCCGGCACGCCCAACATTGATGTTGGAGCTGCCCCCACCATACCGTTTACAATCGCCCCCCTTTTCCATTCCCCAAGGAACCGCCATGTCCGGGCTTGAACTGTTTGCCGCAGCCCTCGGCGTGATCGCTGTCTGGTTGACCGTCAAACAGAACCCCTGGTGCTGGCCGATCGGCCTGGTCATGGTGTTGCTGTACAGCTGGATTTTCTACGACGTGAAGCTGTATTCGGACATGCTGCTGCAAGTGGTCTACGCCGCACTGCAACTGTACGGCTGGTGGCAGTGGACCCGTGCCGGCCAGCGTCACGACGGACGCCAGGTCACACGCCTGGGCGGACCGTCGGTGCTGCTTGGCCTCGCGGTCGGCGCAGCGGGCAGTCTGGTGCTGGGCGCTGCCATGGCGCACTGGACCGACGCCGCCCAACCCTGGCTCGATGCGGCGCTCACCGGCTTCAGCCTCGTGGCCCAGTGGTGGATGGCGCAGAAACGCGTGCAATGCTGGCCTTTATGGATCGCCCTGGACGTGATCTTCGTCGGCCTGTTCATCTACAAGGGCCTGCACCTGACCGCCGCGCTCTACGCCTTGTTCACCCTCCTGGCCGTGCAGGGCTGGCGGGAATGGCGCGCCGACCCGGCCCTGCGCGCATGAAGGTGGTGGTCTTGACCGGCCCCGAGTCTGCCGGCAAGAGCTGGCTGGCGACGCAGTTGCAGGAACGCTTCGGTGGCTTGCGGGTGGATGAATATGTCCGCCACTTCATGGAGCAATACCCCCGCGACACCTGTCTGGATGACATCACCGAGATCGCCAACGGACAATTGGCCTGGGAAGACGCAGCCCGTGCCCGGCTGCCGGCGCTACTGATCCTCGACACCCACCTGTTGAGCAATATTCTCTGGAGCCGGACCCTGTTCGGCGATTGCCCGGACTGGCTGGAGCCGGCCTTGCTGAGCCGTCATTACGACCTCCATCTGTTGTTGAGCCCCGAGCAGGTCGAATGGACTGGCGACGGTCTGCGCTGCCAGCCTGAGCTGGCGCAACGCCTGCAATTTTTCGCGGCCATCGAGGATTGGCTGGTCCGGCACCAGCAACCTTTCCAGGTGATCGAAGGCGATTGGGCGCAGCGCCAACGCCAGGTGTTCGAAGCCGTGAGCCAACTGCTCCAGGACTGAACAGTCGCCCGCCGGGCGGAATGCCGGCACAGCGCCATCCTGTTCCATTCCTGAAACATTGTCGTCGCGGCAAACCCGGACCCAACGCTGTTTCAGCGGTTTGCCATCCTGACTGTCAAGTCACTGAAACACCCCGTCAAGCGCCTGGATCCAGAGCCATTTGACAGCAGCTGGCCAGTTGACCTTCATGCGGCCTGTCTCAGTCTTGAAACAACTCGGGCACCAGCCGGTGCGCCGCAATAACCAACCCATTGAATCAAAAGATTTTTTACAAACCGGCACGGCATCTGCTCTATCCCCTTCGCAACGCTGGACCAAGGCCAGCCCACCGAAGAAGGAATCGATGCCGTGGGAACTTTCGATAGAAGTTTGACCGTCCTGTGGTTGATCGGCTGCGTCGCCAGCGCAACCCTCAGCCTGCCGGTACAGGCCGAAGGCAACGGCGTCATTGTCCTCAACCGTGACGTACAGCCGGTCCATATCGGTCGCAACGGTGGCAAGGACCCCTACCCGACCACCGTCAATGCCAACCCTTCCGATCGAATCAGCCAAGCGACCACCAGCACCGAACTGAGCGACGGCGAATTTGCCAGCGTCGCCAGCGGCTCGGCGATCCGTAACACCCTCAACACGAATTCCGGCGTGCAGGGTTTGAATGTCGTCACCAACCCCAGCGGCATGCCCGGCATGAGCGCTGGCCATGGCGGCGGCAGCGGGGGGGCGATTTCCGGCACCATCAATCGCTCGCTGAGTTCCGGCCTGGCCCCGCTGGGTCGTCTGGCGGGAGGTCAATGACATGAGACCGGTCCTGTTCCTGCTCGCCCTGCTCGGCTCGACCACGGCATTCGCCGATTCAGGCGTGGCGATGGTCAGCAGCGCCACCTTGCAGGATTCCGGCAGCCGTTATACCGGTAACTTCAACGTCAACCAGGCGGCGGGCGACCGCACCCAGCAGACCAACACCCGGGCCATCGCGATCGGCACCGAGGCACAGGCCACCACCATCGTGCGTCAGCAGCTGGACACCCCCGCCGATCCTTCCATGAACGCAACCGCCCGCATCGGCGGCAGCTCTTTCAGCAACGGCAACGGTGTGCTGGGCGTCAACCAGTCCGCCGGGGCCAACAACCAGATGGCCAATGTCATGCGGGTGGGTATCAGTGCCCAGCCGCAGAGCATTGACGACAGCGCGCTTTCTCAACAGAACGTGGCGCTATTACCGAACTCAGGCGCAACTGGCACCCCAACCGGCAGCCGCCAGGTCGTTACCAGCGACCAGGCCTTCACCGGCAGCCGAGGGGTCATCCAGGTGAACCAGAGTGCCGGGGTGGGGAACCGCATGGCCAACACCCTGAGCATCCGGGTCGCAGACTGACCCGGGCTGTAAAACCATAAGAAAGTACCGACACACTTAACCAACGACACGCAAGGAGAAACACCATGAAACCGACAATGGCACTCAAACCATTGGTTTTCGCTCTCGCCGCTGTCATGGCAATGGCCGCACAGGCCGGTGGCAACAATAACAACCACGGTCACGGTCATGGCGGTCATGACCACCAAGGGCCGACGCTGGATCAACTGCTCTCCATCAGCGCCGGTGCTGGGGCTACGGTGCTGGATGAGCAGAACAGCGACGGTAACGTAGTGACCAACCAGGCCACCAGGAACACCGCTGAAGCCAAGGACTCGCTCAATGGCAGCAACGGTAACATGGGCGCCAACGTCGCGGCCGGCGACGGTAACCAGCAAGACAACGCCGCCGCCCTGGCCACTGCGGACGAAAGCTTCATCTTCGGTTCGGCTCTCTCCATGTCCAGCGCCACCCAGGTCAATAACAATAACTACGTCAAAAACAACTCGACCCAAAACAACGCGTCGCTCACCAACGCGGGCAACAACGGCTCCGGCAACATCGGCATCAACGTGACCGCCGGCAACTTCAACCAACAGAAAAACAACCTGGCCATCGCCGTATCGGGTGGCCGTGTGGCACAAGCCTCGGCCGCAGCCGACCAGACCTCCACCGGCCTGGTGGTGGACAACAAAGGCGTGAAGACCTACAAGACCGACACCCTCACCAGCACCTATGAAGCCTCCGGCACGTTCAAGGCCAAAGGCACCGGTACCGCCGAAGACAACGACCATGGCGGCTGGGGCAACAAAGGTGGCTATGGCGGCGGTCATGATGACGACAAGTTCAAGTTCTCCGCCGTGGGCACTTTCGAGCTGGCCGGCAGCAATACTCAACAAGTGCTGACCCGCGATGGCTGGAAAAACCCTGTCATCAACAACGCCACCATGAACAACTCCATGAACGGCTTCTCCGGCAACGGCGGCGCCAACGTGTCGGCGGGCGTGGGCAACCAACAGAGCAACTCGCTGTCCATCGCTGCCGGCTGCAAAGCCTGCATGTAGCTACGTGTGAAATGGGGCCCCGGCAACGGGGCTTCTTTTCCAGGGTTTCCACAAGGCGTATCGATCATGCGTGCGACTGCCCTTTCCCTGCTGCTTTGCATGGCTTGTGTCACTGAAGCTGCGCAAATGCCGGTCGCCGCCCTGCCCGGCGGCATGCTGGTCTACAAACCGGTGCAAAGCGTGCGCGAGCGCAAGTTCAGCAACATCGTCGAACAGAAAACCGATTTCAGCTGCGGTGCCGCCGCACTGGCCACGGTGCTGCGCCAGGCCTACTGGCTGGACGTCGATGAAGAGCATGTCATCAAAGGCATGCTGGTCAATGCCGACCAGGACCTCGTACGCACCCAGGGCTTCTCCATGCTGGACATGAAACGCTACGTGGAAGTCATCGGCATGCGCGCCCGAGGCTACCGGATACCGGCGCAAAAGCTCGAAGCCGTGACGATTCCGGTCGTGGTGTTGATGGAAATACGTGGCTACAAGCACTTCGTGGTGTTGCAGCGGGCCGACAAGCAGTGGGTCTACATCGCCGACCCGGTGCTAGGGCACAAGCGCTACGCCCACGACGACTTCGTCAAGGGCTGGAACGGCATCGTCTTTGCCATCGTCGGTCCCGGCTACGACAAGACCAATGCACTACGCAGCCCGCCGCAACCGTTGACGGCACGTAACAAGCTGGATGGATTCAACCCGGTCAAGGATGCGGAATTGATGGATTTCGGTTTCATACAGAGCGACTTTTTTTAATCGCCGACCAACTGCCAACGATAAATACAAAAGGAGCAGGATGCTCCGGGAGCGGTACATGAAAACTTCATACTGGCTGTCGCTGGCCTGCCTGGCCGCGACCGCGTCGGGCTATGCCCATGCCGGATTCAAACCCATAGAGGTCAAGGACCAGGAACTCGCCGAGCTGCGCGGTCGGTATGTTATGCCCGGGCGGGTCATCAGCTTCGGCATCGTCATGAGCAGTACCTGGCGCAACGCCAGCGGCGATCTGATCGGCGCGACCAGCTCCATGCAGATCCAGGCCTCCACCGTCAAGCCCGAGTTCTACGTCTCCACCATCAAGCAGACCGGCAATGGCAGCACTCCGGAACAGGGCAGCGGCAACATTACCGGTGGAGCAGGCCTCGGGACCGGCCAGGGCGTCACCCAGAGCGTCCGGGCCGCCGGCGATGGCAATACCGCCTATAACAATGTCAGCATCAATGTGAAAGAAAGCAACCAGCCCCCCGCCCTCGCCCCCTCCCAAGGCCAGCTGTTGACCAGTGGCCAGACCATCAGCGGCAGCAACGCCGCCGGCAGCGTCGCGGTAACCGCCACCGGCAGCGGTGTGCAGATGGCGATCCAGGCCAGCCATAACCAGGGCAGCACCCTGCAACAAGTCGCCCAGGGAGGTCTTTTGCAAAATACCCGCCTGCTGGGCAACAGCAACATGGTCAACAACATGACCCAGCTCAACGTGGTGCTGAACAACAACGGCCCCAGTGCCGGGGCGCTGGACTGCAATCTGACGCAGCTGCGCGGCCTACGCAATCTCGGGTATTGAACTACGCTGCCTTTCGACCACTGGGCAAATAGGGACGGCATTTTCATGTATCGATCCGTATCGTTGCGCGCTGTAATGTGTCTGAGCACGTTGTTCCCGGCGACCTTGCTGCAAGCAGCACCGGATGCGGACATCGAGGCATTGAAGCAGGAGCTGCTCGAGCTCCGGCAACGATACGAGGTCCAGCAAAAAGCCCTGGCGGTACTCGAACAACGGGTGCGCCAGGTAGAAGACCAGCCTGCCGCCCCACCGCCCAAGCGCCTGGTCAAATCCCCGGCCGATATGAAAGGCAACCAGAACGTGGCCGGCAGCGGCGCGGCAACGGCTGGCGGCAGCGGCTACGGACAATCCCTGGCCGACGATTCGCAACCGGCCCAGAGCGTCTCCAACCTCTATGACGAGGCCAGCGGCTTCTTCGGTGGCGGCAAATTCAGCTTCGAAACCGGGGTGACCTATTCGCGTTACGACACCCGGCAACTGATCCTCAATGGCTTCCTGGCCCTGGATTCGATTTTCCTGGGCAATATCAACCTGGATCGGATCAAGGCCGACACCTGGACGCTGGACCTCACCGGCCGTTACAACTTCGACAATCGCTGGCAGTTCGACCTCAATGTACCGGTGGTCTACCGCGAATCCACGTACCAGTCCGGCGGCGCCAATAACGGCGCAGCCGGTGTCACCAGCGAAGAAACCGTCACCCGCGACCCCACTATCGGCGATGTCAATTTCGGCATTGCCTACAAGTTCATGGACGAATCGATCAATACCCCTGACGCGGTGGTGACCCTGCGCGTCAAGGCCCCGACCGGCAAGGATCCATTTGGCATCAAGCTGCGCCAGTCCCCGAGCAATACCAACCTGTTCGTACCGGAGGATTTACCCACCGGCAACGGCGTCTGGTCGATCACCCCCGGGCTTTCCCTGGTCAAGACGTTCGACCCGGCCGTGCTGTTCGGCACCCTGGCCTACACCCACAACTTCGAAGAGTCGTTCGACGACATCAGTTCCACCGTCAACCAGAAAGTGCCGGGCAAGGTACAGATCGGCGACAGCTTTCAGATCGGCGCAGGCTTGGCCTTTGCGCTGAACGAGAAAATGAGCATGTCGTTCTCGATATCGGACCTGATCCAGAAAAAGAGCAAGCTCAAGCAGGACGGCGGGGATTGGGAGTCAGTGGTCTCCAGTGATGCCAATGCCGGCTACTTCAATATCGGCATGACCATCGCCGCCTCCGACAACCTCACCATCGTGCCCAACCTGTCCATCGGGCTGACCGACGATGCGCCGGATTTCAGCTTCAGTCTCAAGTTTCCGTATTATTTCTAGCGCAGGCCAGGCTCACACAGGTTTTGCTGGCGACCACAGCTTGCCTGTTCAACTCAGAACCCTTGTGGGAGCGGGGGTGGGGGGGGGGGGGGGGGGGGGGGGGCCCCCCCCCCCGGGGGCCCCCGCCCGGCCCCCCCGGGCGGGGAGCGGAAGCGACGGCCGGGAAGTTGGGGGGTCCACAGGGCGGTGTGTTGGGGGGGGGGTTTGTCTGTCTTTGGGGGTTTTCCCCCCCCCCCCCGGCCCCCCCCCCCCCCCCCCCCCCCCCCCACCCCCGCTCCCACAGGGTCCATACAGGAGATCACTCAGCGGATCTGATGCTTGTGCAGCAGGCGATAGAACGTTGGTCGGGACACACCCAGGACCCGGGCCGCGACGCTCAGGTTGTCACTGTGACGGTTGAGCACATCGCTCAATGCCTGGCGCTCGGCACGGGTCTTGTAGTCTTCAAGGGTGCCCATCGGTGCTACGACCCCATGAGGGCTGGCCAGGCCAAGGTCCCGGGCTTCGATCTGCCGCCCCTCGGCCAGCACCAGGCCGCGGCGGACACGGTTGGCCAGTTCCCGGATATTGCCCGGCCAGTCGTGCATGCCCATCGCCACCAGCGCATCCTCGCTGAAGCTACGGGGCCGACGACCGGTTTCCTGGCTGTAGAGATGAGAAAAGTGACTGGCGAGCATCGATAGGTCGCCGTGGCGTTCCCGCAGCGGCGCCATCACCACTTGCAACACGTTCAGGCGATAGTACAGGTCTTCACGAAACAGCCGATGCTCAATGGCCGCCTCCAGGTCCACGTGGGTGGCCGCCAGTACCCGGACATCGACGGCAATCGGCTGGCTGCCACCGACTCGCTCAATGTGTTTTTCCTGCAGGAATCGCAGTAGATTGGCCTGCAACTCCAGCGGCAGGTCGCCAATCTCGTCCAGAAACAGTGTCCCGCCGTGGGCCGCTTCGATGCGACCGATCTTGCGCTGGTGAGCCCCAGTGAACGCGCCTTTCTCATGGCCGAACAATTCGGATTGAATCAAGTGTTCAGGGATCGCGCCACAGTTGATGGCAATGAACGGCTTATTGCGCCGCAAGGACTGTGAATGCAGGGTGCGCGCCACCAGTTCCTTGCCAGTACCGCTCTCGCCACGGATCAATACCGGCGACTCGGTGGGCGCCAGTTTGCTCAACAACTTGCGCAATTCGCGAATCGGCTTGCTGTCGCCCAGCAGTTCATGCTCGGGGAGTTGGACATGAACCGAGCCCTGCCCGCGCAGCCGCGCCATGCCAAACGCCCGGCCCAGTGTCACCTGGACCCGTGAGACATCGAAGGGCAGCGTATGGAAATCAAAAAACCATTCGCAGACAAAATCGCCCACATTCTTCAGGCGCAGCACTTCCTGGTTAAGCACGGCGATCCACTCGGTACCGCTGCGGCTGATCAACTCCTTGACCGCTTCCGGACGCTCCAGGTGAAAAGGCTGCAACCTCAAAAGCCCCACGTCGCACGCTCGATCAGCGGCATGTTCGAGAGAGCAACTCTCTACCGCCCAACCCACGGTGCGTAGGCCCGGTAACAGGCGATGGCAATCATCGCAGGGATCAACCACGAGCAGACGACGTGACGTACTGGCTTCGATCATGACTGATCCTTGGCGCCAAAAATAAGAAATATTATTAGAAACAGTCGTTTGGCGAACCTGCATGTAACAGTAGCAAGAAGTTGACGCACCCTTGTATCAATTGATTATTGAAACCTCTTAAAAGTGGTTATAAGCGAGCGTTTCGTTAGTTACCGTATCGGAAATCTTTCAGGGCGCTTTCAAACAAAAGGCTTTTGAGCGGGTCTGAAAGAAAATCGAAATTTATTCAAGGAATGTGTGACCTGATCCACGGTTCGGAACATCAGTACAAGTAACCCGCCGCACGGTCCGCCCAACCGACGGCACATCATCTGATTGGGCACTTTTATGAGAGAACGCCATGAACGCCCCGCTCCGTATCAACGAAGCTCTTTTGATTGCCGACCGCGCATTTAAACCTTTCCAGTGCGTGGCCTGGGCTCCACAGGATGGTAACGGCGAATTGAGCCTGACCGTCGTCGACCGCACCAATACCCATATTGGCCGCACTCAGATTCCAAGCAGCGCTTATACCGATCCAGCCCAACTGGCCAAGCTGTTGAAACAGGCCCGCGCCGAATTGAGCCAGGAAGGTTACAAGTTGCAATCCTGGTCCATGCCGGAATAAACACGCTCTTTTTCGTATGCAGTCCAGAGCCTGTTTCGATAGCAGGCTTGGCACTGAGTCGAAAAGTCATTGCTCTGGCACGAATCGCAGCTATTTGTGCAGAGACTGACAGTTGTGCACTGTCACATTCAGGGATTGAATGTTGCCCTCATGCAGTCATCGCCCCTCCGGGCCGGTCGACGCGCAAGGAGAGGCATGCATGCTCAATCAATTCGCGCCTGAACTCCCAATGGCGGCGGTACACGCCGGCCAACTGGACGCTGGCTTTGCCAACAACGGCAAGGCGGTGGTTCATTTTTCCGGCAGCAGTTCCAGCCGGACCACCGGGTTGACCCTCGACCGAACCGGAAGAATCCTGGTGGCGGCCAAGCTAGAGACGCCACATGGCTGCCGGTTCGGGCTCGCACGGCTCAACCACGATGGTTTGGCCGATCCGGGCTTTGGAGCCGGTGGCTGTGTAACCGGTTCTTTTGAGCAAGGCTTCGAAGCAACGGCAGGCAAAGTCACCGAGTTAGCCGACGGAAAGATCCTGTTATCCGGCCTGCATTACGAAAGCACCCAGCGTACCCTCCCCGCCTTGGCTCTGTTCGATCAACAAGGCCACCCCGTTCCCGGTTTCGGCAACGCCGGACGACAAGTCATTCGGATCGAAGGCAATCTGTCCCAAGGTCTGCGCGACCCCTGGCTGCCACCTGGCCTGCCAGGCCTGGAAGCCTGCGACGTGCGCGTGCAGGCTGACGGTCGGATTCTGTTGCTGGCCAATCATCATTACCAACTGTCCGACCATGTCGGCATCCTGATCCGAGTACTAGCGGACGGCACACTGGACAGCTCATTCAACAGAGGCGGTTTTGTCATGGTCCGGCGCCTGCTGAAGAACACCTGGCTGAGCTGCCTCGCCCTCCAGGCCGACGGCAACATCGTGGTGGGTGGCGCCATCGATCTGCCCCAGCAAGGCTTGATGGTCCGTTATGACCCCAGCGGCAGACTCGATGACAGCTTCGGCGAGAACGGTTTCCTGTCCATCGCCGCCAAGGAGCGCGGTGTGATGATCAACCAGATCGTTCAACACCAGAACGGTGATCTGCAAGCATTCGGCAGCAGTCGCGACCCGATGCATTGCCTGTCCCTGAAGGTGCACCGGGACGGCAAACCGGATCAACACTGCAACCAGGGACCGTGCCGGCTCCTGGAGATCGGGCGCGCTGCCAGCCAGTGGACCGCCGCCCAGGCTCAACCCGATGGAAAACTGGTCACCGCCGGAGCCACCATCGGTGGCATCGAGGCCGACTTCGTTCTGGCCCGGCATCTGCCGGACGCCAACCTCGACCCGATGTTCGGCCAGGGCAAAGGCTGGGTTCGTACGCGGCTCGGCTATAGCCTGGACACCGCCACCTCCCTCGCGATACAGGCCAATGGAAAAATCCTGGTGGGAGGCCATTCCCTCCACGGGACCTACCGAGCCGTGGTGACACGATATCGGGCCTGACCCGAAAAGCACCGACCGCTGATGAGCGGTATGAATTCCTACGCTTGATATTCCTCATTGCTTACGGCAAGTTGCGCGCTTCTAAATAAAAGGAGCAGCCGATGTCCGGTTCAATGGCCCAGGCTTTCGCCCACAACTTCCTTGGGCACTCTCCACGCTGGTACAAGGCGTGCATCGTCACCTTCCTGATCGTCAACGCCCTGGTATTGTGGACCCTCGGTCCGGTGGCAGCGGGCTGGATGCTGGTCATCGAGTTTATCTTCACCCTCGCCATGGCCCTCAAGTGCTATCCATTGATGCCCGGCGGCCTGCTGCTGATCGAAGCCCTGGCGCTGGGCATGACCACCCCCAAGGCGCTGTACGACGAGTTGCTGCACAACTTCCCGGTGATCCTGCTGCTGATGTTCATGGTCGCCGGGATCTACTTCATGAAGGACCTGCTGCTCTTCCTGTTCTCTCGCCTGCTACTGGGCGTAAGCTCCAAGGCATTGCTGGCTCTGATGTTCTGCTTTCTCTCGGCATTCCTGTCGGCTTTTCTCGATGCGTTGACCGTCACGGCGGTGATCATCAGCGCCGCCGTGGGCTTCTATTCGGTTTACCACCGCGTCGCTTCGGGGAATGATCCACGCCAGGACAGCAACGTCGATGAAGACCACGACCTGCCGGCCTTGCACCACGGGGACCTGGATCAGTTCCGGGCGTTTTTGCGCAGTCTGCTGATGCACGGCGTCGTCGGCACCGCGCTGGGTGGCGTATGCACCTTGGTGGGTGAGCCACAGAACCTGCTGATCGGCCATGAAATGGGCTGGCATTTCGCGGGCTTCTTCCTGAAGGTCGCCCCCGTATCGCTGCCGGTGCTGGTGGCCGGGCTGGTGACCTGCGTGGCGTTGGAAAAGCTGCGCTGGTTCGGTTACGGCACGCTGCTGCCGGAAAACGTTCGTACCGTGCTGGCCGACTATGCCGAGCAGGACAACCGCGAGCGCACCTCACGGCAACGCGCGGCCCTGATCGTCCAGGGTATTGCCGCACTGATCCTGATCGTGGCCCTGGCCTTGCATATCGCCGAAGTCGGACTGATCGGCCTGACGGTGATCGTGCTGATCACCGCGTTCACCGGCATCACCGATGAGCACCGCCTGGGCAATGCGTTCAAGGACGCGATGCCGTTCACCTCGCTGCTGGTGGTGTTCTTTGCGGTGGTGGCGGTGATTCACGATCAGCAG
The DNA here is from genome assembly GCF_007828255.1 of Pseudomonas sp. SJZ078. Classification (NCBI taxonomy): domain Bacteria; kingdom Pseudomonadati; phylum Pseudomonadota; class Gammaproteobacteria; order Pseudomonadales; family Pseudomonadaceae; genus Pseudomonas; species Pseudomonas sp. SJZ078. The sequence continues at coordinate 117,870 of NZ_VIUG01000001.1, read as the reverse complement.
TTGTTCACACCACTGATCCAATGGGTATTGGCCCTGCCCGCCGATCAGCAGCCCGGCATGCTGTTTATTGCCAATGGTCTGCTGTCGGCCATCAGCGACAACGTATTCGTGGCCACCATCTACATCACCGAAGTGAAGCAGGCCTTCATCTCCGGCCTCATGAGCCGCGAACAGTTCGAGACCCTGGCGGTGGCGATCAATACCGGCACCAACCTGCCCAGCGTCGCCACGCCCAACGGCCAGGCTGCCTTCCTGTTCCTGCTGACCTCAGCCATTGCGCCACTGATTCGCCTGTCGTATGGCCGGATGGTGTGGATGGCCCTGCCCTATACCGTGGTCATGGGTGGCTTGGGGTGGTTTGCGGTGACGTATTGGCTGTAATTGAATAACCAGAGTTCTGCGCAAAACCTGTGGGAGCGGGCTTGCTCGCGAAAACGGAGTGTCAGTCGACCTTTAGATTGACCCACCGCTTTCGCGAGCAAGCCCGCTCCCACAAAAGTATGCGAAGTCACCGGGGCAGGATGTACCGTTCGATCGCCAGCGCCGCGCCGTCCTCGATAACGGATGCGGTAATCACATCGGCCTGGCGCCTGATCGCCTCTTCCGCCTGCCCCATGGCGATCGACAGGCCCGCGCGATGGAACATCGCCGGATCATTGCCACCGTCGCCCATGGCCGCCGTCTGCTCCAGCGGTACCCCCAGGAATGCCGCCAGGGTCGACAGCGCCTCCCCCTTGTTGGCTTGTATTGCCGTAACGTCCAGGTAGATCGGTTGCGAACGCGACACTTGGGCCTGGCCCTTGAGCAACGGATGCAGGCGGGCCTCCAGCTCGACCAACAGATCCGTATTGGCGCTGGTGGCGACGATCTTGTCGATACGCTCCAGGTAGGGCTCGAAACTCTCGACTTCAACAGGCGGATAGCCCAGGCCGCGGGTTTCCACCGGCACCATCGGCCCGTGGGCGTCACGCACCAGCCAATGGCCATCGGCAAACACCCAGACCTCGATGCCAGGCTGATCGGCGTACAGCGCCAGGGTCATCAACGCCACCTCGGGCGGCAGGTAGTGCACGGCGAGGAAGCTGCCGTCCGGATGAACCAGGGTACCGCCGTTGAACGCCGCCGTTGGCAAATCGACACCCAGGGCTTCGATCTGCTGCAACATTGCCCGAGGTGGCCGTCCGGTGGCGAGGCTGAACAACACACCGGCCTCGCGCAGGGAACGAACGGCCTCGATGGTGCGCTGGTTGAGGCTGTGGTCGGGCAGCAGCAGCGTGCCGTCCATGTCACTGAGCAGAAAACGGATGGGACGTTTCAATTGATCACTCATCCTAGGTCATGCCAGGCGCGAGCATCGCGTGTCAGCAGGTCATCGGCGGCGGATGGGCCATCTTCTCCGGCCTTGTAGGGCTGGACGGTCGCGTCCTGCTGCCAGGCATCGAGAAACGGCTGCACGGCACGCCAGCCATTTTCGATGTTGTCGGCACGCTGGAACAACGTCTGATCGCCGGTCAGGCAATCGTAGATCAGGGTTTCGTAACCCGTGGATGGCTGCATTTCGAAGAAATCCTTGTAGGCGAAACCCAGTTCTATATTCGCCATGTCGAGCGTCGGTCCCGGCCGCTTGGCCAGCAGATCGAACCACATGCCTTCGTTGGGCTGGATCTGTATCTTCAGGTAGGTCGGTTGCAACTTCTCGACTTCGGTATCGCGAAACTGCGCGTAGGGCGCCGGCTTGAAGCAGATGACGATTTCCGTGTCCCGCACGCTCATGCGCTTGCCGGTACGCAGATAAAACGGCACCCCTACCCAACGCCAGTTGTCGATCATGACCTTCAGGGCGACGTAGGTTTCGGTGCCGCTGTCGGCCGCCACGTTGGCTTCCTCGCGGTAACCATTCACCGGCTTGCCGTCGATGGTGCCAGCGACGTACTGGCCGCGCACCGAATTGGCGCGAGCCTGTTCCACCGACCAGGGGCGGATAGCCCCAACCACCTTGGCTTTCTCCCCTCGGACCGCGTCGGCACCGAAGGCGGCCGGCGGTTCCATGGCCACCATCGCCAGCAACTGGAACAGATGGTTGGGCACCATGTCCCGCAGGGCGCCGGTATGCTCGTAAAAACTGCCACGGGTTTCCACCCCCACCGTTTCAGCGGCGGTGATTTGCACGTGGTCGATGTAATGATTGTTCCAGAACGCTTCGAAGAAACTGTTGGAGAAACGGCTGACCAAGATGTTCTGTACGGTTTCCTTGCCCAGGTAATGGTCGATCCGATAGATCTGCTTCTCGCTCATGACCTTGAGCAAGCAGGCATTGAGTGCTTCGGCGGTGTGCAGATCCGAGCCGAACGGCTTTTCGATCACCACCCGCCGGAACGCACCAGCCTGTTCCTCAAGCAACCCGGCCGCCCCCAGACGGCGGACCACCTCACTGAAAAAGCGCGGCGCGGTCGCCAGGTAGAACACCGCATTACCAGTACCGCTGGCGGCGATCTTCGCTGCCAACGCTACATAGGTGCTGTCGTCGAGGAAGTCACCCTGTACGTAGCTGATGCCCTTGGCCAAGCGGGCCCACAGCACCGGATCGAGCGCGCGGCCGGCATCGCCGCCCTTGCTCGCCGCTTCGTGGCGGATGAAATCCTCGAGTTTCCTGGCGAAGTCCACGTCGCTGATGGCGTTGTGATCAACGCCGATGATCTGCAGTCCATCTCCCAGCAACCCGTCACGGCTGAGGTGGTACAGCGCCGGCATCAGCAGGCGCTTGACCAGATCACCATGGGCACCGAACAGGAACAGCGTGGTCGGTGGCGCGGGCTCTGCCTTGGATTTCCTGCCGGTCGCGGTCATTTTTTCGGCGTCTCCACATGGCCGCCGAAGCCGAAGCGCATGGCGGACAGCATTTTGTCACCGTAGGTGCTCTGCTGGCGGGAACGGAAACGGGCGAACAGCGAACTGGACAGCACTGGAACCGGCACCGCTTGCTCAATGGCCGCCTCGATAGTCCAGCGTCCTTCGCCGCTGTCAGCCACCTCACCGGAAAAGCCATCCAGTTTCGGATCGCGGGCCAGGGCATCGGCTGTCAGATCCAGCAACCAGGACGACACCACACTGCCACGTCGCCAGACTTCGGCAATATCGGCCAGGTTCAAGTCGAAACGCTGTTCCGGCGGCAGGCTTTCGCTGGACTTGGTCTTGAGGATGTCGAAGCCTTCGGCAAAGGCCTGCATCATGCCGTACTCGATGCCGTTATGGATCATCTTCACGAAATGCCCGGCACCGGCGGGGCCGGCATGGATATAGCCGCGCTCGGCGCGATCGTCGTCGGACTTACGGTCGCGGGTGCGGGGAATATCGCCCATGCCCGGTGCCAGACTGGCGAACAGCGGGTCCAGGCGCGTGACCACGGCGGCATCGCCGCCGATCATCATGCAATAACCGCGCTCCAGGCCCCAGACGCCGCCGGAGGTGCCCACATCCATGTAGCTCAAGCCCTTTTCCAACAGTGCCTGGGCGCGACGGATGTCGTCTTTGTAATACGTGTTACCGCCATCGATGATCACATCACCTGGTTCCAGCAGCTCGCTGAGCGCGTTGATGGTGTCTTCAGTAGGCGCGCCGGCTGGCAGCATGACCCAGACTGCTCGCGGTTTTTCCAGCCCGGCCACCAGCGCCGGCAGATCCGCCACGCCCGTGGCGCCTTCTTGGCGCAGGTTTTCGACGAATGCGCTGTTGCGGTCATAGACCACCGTGGTGTGCCCATCGAGCATCAGGCGCCGCGCAATATTGCCGCCCATGCGGCCCAGTCCAATGATCCCGAGTTGCATGTGCTGATGCTCCCTACTACAAATAAAGGTATGTCAAAGGTTTAGTGGCCTGTGTGGCTAATTCGAGTACAGGCCGCTCGCTTCGAAACGGTTTGGCTGCGACTAGTGGAGGTTAGTCCAGAGCCTTGCTGCATAGTTTCCGGTTAATTCGTGCGATCACAAGGGGGATAACGCTTCAAACCCGGTCGAAGGCACGGCGACCATGAAAAATAAAAAAGTTCCATTCACGAGCAAAAGAAATCAGAATCGGCGCCGATAGTAGTGGTGTCGACCAAAAAGCTGGCGACATCTCTATAGTTGATGTAGCCATTTGCGAGGTGAGCAATGGACCCAGTCGTTACCGCACGTCCTCCTCAAACCCTTTACGTGACCATTCGTCGCGACGAATTGCGCCTTCTCAAGGAAGAACGCGATCTGCTGCTCGATGAAGTGACCCAGCTGCGCATGCAGTTGCAGCATGCCCAACTCTCCCATCAGGGCCAGGCCCTGGTTCGATAACCGCTCCACAGGCGCAACGCAAGGAAGTGACATTGGGGAAACCGGTGTCGCTTCCCACCGTTCCCTGGACAGGTTTGTTCGGCAACTCCTCTGCCACATGTGCGTTCGCACCCAGGCTACCAATCTATAACCGAAAAACTCACGAAGTTTTCACAACGCTCTCGGGATACTAGCGGCCTTTAGGGTGCTCGGCGCATGCCTGCGGTTACCATCCGGTGGCAACAGCTTCGTCGGTGTAGATAAAAGGCTGGAGCGCTTGATGAGTCTGTTCAAACGCAGCAAAACGACTGCGAAAGGTTTCGATTGGGCCGGGTTCGGCTGGCTTTTCCTGTTCTTCTGGTATTTCTCGGGCATTACTCAACTGCTTATTCTGTTGAGCGATACCTCCGGCTTCTCCGGGTTCCGCCAGGCATTCATCATGAGCGCGCTGTGGCTGGCGCCCATGCTGCTATTCCCTGCCCGGACCCGCCTGCTCGCCGCGTTGATCGGTGTAGTGCTGTGGGCCTGTTCCATGGCCAGCCTGGGTTACTTCTTCATCTATCAGCAGGAGTTTTCCCAGAGCGTCATCTTCATCATGTTCGAGTCGAACGTGGCTGAAGCCAGCGAGTACATGACACAGTATTTTGCCTGGTGGATGGTGCCGGCGTTCCTCGCCCATACCGCAGTGGCTTATTTCCTCTGGACGCGCCTGCGTCCGGTGTACCTGCCCCGCGGCCAGGCCCTGGTCGCGGCGGTTGTGATCCTGGGCGCCGTGGTCGGTTACCCGCTCGTCAAGCAAACCCAGCGCGCCGGCAGCCTGGCCGGCGGCCTGGAAAAATTCGAAGACCGCATCGAACCAGCCGTACCTTGGCAGATGTTGGTGGCATACCGTCGTTACGGCGAGCAGTTGGCAAGCATGCAAGGCATGTTACACAGCGCCAGCAAGATCGAGCCATTGCGCAACCTCAAGGACACCATGGCCAACCAACCGGCGACCCTGGTGCTGGTGATCGGCGAGTCCACCAACCGCCAGCGCATGAGCCTGTATGGCTACCCAAGGGAAACCACCCCGGAGCTGGACAAACTCAAGGACCAGCTAGCGGTCTTCGACAATGTGATCACGCCGCGTCCATACACCATCGAAGCCCTGCAACAGGTGCTGACATTCGCCGACGAGCAGAATCCAGACCTGTACCTGACGACCCCTTCGCTGGTCAGCATGATGAAACAGGCGGGCTACAAGACCTTCTGGATCACCAACCAGCAAACCATGACCAAGCGCAACACCATGCTCACTACGTTCTCTCAGCAGGCCGACGAGCAGGTTTACCTGAACAACAACCGTAACCAGAACGCCGCGCAATACGATGGCGACGTGATTGCTCCCTTCAACAAGGCCCTGGCCGATACCGCACCGCGCAAGTTGATCGTGGTACACCTGCTAGGTACTCACATGAGCTACCAGTACCGTTACCCACCGACCTTCAACAAGTTCACTGACCGCCAGGGCGTACCGGCAGGTCTGCGTGACGATCAGGTGCCTACCTACAACAGCTACGACAACGCAGTGCTGTACAACGACTTCGTGGTTTCCAGCCTGATCAAGGACTACGCCAAGAGCGATCCCAACGGTTTTCTGCTGTATCTGTCGGACCACGGTGAAGACGTGTTCGACTCGGTGGGTCACGCCACCCTTGGCCGCAACGAAGGCAAGCCCACCGCGCCGATGTACACCATTCCATTCATCGCCTGGGCTTCGCCCAAGTGGCGCGAAACCCATGACTGGAACTTTGCCGGCGACCTGTCCCGCCCCTACAGCAGTTCTCAGCTGATCCATACCTGGGCAGACCTGGCAGGCTTGAGCTTCGATGAGCTGGACCGCAGCAAGAGCCTGGTCAGCAACGACTTCCTGGCCCGACCGCTGTTGATCGGCAACCCCTATCAACGCCAGCACAAGGCGCTGATCGACTTCAGCCTGATGCAGCCCAAGGCGCCGACGGTCAAGGTGGTGCAGCAGTAACCGCAGAGCCCTGCGCAATTTGTGTGGGAGCGGGCTTGCTCGCGAAGGCGATGGGTCAGCCACTGATTATGGTGACTGACACAGCCCCTTCACGAGCAAGCCCGCTCCCACAGGGTCCGGCACAGTCAGTTTTTTTACAGGGGTTTGGTCCAGAACAGCATGCGGCCGTGAGCCGGATCGAACATGCCGGCGGAGAAGCCGAACTTCGAATAGCTGGCCTGGGCCACGGCATTGCCTTCAAGCACTTCCAGGGTGATCTTGCAGCAACCGCGCTGGCGTGCGATGTCTTCGACTTTCTGCAGCATCTTCTGGCTCAGGCCCAGTCCGCGAAACGCCTTCATGACGACGACATCATGGATATTCACCAGCGGCCGGCAGGCAAAGGTCGAAAAACCTTCGAAACAATTGACCAGCCCCGCCGGCTCGCCGTTGACGAACCCCAGCACGCTGAACGCGTAGGGACGCTTGGCCAGCTCTTCCGGCAGATGCAGCAGGACTTCGGCCGGCAGCGACCGGCCGCCGCCCATGGGGTCCTGCGCATAGCCGTTGAGTACGAGGCAGATCGCTTCGGCGTGAACCGGATTGGTGTAGCTGGCTTGCAGTACGAGAACATCCTTGGCTTCTTCCATGACCTTGCATCTCTCTTCGCGGGTACGGCGGGTAATACCGGCGGATGGGGCCGTCGGCGGGTACGGGTCAGGCGAGCTGACCGAAACGTTGCATCTGCATTTCCTGGAGGCGACTGAGGGTACGGCGAAACGGAAATTGCAGATAGCCCTCGGTATACAGCTGCTCCATAGGCACTTCGGCCGACAGGTACAGCGGCACCTTGCGATCGTAGCATTCGTCGATCAGGGCAATGAAGCGTCGCACACCGTCATCGTGGACCGAAAGTTGCGGCAGCTCGCGATCCCCCGCCTCGACCCGCTCTACACCGTCTTCCGTACCACGGGCGATACGCCCTTCGCGCTGCTCGGCACTCAAGCTGGGCACGTCGCTGAGCAGGATAACCTTGTAGCGGTCACACAGGCCCATGAAATCCAGGGCCGAGAACGGCTGCTCGCACAGATCCCGGTAACGGCTCCAGAGCACCGTGTCGCTGACCTTGACCGGCTCCAGCAAGCGATGGCCGACTTGCACCGGATCACTGCTGGACTGTTGCCCTGCACTCAACCGTTCGAAGACCTCGCCCAATGGCTCGGGTTGCCCGGCGCCTCGTAGCCAATAACGTTGCTGTAGCGCGCCGGGGTGCTGGCGGTGATCCTGCCAGCCGTTCACCGGTACGACTTGCATGTGCTGTTTGATCGCCGTGATGGTCGGCAGGAACCGTTCACGGTTATGGCCGTTGGCGTAGAGTTCCTCGGGAGGCAGGTTCGAGGTGCTCACCACAACCATGCCCAACTCGAACATGACCTGGAACAGGCGCCCGAGGATGATGGCATCGCCGATGTCGGTGACGAACAACTCATCGAAACACAGCACCCGCACTTCCCGGCTCAGCTCCCTGGCCAAGGCCTGCAACGGGTCCGGCGTGCCCGTGAGCTGGAACGAACGCTGGTGCACCCAGGCCATGAAGTGATGGAAATGCTGACGACGGGCCGGAACCCGGAGGCTTTCATGGAAACGGTCCATCAGCCAGGTCTTGCCACGACCTACCGGGCCCCAGAGATACACCCCCTTGATCGACTTGCACCCCTCGTGCAAAGCCTTGTGGCATTGCTCCAAGGTCATGATCGCCAACTCCTGGGCCTCATCCTGGACAAAACCGCGATGTTCGATGGCGTACTGCCAGGCACTCAGGGGGGAGTCGAAAGTCATGCGGCCCGGGTCCGGAAGAGGAAGCGGCTGAGTATGCCATGCCGGACGATGAACGATCACGCCAACCGAGCATGGGATTTGTGGCGAGGGGATTTATCCCCTCGCCACAGGAGCTCACTCCTTTTAAATCGAGATATCCAGCCGGCTGATCTTGCCCTGCTCATCGAGCCGGAAGGTATACCGCAACTCCAGCGGGCTGCCAGGGAAAGCCCCCGAGATCAGGTTGTGCACCAGCACCTTGCCCGTGCGTTGTTGCACGTTGAGCACTTCGACCCGCGGCTGGTAACGGCGGGAAGTGTCTTCCATCCATTGGATGATGTCCTGGGTGCCGGCCCGATGCTGTCCTTCATCGAACACATTGGCATCCTCGGCAAAGAAACGCGTCACCGCCGAGCTGTCACGGGCATTGGCGGCCGCGATGTAACCGGCGATGGCCGGTGCCAGGGAAGAGACGGGATTGGACATGGTAAGGCTCCTTGTTTTATCGAACTGGCACCATGCTAGAACACCCTCATGTCAGTTTCTGTCAGGAGTGAAACGCCCGGTTTCGTCCAGTTTCATCGATTTCATCCAGGCTCGTAGCAAGTCGCTGCGCCTGCCGGGATAGCACTCGCCCTGCTCGGTGGCAGAGGCAATCCGGTCGGTGCGAAAGGTCCGGTAGGCGCCACGCAATTCGCACCAGGCCACTACCACCCGCGCCTCGTTGAAAAACCCCAGGGCCAGGGGCCAGATCAGTCGCTGGCTCGGGGTGTTGTTGACGTCGGCGTAATCGATGTGCAGCTTCGCCTGGACGCGGATGGCCTGGCGATACACGTTCAGTTCCACGGTATTTTGCGGATACCCGTAACCCGGCGGGCCGGGCAACACCGTGGGGTTGCGCAAGGCATCCCGGACATCGGGAGCCAACACCGCGGCGACTTTCGCCAGGGCGTCGGCGGCCGCCTTGCCCAGTACCTCATCGCCGCGCTGATCCACGTAGCGCAAGCCCAGTACAATGGCCTCGATTTCATCGGCGGTGAACATCAGTGGCGGCAGGAACAGGCCGCTGCGCAATACATAGCCGATGCCTGCCTCGCCCTGGATCGGCGCCCCCAGGGCGGTCAGCTCGGCAATGTCGCGGTAGAGCGTGCGCTCGGATACCTTCAACTCTGCCGCCAGGGTCGCGGCGGTGACCGGGCAGCGCTTGCCACGCAAGACTTGCAACAAAGTGAGCAGCCGAGTGGTACGGGACACGGTGGTCGATCCGGATGAAAAAGTTGCTGCAGATTAGCAGAGGCTGTTGTCAGAAACTGTCAGGAGCCCAAACGTCTATTTGGATAGAGATGAAACCTGTGGCGAGGGGATTTATCCCCTCGCCACAGGTTCTTCGCTTGTCTTTGGGATTGTGGGTTATCGTGGCCAAAAATTCACAGTGAGAATACGCCCATGCGCAGAATCCCCGGCCTGTTCCTCCTGCTGACCCTGCTCAGCCTCAGCGCCTGCGCCCTCTTCCCGCATCGCGATCCGCTGAACATCAACGTGGTCGGCATCGAACCCTTGCCCAGCCAGGACCTGGAGATGCGCTTTGCCGTGAAGCTGCGCCTGCAGAACCCCAACGAAACCGCCATCGACTACAACGGCGTGGCGCTGGACCTGGAGGTCAACGACCGCACGCTGGCGACCGGGGTCAGCGACCAGAGCGGCTCCATTGCACGGTACTCCGAAGCGGTCTTGAGCGTCCCCGTGAGCATTTCGGCCTTTTCGGTGTTGCGCCAGACCCTGGGCCTGAGCCAGACACAGGGTCTGGATAACCTGCCCTATGTGCTCAAGGGCAAACTCTCCGGGGGACTGTTCGGCACCATGCGCTTCGTCGACCGCGGAACCCTCGATTTGCCGGCGTCCGCGGCAACCTGGTAACTCACGCGGTGAACCGCACGCCAGGCCGGGCCCGCTCATCCACCACCAGTTCGAACACGTCCGGCCTGGCGTAATGACCGACCACGTCATAGTCATAACGCGCCCGCACCAGGTCATCGGTGTCGATTTCGGCGGTCAATAAACCCGCGGTGTCTTTCAGCGGCCCAGCCAGCACATCCCCCATGGGTCCGATGATTACACTGCCGCCGGCGATCAATGGACGCTCCGCCGGCCAGTGTTCGACATCAATACCCAGCGCCTGAGGCGAGGCCTGGACCTGGCAGGCACTGACCACGAAGCATCGTCCCTCATGGGCAATGTGACGCATGGTCACTTGCCACATCTCCCGTTCATCCACCGTCGGCGCACACCAGACCTCCACTCCCTTGGCATACATCGCGGTGCGCAGCAGCGGCATCATGTTTTCCCAGCACACCGCCGCACCGAGTCGCCCGACCTGGCTGTCGATCACCGCCAACGTCGAACCATCGCCCTTGCCCCAGATCAGCCGCTCGGTGCCGGTGGGCATCAGCTTGCGATGCTTGGCCACCAGCCCCGCATCAGGCTCGAAGTACAAGGCCGTGCAATACAGGGTACTGCCAGCCCGCTCGATGACGCCCAGCACCAGGCTGGCCCCCGTACGCGTCGAAAGCCCGGCCAACGCTTCGGTTTCGACACCCGGTACGTCGATGGCATTGGCGAAGTAGCGGGCGAATGCCTCACGCCCCTCCGGCAGCCGGTAGCCCAGTCGGGTGCCGAAACCTTCGCCCTTGGGATAGCCTCCCAGCAGGGCTTCGGGCATGACCACGAGGCGGGCGCGGGCCTGGCGTATGGCGTCTTCGTAGGAAAGGATTTGCGCCAGAGTCTCCTCCTTGCCGCCCGGCAAGGAACCGATCTGCAGGGCAGCCACAATGGATTTCGGCATGGGTGTTCAACTCCTTAGGTCTCAAGTGTTGCCGATTCTCAGGCGACGACCGATCATGAATAAAGCCCCATACATTGCTAAACGATATGAACATCATGAATATCGCCAACCTCGATCTCAACCTGCTCAAGACCTTCGAAGCCCTGCACGACGAATCCAGCGCCAGCCGCGCCGCATTGCGCCTGGGCGTGACCCAGTCGGCCATCAGCGCGGCACTGCGCAGGCTGCGGGATGTATATGACGATCAACTGTTCGTGCGCACCGGTCGTGGCCTGGCGCCAACGCTGCGGGCCAATCAACTCAAGCCGGTGATCAGCGAGGCCCTGGACAAGTGTCGCCAGAGCCTGGCGATGATCGACCCGCAGACCAGTCATTACGACGGCCGCTCGGTCATCGTCGGCCTGTCCGACGACTTCGAGCTGGCCTATGGGCGCAAGCTGATCGAGGAAGTCGCGCAACGGGCGCCGGGGTTGCGCCTGATCTTTCGCCAGACCCACAGCCAGATCGTCGGCCGCAACTTGATGGAGCGCAATTTCGACCTGGCGATCACGGCGGGTGGCTTCACGGAACGGTTGCTCAGTCGCCAGGTATTGGGTGAAGGCGATTATGCCTGTCTGGTCGACCCGGACAGCCTGGAGGAGAACCAGCAGACCCTCAGCCTGGAGTCGTTCGTGGGTCGCGAACATCTGCTGGTGTCGTCGGGTGGGTTCATCGGCATCACCGACGAAGGACTGGCCGGGCTCGGCTTGAGCCGCAAAGTGTGTGCCTCGACCACGCATTTTGCCGCGTTGCCGTTCCTGCTCCAGGGCAGCCGGGCCGTGGCGACCATTCCGGGGCACGCCGCGAGGGCCATCGCGGCGTTCGGCAGCCTGACGCTGTTGCCCTGCCCTCTCGTCTTGCCACGCTATCCCATCGAGCTGGGATGGCGCACCCACACTCAGATGGATCCGGCCGTGGTCAAGGTTCGCGAGGCCATCGTCGCGACCTTTGCGTGAGGCTTATTTGTTGGCGGCCATCAACCGATTGACCTCACTGCGCACCATGTTGGCGTATTCCGGGGGCGACATGCCGTCCAACTCGGCACGTACCCATTCGGCCCATTTGCCTTTGCGCTTGGAGCGTTCGCCAAACAACCGGGCAGCGTCGCCCTTGGCCTTGCCCAGGTTGTTCTGCCACAACTCGAACAGTCGGGATTTTTCGTCTTCCAGCGCGGCACGCTCGGCCAGCGGCTTGTCAGCCAGATTGAAACTCATGGGAATTACCTGTTGCGTAAATGGGCGACATCTTACACCTTGTGGGGAAACGTCTTAACCATCATTTAGGCTTGGCCATGCTGACACGGCCTGTCCCTCTGCAACTTTTGCCCAAGCGCAACACTCCACTGTTCAGTGGTAATCATCAGCAAGGAGTAACTCGATGGCTCGTAGGCATACCGCGCAAGCGAACGGAGAGCAAATCAAGGATCAAGTGTTCAGTGAACTGAAGGCCTTGATCGAAGAGTCGGAAAAGCTGCTCAAGAGCAGCGACTCGCTGGTCGGTGAAGATGCCGAGAACCTGCGGGGCCAGATCTCCCAGAAACTGCAGCAGGCCCTGGACTCGGTTGCCAGCGCACGGGAGCGTACCCGGCCCATGGTCGACGCCACTGAACTCTACATCGGCGGCCACCCCTGGCAAACCGTGGCGATTTCCGCCGGTTTCGGGCTGGTGGTGGGCTTGTTGCTAGGACGGCGCTGACAACGCTTGCCCGACAAGCGCAACAATGTGGGAGCGGGCTTGCCCGCGAAGGCGTCAGCACAGTCAACATCCTCATCGACTGACCCACCGCTATCGCGAGCAAGCTCGCTCCCACGTTGATTTTCACATCCCTGCCAATTCCCGCAGCTGTTGCAATGTCTGCTCATCCAGCGCAATTCCATGCTGATCGGATTGACTGCGCTCCCGGTGCCGACGATCCCCCGGCAACCGCCGTAACCCCACTTCCTGCATTTGCCTGACCAGCTCCTGGCTGCGCTCGGCAAAGTTCTGTCCGGCGGCCTTGCTCGGGTCGATCACGATCAGCAATTGTCCGGTCCACGGCGTCTTGGCTCCCGGATGCTTGTTCCAATCGAACTCGAACGAGAAATTGCCGCCGGTCAGGGCCGCCGCCAGCAGCTCGACCATCATCGACAACGCCGACCCCTTGTGCCCGCCAAACGGCAGCAGCGCGCCGCCTTCGAGAATCGCCCTTGGGTCGCAGGTCGGTTGGCCGAGGCTGTCCACCCCCATGCCTGGCGGCAACAACTCGCCCTTGCGCGCGGCGATCTGTACGTCGCCATGGGCGATGGCGCTGGTGGCCAGGTCAAATACAATCGGCTCGCCACCGGCCCGTGGCGCGGCGAAGGCAATGGGATTGGTCCCGAACAACGGACGGTCCGCGCCGTGGGGTACCACGCAGGTCATGCTGTTGACCACGCTCAATGCCACCAACCCTTCGTAGGCAAACGGCTCGACGTCCGGCCAAAGGGCGGCGAAGTGATGGGAATTGCGGATAGCCAACACCGCGATACCGGCGCTGCGAGCCTTCTCCACCAATAACGGTCGTGCAGCGGCGAGGGCCGGCTGGGCAAAACCGTTGCCGGCGTCCACCCGGACGAAGCCCGTTGCGACGTCTTCGACCACCGGCACTGCCTGGCCGTCGACCCAGCCGCTGTTCAGCGTCGAGACATAGCCCGGCATACGAAAAACGCCATGGCTGTGAGCACCGTCGCGTTCGGCGCGGGCGCAGTTTTCAGCCAGAGTACGAGCCACCTCGGCGGAGGTGCCGTGCCGCAGGAAAATCTTCTCCAGGAGCCCCACCAAGGCGTCTAAAGAGAGAGGGCCGGAACCGGCTTGATCGGATAGCGCAGACATCTGAAGCTCCAGAATGATTGTTGGAGGTAGCCACAGTGAAGAAGGAACAAAGCCGGATTAAACACTGCTTCAGGCGCGGACTGTCAATCTTTTCACCGCACGCACACCCGGCGCGCCACAGCCTGACAGGTCTGGAGCTTCGCGTGCGGTAACTATGTACCACCTTCGCCCCTTCATCGTTCTCTAGGCTGGCCGCTTCATCCATGCAAGCGCCACCTCATGGCGCCTTGATCGAGACGCGACGATGACCCGTGAAACCACGCCCCTGTTATTTCCCGACGTCCTGGACGCCCAACGCCTGGACGAATTGAGCGCAACCCATGGGTTGACGCAAGCCGACTTCGAGTGGCTGCACCACGCAGCCCTTCCCAGCCACACGCTGCGTACCGCCCAGACGCCGTCGATGTCTGCCGAAAGCATTCTGCTCCAGACCGAGGGACACGCCCCTGTTCCGCTTGCCGGCTGTTTCACCCTGACAACCTTGCCAGACGTCGGCACATCCTCCCCCAAGCCTGCATTCCTCTACACGCCGCAGGGTGGAATCGAGAAATTCGCCAGCCCGCAGGCGCTCGAAACCCGGATCGACCAAATGCTCGCAACCCCTTTCGAGCGTGACGACCTGTTCCAGCTCCTGTCCATCTCCCAACGCGACGAACTGAACACCGGCACCCTTATCGAACAGTCCCGGCAGACCATCGACGGCGATATTTTCAAGGCCCAGATCGACGCCATTGAGCACGCCCAAAGTCTCAACGCGCTGACCATGGTCGATGAGTTGATCAAACTGCCCTCGCTGACCTCAATGCTTGACCACATATTGAAAGAAGTACTGGCGAACCTTGACCACCAACAGACCCGTGTCGCAATCACCGCTGATGCGGGGCTGGGTGACCCGACCATGGGTAAGGTAACCAACAACCTGTCACTGTCCGAAGCGGTCCTGGTGTACTTCCACCATCAGGGCCGGCCCGCCCGGCATGACGTCGATTTCATCCATCCGGACATCACGGTATCGCCTCATAATTCGCAACAGTGGGAAAGCCTGCTACGGGTCACCGCCCAGAACCTGATTCCCAAGCTCACCGATCGCATCAATGCCTATTGGGACGCCACCGGCCCATTTCATACCTCACGCCGAGAGCTGCTGTCGCGGGTCCTCAGCGATGCCCTGCGCGCCACCGTCCTGAGCAAACGGGAGCAAAGGCAGCTGACCGACGCACAAAGCCAGGAACTGCTCCGATTGTTCGGGCCATCGCGCCAGGACGAGACGCCTCTGTTCATCGAAACGGTTCGCCTCTGGGAATATGAGCCGCTCTATGTGGAGCTTGCCGGCTCGCTGATGATCAGCGGCAAAGATCATTACCTCTACAGACCCAGTCATGACCTGCAGAAAGTCGACAACTACCTCGGGTTCAAGGACGCGCTGCTGACGACGCCGACAAGCATTGCACGCAAGGAGGCACTCTATAGCCTGCTGAGCCTGGAAGAACGCAACCGCTTTCTGCGCCTGGACGAACCACAGGTCTCAGGTTACCCCGTGACATTGCCGGTATTCGAATCCCTGGCGAATGCAATCATCGGCAAGCAGATCAGCAACCTTCACTACGCACTGGAGATGTCCCGCCAGGGCACCGTGAACATCCACGCCCTGGTCGACAAGGCATTGGATATTCGCTCCTTGATCAACAAAAACCTGCTGGCGCATGGAACCGATGGGCACTGGGGCACCCTGCCGGCTTTTTATGGCGCCTCGCGGCCTTCCAACTTCATGGCTGATCAACTGACGAGAAAGATCAAGAGCTATACCACCGTCGAAGAGGCTTTCAACACGCTGTTCACCCAGCTGCCACTCTCCAATGCAATCTCACTGCACGCTAAACTGAAAAGCCTGCTACCTGAACTGAGCAATGTTTTTTCCCTCGGCATACGTGCCGAAGCCGAGCTTAGAAAACTCGACGGGACCCTGCCGCCCGCCGCGGATGATCTCATCAACTGTGTTTTTTCCTACGACGCCGACTATCCGAATCGCGAGCAGCGCGCAGCGCTCAAAGGCTTTCGACCCGATGCCTATTCACTGAAGCTTGCGTATACCAACGAGGGCAGCACCGCCTCCTTCTCCCTGGCCAATTGTTTTTTCCTGACTGAGCGCGGAGGGCTGGACACGCCTTATTCAGGCCTGGGAATCCTCTGGACGCCCACCGACGGCCTGCAGGTTTTCCCCTCCGTCGATGTCGCGACGACACAATTGAACCGAAACCTGCTCGACTCCCGCAAACGCTTTGGCCTGCTGGCCAACCTGCCCCCTGAGCAACGCAAGCCCCACGGGCGTTATCAGCTTGAGGCCTTTGAGTTGATCGAAGACAACGTGTTGCTCGATCGGATGACCTCGTTCATCAGGTTGTTCGAGATCGAGTACGGCTATCTGAAAACGTTGAAAACCCGGAACTGGCAATTGACCGGGACCGCATTGGTGAAAAGCCTTGAAGCGTTGCGGAACAAAGGCGCCCCCACCAATCTGATCCGTGCCAGACGCATCGCCCAGGCAGGCTGGTGGCAACAGAAGCTGCCTGCCTGGCTCGGCATGGCTTCTCTTGAAGAACAGCGCCTGCATATCGAGCTGCTTGAGCAATATCGGAACAGCGTGACCGACGGCAAAGACTACCTGGACGGTATCGAGCCCTTGCAGGCCTATACGAATAAAAAACTGAAAGCGCTGCTGGACGCGCGCTTTACCGAAAAAGACCTGGATCCGGCGAGCATTCTGATTACACCGAACCTCGCGTTGGCGGGGCCTCCGAGTTCCCTGGACGAGTTCGCGCTGAATCATATCGATGTCACTCAAAAAACCGGATTCAAGGTCTCCTCGACGTCCAGGCGCAAGCTGCCTGACAGCTTGAACGAGGCGGCGGTCAAACAGCTGCTGCTGTCATTGGATATCTCCACCTCGTATAAACGCCATGTGGTGGACAAGCTGTCCGGCACGACAGAAGACGTTCAACAGAGAAAACAACGATTCCGCCAACAACTCCCCTGGCAACTGTTGCAATACGCTCACGCACGGTACCTGCAGCAGTACCTCTCCCCTGCAGCCTTCGATTTGATTCGCCAGGTACTGGACATGCCGGACGCCATAGCCCGCCAGGCGGTGAAAGGCGCCAGCGCGCTGATTCGTCCGTTAGAGCTGATCACAACCGATGGCGCAGCGGCGATCAAGGCACTGGGGTTATATCTGATCGGATCGAGCACCGATGCGAAGGCGCCTCACGTTCTGTACGCCCCCTATCATACGGGCCCGTGCTTCACCGAATTCAAGGACGAAGCGGGTGTCGTGGCCGCCTTCAACCAGACAGGGCCGCTACAAGACCTGTTGATCAATCGACTGCCCGCCAACCAGCGAAGCACGTTCAAAAACCTGTTCGTCGCCACCGCGGGACAGCTATCGGAAATCACCTTGGCCTCCAATCCGGTCCAGACGAACATCCTCGATACATTGTTCAATGACAATATCCAACTGGTATCGAACCTGCTGACCACTCAAGCAAACAGGCAACGTCAGTTCGACTGGGAAACCGTGCGGCATCTACTCAGTGTCGGCGCCAGGTTCGTGGGCAGACAGCTACCGGGCAAACTGACTTTTTTCGAAACGCTGTGGGACAGCTATCAGGACTTCAAGTCCTCTTCCGAAGCGTTGCAGCAGCACGACTGGAAAACCGGCCTGCATGATTTCATTGCCGGGGCCGCGGAAATGGTATCAATCGGGTTTCTGAATCGCGAGGATACGTTCGGGCTGCTCGACCCCATCGGCCCTTCCCCGCAGAACACCTCCGCGGCCCAGGTCCACTGGAAGGACGTCAATTCTACAGCCCCGATCCGCACCCACCTGCAAGCCTTCGAAGCCACGGGCGTAAGCCTTGAGAATCTGCAAAGGAACCTCGTTGACGGGACCTACAAGGCCGCAGGCTCCGGCAAGCGCTATGTCAGCGTCGTCGGCAAAGTCTTTCAGGTGGCGAAGGTCAACCAGGTCTGGCGCGTGGTCCACGACAAGGGAGAGGGACCGATACTCAAAAGACTGCCTGAAAGCCAGGAGTGGGCAATCGACTCACAACGACAGACCATTCGCTACGGCAAGGTGTTGTCGACCCTGGCGAACGCGTACAGCGACCACAAGGCCGCAGATACACTGAATATCGAAGCCCGCGGCATGGTTGAGATACGCAGGAAATACCCCCACCATGCGAACGTCATTGTGCAGGCGCTGGAGACGGCCAGGTATTACGCCCTCAATGCGCTTCTTAATCTCGATCAAGCTAGGCAGCGGGTCTCACCGGGCTCCCGACTGGATACTTACCTCAAGACCTTTTTCGGCATCGAACAGGTCGATGCCAACCTGATCACAAGCATACATGCCATTGTTGCGCCGATATGCCAGGTGTTGGCGGATCCCTCCTGGGAACTGCAAAACGAGAAACGCATCGTGATCGGCAATCTCAAGAGCGCCAACGACACGGCCACGGCATTCGTGCTCGAACCCAATGCACGCGGAAAAATCTATCTCACGCAATTTTTCTTCGACGTCGGGCTGGACGCATACAAAGCCATCGTTCCCGAGTCCTTCAATGTCGACGCGCACGCCCAGGGAGCGACCCTCATCCACGAACTGACCCATCAGCTGCTCGATACACATGACATCGCATATCTGGACGCGCTATTGCCGTTTACCGACCTGATTTCGCAAGTCACCTATGACGGACGAGCCCGGTATGAGGCTCAGCAAGACCAGCAACGCAATGGGCTCT
This sequence comes from Pseudomonas sp. SJZ078, assembly GCF_007828255.1. Lineage (NCBI taxonomy): Bacteria > Pseudomonadati > Pseudomonadota > Gammaproteobacteria > Pseudomonadales > Pseudomonadaceae > Pseudomonas > Pseudomonas sp. SJZ078. The sequence goes on along the minus strand of NZ_VIUG01000001.1, from coordinate 99,225 downwards.
CGCTGACCACGCCACGTTCAAAGTTGTTCATGGGATGGGATACCGCAGCGAGCATGTTCAAGAGCCTGGAGTTGCTTCCCGAGCACAAGGCTACCGTCAAGGAAATCCTCAAGGTGACCGGCGCCAGGACCCTGAACGAGGCGCGTGATGTCTTTCTGAACCCCAGCTCGGCGGACAAGCGCATCGACGTGATCCTTCGAAACGCCGACTCGCTGACCCTGCTCATCTGTGAGTTGGGACGCCAGCTCGACTCGCCCTCATGAACGCGCTCACCCCAGATGCAGAAAAATCGCCTGGACAATCACAAGGCTTTAACGACATCCCGGCGATTTTTTCACATCGCGGCCCGCATGATTGGACGTTCCTGTTGAAGAAACACGTATGACTATTTCCTGATCAGGCTGGTAAGGACCTTTTGCATGCAAAACGCGCAACTGCCTATGGAGAATAAGCCGGCTTCGAGCGGCGTCCCGATGGCGACGTCGAATAACGTGCTCGCCAAAGCGACAGAACGAGGTAACAACGATCACATCAGGGGTCTGCTCAAGAGCTTCGGGCTCAGGACCAGCCTGATTCGCCTCAAGATCATCGACATATTGCGCACCTCTACCATGGAGAACCGCTGCCTGGGCGCACGGGGCGTGCACAGCCAGCTGTTGGAAGCGGACATTCCCTTGTCCTTTCTCAGCGTCCGCGAGGTATTGAAGCGCCTGTGCAGCGTGGGTCTGGTGACACTCAATCCCGATAAGAGCTACAGCCTGCACCCCAAGGCCATGGCCATGCTCGCGGCAGGGGAATGATGCTCAGGGCTTGACCTTGCGCCGCATCACCCCGTTGACCACCACCACGATCACCGCCACGGCAATGGCGATGTATTGAAACAGCTGTTCGCTGATCATGCCTTTGTTCTGCATCCACGACAGTCCCAGCATGATCGCCAGGACTACGAGGACAATCAGAATCGAGTATTTCAAACGTTGCGAATGAGTCATTGCCAGTTCCTGAATGTATCCGTTCTGTAGCCGTTCGCTTGCCAAGTGCCTACCCGGTTCCAGGGACAAGCGGCAGCCAACAGGGTCCCATGGTACAGCCGAAGGAGCGCCGTCGCGCAACCACGGTGTTCAGCCATGAGGATTTTATTTATGTTTCGTCGCATGTCACTGCTGCTGCCGCTGTTGTCGATGTTGTCGCTGAGCGGCTGTCTCTTTTTTCCTCCTGGCCACGGTCATGGGGAAGGACCTGGATATTCGGTGGATCCTGGTTTCGCCCAGCACCGCTAGGACCTTCCCCGGGCGTCCTGGTTGAGGCGTCTGTAGCGAGCCCTCGATGCTACGCCCCCTTCTACCTTATCAACCCGTAAATTTCTGACTTTAACGGGGAATAAATGTCCGCTTCTGTGGACATTTTTCTTACGTCCGCCAAGCACTTTTCCTCCGTAAACACCGGGAAACTCTGTCTTTCAAGCCTTATCGCCCCCCACGTATTCTCGAATAAGAGGCACTCACCTCTTTACTCAAAATAAACGTTGGGAATGCCAAACTTGCTGACAACTTTCTCGCCTAAACGATTGACAGGTTTCTGCCTGGCTATCGCGCTCTTTGAATTATTAACGTACATGGCCAGCGATCTGATCATGCCCGCCATGCTCGCCGTCACCGAAGAACTCGGAGCGGCTTCGGATCAGATTCCCTACGCGTTCAATCTCTATCTGCTGGGTGGCATCCTGCTGCCCTGGTTGATCGGGCCATTATCGGATAGTCATGGACGTCGACCGTTCATGCTTGCCGGTTGCGCCGGGTTCGTACTGGCCTGTGCGGCCGCCACCCAGGTCACCCAGATGCTGGGGTTCAATGGCCTGCGCCTGATCCAGGGCATGGGCCTGGGCTTCGTGATCGCTGTCAGCTATCCCGCTATCCAGGACCTGTTCAACGAGTCGGATGCCGTGAAAATCATGGCGCTGCTGGGCAACCTGGCCCTCTTGTCGCCCTTGCTGGGCCCCTTGCTGGGAGGGTTGCTGCTGCAATGGCTGTCGTGGCGCGAGCTGTTTCTGCTGCTGGCCGGCCTTGGCGCAGTGAGCTGGCTGGCGCTCTGGGGATTCATGCCGCGCCACCCGAGGCCAGGCAGCCAGCGGCCCCCCCCCGTTCCTTTCGAACTGCGTGCGCTGATCAAACGCTATGGCGCCTTGCTCAGCGATCCCCGATTCATGGCGGCCAGCGTCGCGCTGGGACTGATGAGCCTGCCACTGATCGCCTGGATCGGCCTGTCGCCTCTGCTGCTGATACAGGGACAGGGCGTTACTCCACTGGTGTATGGGCTCTGGCAGATCCCGGTGTTCGCCGCGGTGATCCTCGGCAATCTCCTGCTCAATGCCTGGGTGGAACGGATCGGCGTACGCGGCGTGCTCCTTTACAGCCTCTGGCCCCTGTGCGCCGGTCTGCTCGCCTTGGTCATCGCCAGTCGATTCGCCCTTTCCCTGCCTGCGCTGGTCGGAGGTCTTTCGCTGTATGCCCTTGGCCTCGGCCTGGGTAATGCGGCGCTGTATCGACTGGCGTTGTTTGCCAGCGACGACAGCAAAGGGTTGGTCTCGGCCATGGTCGGGATGATCTCCATCGCCGTGATGAGCGCTGCCGGTACGCTCCTGGCGTTGTTGGGGGCCGGCAACAGCCTGGAATCCTTTGCCTTGATGGCCGGTATCGCCGGACTCAGTTGTCCTGTTGCGCTGTGCCTGTTCAGGTCGCGACCGGTCGCTCCCGTTTGAATTGTTCCGCTCCCGAGGAAAGCTATCCGATGATCCATTTTCCCCACGCCGATGCGCTGTGTGCATTGCCCCAGCCCTATAGCCCCGAGTCGATCCCCTCCGGGCTGTTCGATCGGGCCATGGCCGAGATCAGCCTGTTCCATAGCCACCACACGCCCGGCTACGCAGACTGGCTCAACGCCAACGGGCTCGCCGTCGAGGACCTGGAACACCTGACGGACTGGTCGCGCCTGCCCCCCATCTACGCCAACTACTTCAAGCAACGCTTGCTGGTCAGCCCGACGGGCGAGGAGGCCCTGGAGCTCACGTCCTCCGGTACCGGAGGCCAGAAAAGCCGCATGCGCTATGACGAGCGCAGCATGGCCGCGGCACAGGCCATGGTGGCGCGCATCTTCGATCATTACGGTTGGTCCACGCCGGACACGCCCTGCAACTATTTGTTGCTCAGCCATGAACCCGAACCGGACAACCGCCTCGGTACAGCCTATACCGATCAGTTCCTGTGTCGTTTCGCCCCGGTCAATAGCCTGACCTACGCCTTGCGACACACCGGCAACGGTCATGAGTTCGACGTTTTCGGCGTCATCCGAGCCCTGCAGGCATTCGCCGAACAAGGTTTGCCGGTGAGGATCTTCGGCTTTCCGGCGCTGCTCTGGCACGTACTCGAACGCATGCGCGAGAGCGGCGTCCCGGACCTGACGCTGGCGCCTGACTCCCTGGTGTTCCTGGGGGGCGGCTGGAAGAAACAGGCTGCCCAGGAAATGCCCCGCCATCAGGTCTATGAGCGCATCACCCGGCAATTGGGCATCGAAGCCCATCGCTGCCGCGACGGTTATGGTGCCGTCGAGCATGCCGTGCCCTACATCGAATGTGCCCGGCATCGATTTCATGTACCGGTCTATTCGAAAGTCTTCATCCGTCACCCTTCGAATTTCGAAGTGCAGCCGTTCGGCGAAGCTGGATTGCTGTCGTTCGTTTCGCCCTATATCTCCTCCAGCCCCGCCCATGCCGTGGTGATGAGCGACCTGGCGACGCTGCACCCTGCCACCTGTGAATGCGGTTCGAGCACCCAATGGTTCGAATTGCATGGCCGTGCCGGCACCAGCGCCAGCCGAAGCTGTGCCATGGCGGCCGCTGAACTGATCAAGGAGCATTGATATGTACCTCATCAACGGCCAACTGCACACGAGCCTGACACTCGACCAGGCCCTCGAACGCCTGCAAGCGCAACTGCCGGCCCTCCTGGCCTCGGCGCCCTCGAACGACTGCGTGCTCGACTGCGCCGAGACATTCGCCCAGGGACTGCGTGCCGGACGGGAAGCGTTCCTCGACGAGGACCAACGCCAGGCACTGATCGCATTCTGCGGGCGCGAGCACCTGAGCTTGAAACTGGCACGGGAGCTGGGCCCCGATCCTCGCTCGCTGCGGCGCATCGACTACAGCGAAGGGCCCTTCGAAAGCTGGCAGCCCTTGGGCCTGGTGGTGCATGTCACGCCGAGCAATGCACCATTGCTGGCGTTCTGCGCGGCCCTGGAAAGCCTGCTGGCGGGCAACATCAACTGGATACGCCCAAGCACACAGGATGGGACATTGACGGCGCGCCTGTTGGCGGCTTTTCTGGCCTGCGACAGCAGTGGCCGGCTCAGCGGTTACCTGGCGGTACTGCCGGTTCCCCACCACGACAGCCAGCGTCTTTTCGCCCTGGCACAAGGTGTCAGCGCCTGGGGCGGCGAGACAGCGCTCAAGGCTTTGCGCGAGCAGGTCCCGAGCGGGTGCCGCTGGATCGACTGGGGGCATCGCATCAGCTTCGCCTATGTCACGCCTCACGCCGCCACCCCCCAGGCAATGGATGCTCTGGTAGATGAAATCTGCCGTCTCGACCAGCAAGCCTGTTCCAGTCCGCAATGGCTGCTGGTCGACACTGACCAGCCCGTCGTGATGGAGCAAGTGGGGAGCGCCCTGGCCGCCGCATTCGAGCGAAGGGCCGTACGCTGGCCGGCTCTGAAGCTCACCACGGCCGAAGCCTGCGAGATCACTACCCGAACGGCACTCGCCCGACTGGACCACAGCTTCGCGGGGCACGCAGGCCAGGTCTGGGCCGGTGATGGCTGGCGCATTCTCTGGGAACACCATCGCGACCTGTCGCCGTCGCCGCTGTTCCGCACGCTGCTGCTGCGGCCCGTCCCTCAAGCATGGTTGACCGAGACGCTGCTGCCCTGGCGAAACGTATTGCAGAGCTGCGCACTCATTTGTGAGCCGGAGCAGGCACCAGGGCTGACCCGTCGCTTGCTGGCTGCCGGCGTTTCCCGCGTCTCGGCGACCCGTGAGATTCAAGAGGGCTATGCCGGCGAGCCCCACGACGGCGTCTACGCGCTGCAACGCTTGAGCAGGCGGGTGTCGGTCGGCCTTGAACCCCATATCGCGAGTCATCGTGTCACCCTGGACACCTCTCCAGCGCCAATAACAATGAGTCCTTCAACGCCGATCATGGACAAGGCTGATTTCATGGCCCTTCCCATCGCCCCCCAGGCACAACTGTTCTTCCGTTCCGGTGGCAGCAGCGGCGCGCCCGTGCTGTCGTGCTACAGCCATCGCGATTTCGACCGTCACATGCGTGCCGCCGCCGACGGCCTGCGTGCGGCCGGCCTAGACCCCGCGCAAGACCGGGTGATGAACCTGTTCTATGGCGGCAACCTCTACGGCGGTTTTTTCAGTTTCTCGAAAATACTCGAACAGATGAACGTCGTGCATTACCCCATGGGCGCACCGACGGACGATGCATTCGACGAAATCGCCCGGATGATTGTCGCCCATGGCATCAATACGTTGATCGGCATGCCGAGCACACTGCACCGTCTGTTTTCCAGCCAGAAAAGCCTCCTTCAAGACTACGGCGGTGTGCGCAAAATCCTCTTGGGCGGCGAGCACCTGGGACAAACCAGCCGGCAATTGTTCCAGGCTTGCGGCGTCACGCGCATTCGCTCGGCCCTGTATGGCAGCGTGGATGCAGGCCCTCTCGGCCATGCCTGCGCCGCCAGCGACGATGGCGTGTTTCACTTGATGGACGCTCTTCAGCATCTGGAGATCGTCGAGCTGGATCGCGATGTTCCAGTCACGCCGGGGGACATCGGGCGCTTGCTATTCACTTCCCGACAGCGCCAGGCGCAGCCTCTACAGCGCTACGATGTCGGTGATTGCGGACGCTGGTTGCCGGGGTCCTGCCCTTGTGGCCTGGAATCACCCAGGTTCGAGCTGGGGCAACGCCATGGCCGCGTGCTACGCGTCGCCACGGAATCCATCAATAGCCAGGAGCTGGCCGAACTGGCTCAGGTGGCCATTCAAATCGTCCTCGATCACCACAGCAGCGGCTGCGAGCGCATCCTGATCCGCGCCGACGGCGACGCCGAAACGGTACGGCGCAGGGTCCTGGCACTGCAACCGCTGTGTGCATCCGTCGATGCCGCACTGCTGATCTTGGAGGTCCAGCGCTGTACGCCCGAATGTTTCGAACATAACAGACACAGCGGCAAAGTACCGCTGGTGATCGATGGCAGAAGCTCCGGCTGACAGCCCTTCGTCCATGCACTACCCAGCGATCTTCATAGCCCGAGAGCCCCTGATGAACCCTTCCTGCCCATTTGAACAATGGCTTGCCCATGTGCGCCTGCATTCAAAGTATTACCAGAAACACTGGAGACATTTACCCGAGCAAGGCTGCGCTTTCGAGGACCTGCCGATCGTCGATGCCAACGATTACTGGAGTGGCAGCCATGACCTGGACACTTGGGAGGTGCTGACCGGTCCCGTCACGGACGCACTGATCTATAAAACCGGCGGCACCACCAGTCAGGGGAAGCTGTCGGTGTACACCCATGGGGAATGGCAGCGGATGCTCGATGGCTTCGCAGGCAGCCTGTCCGCCCAGCTTGAAACAGGCGATCGAATTGCCAATCTGTTCTTCTCGGGGGACCTGTATGCGAGTTTCCTGTTCATTCATGGTGCCCTTTGCCAGGTTGACCTGCCGATTACCGAGTTTCCCTTCACCGGTTCGATCGATCCCGATGTGCTGGCCGATGCCGTCACGGCACACCGCGTCAATGTGCTGGCGGGTGTACCGGCCCATCTACTGGCCATTGCCAGCCATTTGGGCCGGCAGGGTCGGACGCTGCCCGGAATCACCGCCGTGCTGTTCGGCGGTGAGCACCTGTTCGAGCGTCAACTTCCGATGTTGAGACAAGCCTTTCCCCAGGCACGCTTCGCGTCCATCGGTTATGCCAGCGTGGACGCCGGACTGGTGGGGGCCAGCGCCGCTGATTGCCTGCTCGGCGAGCACCGCGTATTCGACGAACAGACGCGGCTGGAGATCGTCGATGAAGTGAGCGGCGAGGTCATCGAGGCCTGTGACCGCCCCGGCAACCTGGTGGTGACCAACTTCACCCGGACCCTGATGCCGATGGTGCGCTATCCCGTGGGGGACCGGGCCTGCTGGCGGGAGCCTGTCGGCACTCCACGACGCAAGTTCGAACTGGCGGGACGTAGCGCACAGAGCCAGCGGGTACGGGTCGGCGTGGTTTCGCTGTTCCCGCAACGGATCAACGAGATCATCCGCAGCCTCGGCGGTGAGTTTCAATGGCAACTGATCATCGAGCCCATCGAAAACAATGATCGTGCGGTACTCAAATGGGTGCCCGACAAGCCGTCGAGCATCTGCGGGTCGCTGTCCCAGGCGCTGGAACTCGCGCTGATCCAGCAGCATCCGGGTATCGATCAACTCGTTCTGCATGTCCAGGCGTGCCAGGCGCAGGACCTGGAGCGTCACCCACGCTCCGGCAAACATCTGCAAATCATCGATCGTCGGGGCTATGGCCCGATGGCAACGAGGCACGCCGGATGAGTGCCTTGGTCATCAGGATGTTCAGGCCCGCCGATGCCATCGGAATCAGCGAACTGTTTCGCCGGGTGTATGGCGATCACTACGTTTCGCCGGACGTCTACGTGCCCCATATGATTTGCCAGCACCACCAGCATCGACACTGGTTTTCCATGGTCGCCGTGATGGACGAACAGGTGGTTGGCCACGCCGCGTTGTGCCGACCTGCGGCGAACCGGAAGGATGCCGAACTGGCGCTGGTGGCAGTGGATCCGGCGCTGCAAGGCAGTCAGATCGCCACCCGCCTGGGCCGGCAACTGTTGGACAGCTGTGAGGATCTCGGGCTCGTCAGGCTGTCCATCAAACAAGTCACCAGCCACCCCTACAGCCAGCGGCTGGCACAACGGCTCGGTTTTCATGACACAGGGCTGATGCCCGACCATGTGCCCTCGCCGTTCGCCCCGGCCCAGACCGAGACCATCGTGGTCGGCTGCCAGATCATGGGTGCCCATCACCGGCCGTTGCCGCACGTGCAATGGCCTGCCCCGTGCCAATGGCTGATGGCCCCCTTGACTGCACAATTTGGCACCACGTTCGACGCCGCACCCGCCTCGATGCAGCCGCTGCAGATCATTTCGTTACCCGGGCGTATCGACGTAGTAGCCGGGCACATGAGCCGGCATCTGGCCAGGCAACTGCAGCGCTTGCCGGCCCACTGGTCGATCGCGATACGACTCGGACTGCGCCGACAGTTCCCCGAGGATTACCAACGGCTGATGGCTGCCGGATTCATTTTTACCGGCATGGTGCCCGCCGAAGGCGAGCTGAACTGGCAGGCGCTGTTTCATCGTGGCGCGCTGGCTCGCCAACTGAACTTGCAGGCAGCGCCGATGCAACGACTGCACGATGAGCTGCAGAGCCACACGCGGAACTGGAGAGGCACGCAGTCCGACACGGCAGCATGACAGGACCACATTGGCGACGAACGGTACCCCTCACCAAGCATGGGACATTCAAGGGCAACGACCAGGAGCCGATATAGACATGTCTACCGTCCCGAAAGATGCCTTCGAGCAAGGAACTGTCCAATGCCCTCATTCCGCACCATTCAGACTCGCTACACGCTGTTCCTCATCTTATTCATCCTGGTGTTGTCGATCCTCACCGTTGTGGGCATCAGCTATCTGGTCGCGCCCAAGCTGCGCCAGACCGAGGAGCAGGTGGCACTCAATCGCATCGGCGAAGTCGCGGAGCAGATCCAGGGCGAGCTGAACAAAGTGCAGGCCCAGCAACGCAGCATCACCCAGACCATTCCGTTGCTCGACAGCGATGCCATCGACAAGGTACTCCCGGGCCTGGTGGACCAATATGGCGAACCGAAGGTCTTCGGTGGCGGAATCTGGCCGTTGCCCAACCAGCGCGCCGAAGGACGCAACAAGTTCAGCACCTTCTGGCACCGCGACAGCTCCGGCAAACTGGTGGTCAATACGTTCTGGAACAGCGACGCCGCGCCGAACTATTACGAGCAGCCCTGGCACAAGGGCGGCATGGCCACACCACCCGGCAAATGCGCCTGGGCCGCCGCCTATAAAGATGACGCCAGCGCCGAACCGCGCACCAACTGCGCCATGGCCATCCAGAAGAACGGCGTGCCCTATGGGGTCTCCACCATCGACGTGACCCTGGGCTTCTTCAATGACCTGGTGGCACGCAAGGAAGCCGACCTGAACGCCGAAATGCTGATTGTCGAAGGCGACGGCAAGATCATCAGCAACAGCTCGCGCATCAGCGGTCCGATCGTGCTGAAGAACATCAGCGAACTGGCAGCCACTTCGCCGTTTGCCGCTCAGGTCAAGGCAGGCCTGGCTCAGCGCGACCAGCCACTGCAACGGGTCGAGTTCGACAACAAGGGCGAAGCCAGCACGTTCTTCATGCGCCCCATCGAAGGCACGCCCTGGTTTCTCGCCACCGCCTTGCCAACCCGCCTGATCACCGCTCAGCGCGATGACGTGCTGAACACCCTCAGCCTGCTGCAGATCCCGATGGTCATCCTGCTGGTGCTGATGCAGTTGTACGCAATCCGCCAACTGACCGGCCGCATGAAGGTACTCAAGGGCAACATCGATGCGCTGTCCACCGGCGATGCCGACCTGACCCGACGCATCACCATCCGCGCCGAGGATGAACTGGGTGCGATTGGCCATTCGGTCAACCGCTTCATCGTTTACCTTCAAGACATGATCAGTGAAGTTACCCAGGCCACTGGTGCCATGGCATCGAGCCTGGACAACCTGCAACGGACTTCGGCCCATACCAGCGAAATCCTGATGCGCCATGCCTCGGAAACCGACCAGACCGTGACCGCCATTACCCAGATGAGCTCCACGGCCGAGAGCGTGGCCAATAACGCCGCCGAAACGGCCGCGTTCACCCAGCGCGCCAACGAACACGCCGATCGTTCTCGTGTCGTGGTGGGCGAAGCCTCCGATAGCGTGGTGGCCTTGATCGATGAAGTCGCCAGCGCCACTCGCAAGGTCGAGAGCATGCAGCAGGATGCGCAACGCATCACCGAAATCCTCGGGGTGATCGGCGCCATCGCCGGACAGACCAACCTGCTGGCACTCAACGCCGCTATCGAAGCAGCCCGGGCCGGCGAACAGGGTCGCGGATTTGCAGTGGTAGCCGACGAGGTACGTGCCCTCGCCGCCCGCACCCAAGCCAGCACCTCGGAAATCAACGAAATGCTGACCCGCCTGACCCAAGGCGTGAGTTCGTCGGTTTCGGCGATGGAAAATACCCAGGCCAGTTGCCAGTCGGCTGCCGACGCGACCTCCCGGGTCAACAGCGGCCTGGATGAAATGGCCGGCTCCGTCGCGCAGATCAACAGCCTGAGCACCCAAATCGCCACCGCCGCCGAACAACAGAGCGCCGTGACCGAAGAAATCAACCGCAGCATGGTGCAGATCCGCCATATGGTTGAGGAACTGGTGGAAGGCGGACTGGCCAGTGAAAACAACACCCGACAATTGCTGGAAGCCAACAGTCGGGTGAATGCGATCATGGGGCGGTTCAAGCTTCGCTGAGAATGATTGCCACCCTGCAAGCCCGCTCCCACAGGGTTTCATGGTGTCAGTTGGGTTGATGTCTGGCACAGATCCCATGTGGGAGCGAGTGCCAGCCACCTCACCTGACAATTCTGTCATCTACCCCTCAGCAACCCGTCAGTTGGCAACCGCTACTCTGGTATCCTCCCGCCAACCCGCTCCACACGAGACTGCTTCCATGGCCAATCCCCTGCACCTGCTCGCCCTGAGCGCCCTGTTCGTCACTACCCTGGCCCAAGCGGCCACACCAACTACCATCGATGTGCATCGCGATGCCAACTGCGGCTGCTGCAAAAAATGGATCGCTCACCTTCAGGAGAACGGCTTCAAGGTCAACGATCATGTGGAAACCGATATGAGTTCGGTCAAGCAACGCCTGGGCGTGGCACCCAACATGCGTTCATGCCATACCGCCGAGATCAACGGCAAATTCGTCGAGGGCCACGTCCCTGCCGATCAGGTACGGGCGTTGAGCCAGCGTGATGACTTGCTCGGCGTGGCCGCGCCCGGCATGCCCATGGGGTCGCCCGGCATGGAAATGGACGGCATGAGCGATGCCTACCAGGTGATCGGCCTGAAAAAAGACGGGACGCAAACCGTGGTGGCGGATTACCCGGCTCACTGACCGGGATCGCTGGGCTGCGTCATGGCGCATTTCCCCCCGGCTGGGTTGAACATTCCGGCCTGTTGATTGCCTGTGGTTAATGTCGCCATAACCGGACCGCCCCAGGATCGTCCGGCTGCCACAAGGAGATCGACCATGCCGCGCGCCACTCTTCGCTGGTTACCCAGCCTGTTCCTGACCGCTGTCCTGCCGCTGCTCGCCCATGCCGAAATTCCCCCGGAAGGGCCGGCCTACGGGGCGGAACTCCAAGGTTTCGAATACCCATACACCCTCAAGCACTTCGCCTTCCAGTCCCAGGGCAAGTCCCTGCAGATGGGCTACATGGACGTACCGGCCCAAGGCAAGGTCAATGGCCGCAGTATCGTGCTGATGCACGGCAAGAACTTCTGCGCCGCCACCTGGGGCGACTCGATCAAGGTCCTCAGCCAGGCTGGTTACCGGGTAATTGCGGCGGACCAGATCGGCTTCTGCACATCCAGCAAACCGGACCACTATCAGTACAGCTTCCAACAACTGGCGAACAACACCCAGGCACTGCTCAAGGCCCTTGGCATCCAGAAAGCCGTTATCCTGGGACACTCCACCGGCGGTATGCTCGCCACCCGTTATGCCTTGCAGTTTCCCGATCAGGTAGAGCGCCTGGCGATGGTCAACCCTATCGGCCTGGAGGATTGGAAGGCCCTCGGCGTGCCCTACCGCACTGTCGATCAATGGTATGAGCGAGAGCTGAAGCTCAACGCTGACGGTATTCGCAATTATGAGCGCATGACCTACTATGGCGGCCGCTGGAAACCGGAGTTCGAGCGCTGGGTGGACATGCTCGCCGGCTTGAACAAAGGGCCCGGACACACGCAGGTCGCGTGGAACTCGGCGCTGATCTACGACATGATCTTCACCCAGCCGGTCTACTACGAATTCAAGGACCTGAAGATGCCGACCCTGTTGCTGATCGGCACCGCCGATACCACGGCCATCGGTAGCGACATCGCCCCGCCGGCAGTGAAAGCCAGGCTCGGCCGATACGAGGTGTTGGGCAAACAGGCCGCCCAACTCATCCCGCGCTCGACCCTGGTGGAGTTCCCTCATCTGGGGCACGCTCCACAAATGGAGGAGCCGGACCGTTTCCACGAAGCGTTGCTGAGCTGGCTGAACAAACCCATTCCCTGACGAGGTGCTCCATGGCGGTGCAAATAGCGGTCATCGACGATTGGCAAGATGTGGCGCGAGACGTGGTGGACTGGTCGGCCCTGGACAGCATCGGCCAGGTCACGTTCCTGCATGACTACCCTGCCGACCGCGACACCCTCGCCGAACGCCTGGCACCCTTCGAGGTGATTTGCGTGATGCGCGAACGCACTTCATTCGACGCAGGCCTGCTGCGTCGCCTGCCGAATCTCAAGCTGCTGCTCACCGGCGGCATGCGCAATGCCGCTCTCGACCTCCAGACCGCCGCCGGGCTGGGCATCCAGGTGTGCGGCACCGAAAGCTACAAGCACGCCGCCCCCGAACTGACCTGGGCGCTGGTAATGGCCTTGAGCCGCAACCTTGTCCAGGAAGCCAATGCCCTGCGTGCGGGACTATGGCAGCAGGGCCTCGGTGGCGACCTGCACGGCAAGACCCTGGCCATCCTCGGCCTGGGCAGCATCGGCAAACGAGTAGCGCAGTTCGGCCAGGTGTTCGGCATGCGGGTAACCGCCTGGAGCCAGAACCTCACCGCCGAACAGGCTGCCGAGGTGGGCGTGACCTACGTGAGCAAACAGCAATTGTTCGAGCAGGCGGACATTCTCTCGATCCATCTGGTGTTGGGTGAGCGTACCCGAGGCCTGGTGGACGCCCAGGCGCTGGGGTGGATGAAGCCCGAGGCGCTGCTGGTCAACACCGCCCGGGGGCCCATCGTCGATGAAAACGCGCTGATCGATGCCCTGCGCCACAAACGCCTGGCCGGCGCCGCCCTGGATGTATTCGCCCAGGAACCCTTGCCTGTCGATCACCCGTTCCGCACGCTGGAAAACGTACTGGCCACGCCGCATGTGGGTTATGTCAGCCGGCAGAACTATAGGCAGTTCTATTCGCAGATGATCGAGGACCTGCAAGCGTGGGCCGGCGGGGCACCGATCCGCTTACTGACCCCGACTGCATAGTCGAAAGATCGCTATCGCGAGCAGGCTCGCTCCCACAAAAAGACTGTACTTCCCTGATCGGCAGAGCCATCAAAACGCCTCCATTCCCAGCGCACTCCGATGGTGCATCCCGTCACCCGATCGCGCACGCGGATGAAACCACCCCTGCCCCTTACCGCACTTTTGTTTCAGGCATGTGCACTTCGTCGGCGCGTATCTCCCGTCGTTATGTAAGACATTGCCGACAAAAAACGTGATTGTCCGACAAATCGACGAAGCGCACCGCACCGCTCTAGGTTCTGACCTAGACTGCCGATCCGAGGGGAAAACCGACCGGTCATCCCGACGAAAAAAAGTCGAAACTTTTCGCAACGGCGACGGGTCAGGTTAGAGGTAGGGCAACAGCGGCTGGTGCAGTCCTTGCACAGCCCCATTACCTGATTCGCTTCGCCGCATTGGGCAGCGCTTTGCTCTCCTTGCTTAGCGCTTGTGCGCCTGGCCGCAGGATTCGGCCAATGAAACAACAGCTCTGGCGCGTGCCGGAAACAGATCGAGATACAGGAGATACTTATGATCAGTGCTGCCTTGGAACCCCAGCAAGTCCGTTCACAACTACCGCCGGCGGCCGAATCGCCGACGGCACCGGTGCTGTCCACCGGAGGCAAGGCACTGCTCCCCGTCGTCCGCCAGAACCCCAACCGCAAGAAAGTCCTGTTCGTCACCTCGGAAATCGCCGACCTGGTAAAAACCGGTGGCCTGGGCGACGTCTCGTCCGCCCTGCCTCGGGCGATGGCCGGCTTGCATGATGTCCGGGTGCTGATCCCCGGTTATCCGCAGGTGATGAACAGCGGCAACCCGATCCACATCGTTGGTGAACTCGGCGGCCATGCAGCGCTGCCACCCTGCAAGATCGGGCGCATGGACATGGCTGACGGCCTGGTGATCTACGTACTGATCTGCCCCGAACTGTTTGCCCGGGAAGGCTCGCCCTACGGCGCCAACAATGGCCGCGACTGGCCGGACAATCACATCCGCTTCGCACGCCTGGGCCTGGCCGCGGCGGACATCGCCGCCAACCTGGCGCAGATCCACTGGTGCCCAGACCTGGTCCATGCCCATGACTGGCCGGCCGGGCTGGCGCCCGCCTACATGCACTGGCGCGGACAGCGCACCCCGACTCTGTTCACCATTCATAACCTGGCGTACCAGGGCGTCGTCAGCCTGGCCTCCTGCCCTGAACTGGGCATCCCCGAGCACGCGCTGCAGCAGGAAGGCATGGAGTTCTACGGCAAGTTGTCGTTCCTCAAGGCAGGCATGGCCTATTCCAGCCACATCACCACAGTCAGCGCCACCTATGCCCAGGAAATCACCACGCCGACATTCGGCTGCGGGCTCGATGGTTTCCTCGCGGCCAAGACCCAACAAGGCTTGCTCAGCGGGATCCCCAATGGCATCGACGAAAGCTGGGATTCGGCCACCGACACGCACCTGTTCCGCAAATTCGCCATTGGCGACTGGGAGGGCAAAGCGGTGAACGCCGACCACGTGCGTCAACTGTTCGGCCTCGATGAGTCCAAGGGCCCGTTGTTCGCCGTGGTATCGCGCCTGGTGTACCAGAAAGGCCTGGACCTGACCGAAGCCGTGGCGGAATTCATCGTCGAGTCCGGCGGACAGATCGCCATTATCGGCCGTGGCGAACCGGAAGAAGAACAGGCCATGCGCGAACTGGCGCTGCGTTTCCCCGGTCGGATCGGCGTGCGCATCGGCTTCAACGAAACCGATGCACGGCGGATGTTCGCCGGCAGTGACTTCCTGCTGATGCCATCGCGCTATGAACCCTGCGGCTTGAGCCAGATGTACGCCCAACGCTTCGGCTCACTGCCGGTGGCGCGCAATACCGGCGGCCTGGCGGACACCATTGAAGACGGCATCACCGGTTTTCTGTTCGCCGAATCCACCGTGGACAGCTACAAGCAGGCACTGAGCCGGGCCTTCAAGGTGTTCGCCTTCCCTGAACTGCTTAACGCCATGCGCTGCCGGGCGATGTCGGCACCTTTCAACTGGAGCAAGGCAGTCGAACCCTACGCCGAACTCTACGAACAACTGGTGGCTCAATCCCTGGGTAAATCGGCCAGACAATGAGGTGATCGATGCCGTCAAGGACGCCTGACACCTGGACCCACGGCGCGACCCTGCTTGATGCCGAGCACACTCGCTTCGCCCTGTGGGCCCCGGATGCGTTTTACGTCAGTGTCGAATTCGACACTGGCGAGTCAATACCGCTGCTGCCCCAAGCCAACGGCTGGTTCATGATCCAGACCCGCTGCCCCGCCGGCACCCGCTATCGCTATAACATCGATGGAGAATTGGAAGTCCCCGACCCCGCTTCCCGTGCCCAGGCCGGAGACATCGACCGCCCCAGCGTGGTGGTCGACCCCCACGCTTATCAATGGCGCCACACCCAATGGTCCGGTCGCCCCTGGTATGAAGCAGTGATCTACGAGTTGCATGTCGGCACCCTCGGTGGCTTCGAAGGCGTCGAACAGCAACTGGCACGCCTGGCCGGGCTGGGTGTCACCGCCATCGAACTGATGCCCCTGGCGCAGTTCCCCGGTGATCGCAACTGGGGCTACGACGGAGTCCTGCCCTATGCGCCCCAGGCGTCCTATGGCACGCCGGAACAGCTCAAGCACCTGATCGACAGCGCCCATGGTCATGGGCTCGCGGTGATCCTGGATGTGGTCTACAACCACTTCGGCCCCGATGGCAATTACCTGCACCGCTACGCCAAGGGCTTCTTTCGCGAAGACAAGCACACCCCCTGGGGCGCGGCCATCGATTTTCGCCGCCGCGAGGTACGGGACTTCTTCATCGACAATGCGCTCATGTGGTTGCTGGAATACCGCTTCGACGGCCTGCGCCTGGATGCCGTGCACGCGATTGAAGACCCGGATTTTCTCCAGGAGCTGGCCGCCAGGGTGCGTCAACAGGTCGACCCGGCGCGGCATGTCTGGCTGACCGTGGAGAACGAACACAACCAGGCCAGCCTGCTCGAGCAGGGCTACGACGCCCAGTGGAACGACGACGGCCATAACGCCCTGCACGTGTTGCTCACCGGGGAAACCGACGCCTATTACGCCGACTACGCCGAACAGCCCACGGAAAAACTGGCACGCTGCCTTAGCCAGGGTTTCGTGTTCCAGGGCCATCTCAACCGTCACGGCGAGCCCCGGGGCGAACCCAGCGGTCATTTGCCCGCCAACGCGTTCGTACTGTTCCTGCAGAATCACGACCAGATCGGCAACCGGGCCTTGGGCGAGCGCCTGCACCAATTGACTCCACCACAGGCCCTGCAGGCGGCAACGGCGCTTCTTCTATTGAGCCCGATGATTCCGTTGCTGTTCATGGGCGACGAAGTGCTGGCCGAACAGCCGTTCCTGTTTTTTACCAGCCACCACGGTGAGCTGGCGGAGCTGGTCCGCGAGGGGCGGCGCAACGAGTTCAAGGCTTTCAGTGCCTTTGCCGACCCCGAGAAACGCAAGCGGATTCCCGATCCCAATGCGGCCGCCACGTTCGACGCCTCGCGACCGAATCTGGAATCCCGTGGGCCGGAGCAACAAGCCAGCGAGGCGCTATACCGTCAATTGCTGAAAATCCGCCGCGAAGAAATCGTTCCGCGCTTGCCCGCGATCCAGGCATTGGGGGCCGACGTGCTCGGCCACGGCGCGATCAGTGCACGCTGGCGGATGGAGGACGGCAGTGTGCTGCGCATCGACCTGAACCTCAGCGAGCGGCCGATTGAACATAGCGCCCCGGAGCAAGCGCGCATTCTTTTCGAACATCCGCAGCAAGCCATGGGTCTGTTGGAACAGGGTGTTCTTGCACCCTACAGCGCGCTGGTCACTCTGACGCACGCAGCAACGTTGCCCAACATTACTGGAGAGCGCCCATGAGCGATGCGCAACTGGAAATCCTCGCCGGCCGCGCGGGCCTGGCGGTGGACTGGATCGACGCGAATGGCCGGGCCCGGAAAGTCTCGCCAGCGGTATTGCGCTCGGTCCTGACGGGCCTGGGCCATCCGGCCGGCAGTGCTCAGGAAATCGACGCCAGTCTTTTGCAATTGCAGGAAGAGCAACAGAATCATCGTCTGCCCCCCTTGATCACCGCCGACGTCGGTGCCAGCGTCGACCTGAGCCGCTATTTCGAAGGCTCGATGCCCTGCGAGATCCGGCTCGAGGACGGCGCGACGCTGAACCTGAAACTCGACGCCGATGCGAAGCTGCCGGGAATGGTCCCGGTGGGCTACCAGCAGGTCCGCATCGAGGACCAGCATTTTACCCTGGCCGTCGCGCCCGCCCGCTGCTACAGCGTGGCCGAGGCCGTGGACGACCCGACGCCCAGGGCCTGGGGTTTGAGCGCGCAGCTATATGCGCTGCGTCGCCCCGGTGATGGCGGCTTCGGCGATACCCAGGCGCTCGAAGAACTGGCTCGGGTGGCCGGCGAGCGCGGTGCCTACGCCCTGGCCATCAGCCCGATACACGCGATGTTCAGCAACGACACCAGTCGTTATAGCCCCTACTCGCCATCGAGCCGGCTGTTCCTCAACAGCCTGTATGCCGCGCCGGGCACGATCCTGGGGGAGCGGGCCTTGCGCATGGCGATCGACGCCACGGGCCTGGTCAATCAACTGCGCCACCTCGAAGAACAGCCCTTGGTGGACTGGCCGGTGGCGGCCGAGGCCAAGCAGAAAATCCTTCGCGCCCTGTACGATGGCTTCAGCCAGGGCGAGCACCCGTTGCATGAAGACTTCAGCAGCTTCCGCCACTCCAGCGGCGAAGCCTTGGAAAACCACTGCCGCTTCGAGGCCCTGCAAGCGGAACGCGCCGCCCGCGGCGAAAGCCTCGATTGGCGCCAGTGGCCCGAGGAGTGGCGCCACCCGCGCAATGCGGCACTGGCACGTTTCGCTGAGGAAAACGCCGACGAAATCGGCTACTACGCCTTTTGCCAATGGCTGATTGCCCGATGCCTGGAACGGGCCCAGAGCGCCGCCAGATCCAGCGGCATGGGCATCGGCCTGATCGCCGACCTGGCGGTGGGTGCCGACGGCGCCGGCAGCCAGGCCTGGAGCCGCCAGGATGAATTACTGGCCTCGCTGACCGTGGGCGCGCCACCGGACATCCTCAATCGTTCCGGCCAGGGCTGGGGCATCTCGGCGTTTTCACCGCAAGGCCTGGTGCGCAACGGCTTTCGTGCCTTCATTGAAATGCTGCGGGCCAACTTTGCCCATGCCGGCGGCTTGCGCATCGATCACGTCATGGGCCTGCAACGGCTGTGGGTGATCCCCAACGACGCGCCGCCCTCCGATGGCGCCTATCTCTATTATCCTGTAGACGACTTGCTGCGCCTGCTGGCCCTCGAATCCCATCGTCATCAGGCCATAGTGCTCGGCGAAGACCTCGGCACCGTGCCCGACGGCCTGCGGGAGAAGCTCAGCGCCCGCTCGATCCTGGGCATGCGGGTACTGTTGTTCGAACAGGACAACACCCGCTTCAAGCCCATTCTCGATTGGCCCGACAATGCCCTGGCGACCACCAGCACCCATGACCTGCCGACCCTCAATGGTTGGTGGCACGGTCATGACATCGACTGGAACGCCCGCCTGGATCTGATCGACGCCCATACCGAAACGGACTGGCGCCGGCATCGCGAGCGTGAGCGCGAGGGCCTGCGGGACGTGTTGAACCAGGACCCGCAGAACTTTCGCGAGGAACATCGCGAGACTGATCAGGTGCTGGACGCCAGCGTGCGCTTCCTTGGCCATACCCGCGCGCCACTGGTGCTGCTGCCACTCGAAGACGCCCTGGGCATCGACGAGCAGGCCAACCTGCCTGGTACTACCGACACTCACCCCAATTGGCGCAGGCGCCTGCCCGACGAGAGCCAGGCGCTGCTGGATGGCCCGGACGCCGCCCGGCGTCTGGAAATACTCGCCTGCGCGAGGCTTCAGGCGAACGAGCGTGACCAATGAAACAGACGTCGACCCAACCTCTGCGGGCAACCTTGCGCCTGCAGTTTCATAAAGGCTTCACCCTGGATGACGCAGCACCGCTGGTGCCGTACTTCGCCTCGCTGGGCATCAGCCACGTGTATGCCTCGCCCCTGCTCAAGGCCCGGGCCGGCTCGATGCACGGCTACGACGTGGTCGACCCGACCCTGATCAACCCCGAGCTGGGGGGCGAAACCGCGCTCAAGCGCCTGGTGGCAACCTTGCGCGAGCATCGGATGGGCCTGATCCTCGACATCGTCTCCAATCACATGGCGGTCGGCGGTAACGATAACCCCTGGTGGCTGGACCTGCTGGAATGGGGACGCTTGAGCCCCTATGGCGAGTTCTTCGATATCCAGTGGCACTCTCCCGATCCGCTGATGGAAGGCCAATTGCTGCTGCCATTCCTGGGCAGCGACTACGGCGTGGCGTTGCAGGAAGGAACGCTGAAGCTGCGCTTCGATCCTGCCTTGGGCCGCTTCTACGTCGAGCATTACGAGCATCACTTTCCCATCTGTCCGATGCAGTATGGCGAGCTGCTCAGACCCGCCGATACCTTGCCAGCCGAACAGGCCGAACCGCTCAAGGCCCTCGCGGAGCGCTTCACCACGCTGAACTACCAGACCGACGCCCATAGCCTCGCCCGCCCTCTCCAGCAGGAGTTGAGCGAATTGGCCACGCAGGCGCACATCCTGAGCGCCATCGAAGACAACCTGGGCGGTTACGATTCCGAGAAACCTGAAGGTTTCGAGCGCCTGCACCAACTGCTGGAGCGCCAGAGCTATCGCCTCGCCAGTTGGCGCACGGCGGCGGATGACATCAACTGGCGGCGGTTTTTCGATGTCAACGAGCTCGGTGGCCTGCGGGTCGAACGCCCGGCGGTGTTCGAAGCGACCCACGCGAAGATTTTCGAATTGATCGAAGAAGGGCTGGTGGACGGCTTGCGGATCGATCACATCGACGGCCTGGCCGACCCTCGCGGTTACTGTCGCAAATTGCGCAGGCGTGTCGATGGGCTGTCGCCGTCGCGACACCTGCCGATCTTCGTCGAGAAAATCCTCGGCGATGGCGAGACGCTGCGCCGGGACTGGAACATCGATGGCAGCACCGGCTACGAATTCATGAATCAGATTTCGCTGCTGCAGCATGATCCGAGCGGTGCCGCCCCCCTCGCCGAGTTCTGGAGCCGCCACAGCGAACGACCGGCGCACTTCATCGAAGAAGCCCGCCTGGCCCGCCAGCAGATTCTCAACGGATCCCTGGCCGGGGACTTCGAAAGTGTTGCCCAGGCCCTGCTACAGGTCGCCCGGGACGACGTGATGACCCGCGACCTGACCCTCGGAGCAATTCGCCGGGCGCTGCAGGAACTCATCGTGCACTTCCCGGTGTACCGCACCTATATCAGCCCTTTGGGCCGTAGCGCGGAAGACGAGGGATTTTTCCACCAGGCCCTGGAAGGCGCAAGGCAGACCCTCAGTGAAGCCGACTGGCCGGTACTTGACTGCCTGGCCGACTGGCTCGGTGGCATGACCTGGCGGCAACGCCCGCGAGGAAGCCAGCGCAAACGGCTGCGCCATGCCTGTGTGCGCTTCCAGCAGCTGACCTCGCCCGCTGCCGCCAAGGCCGTGGAGGATACCGCCCTGTATCGCTCGGCGGTCCTGCTGTCGCGCAATGACGTGGGCTACAACACCGAACGCTTCAGCGCTGCGCCACAGGAATTCCATGAGGCTTGTCTGGAACGGCAGGCGCATTTTCCAGACAACCTGCTCACGACGGCCACCCACGACCACAAGCGTGGCGAAGACACCCGGGCGCGGCTGGCGGTGCTCAGCGAACGCGCTGACTGGTACACCGCCTGCGTCGAACAATGGCGGATTCTCTCCCCGTCGCTGCACAGCGATCCCGCCGCACCCTCGGCCGGCGATGAGCTGATCATGTACCAGGCGTTGCTCGGGAGCTGGCCGCTGGACCTCGATCTCAACGATCACAAGGCCCTCTCGGACTACAACGAACGCTTGTGGCAGTGGCAGCGCAAGGCGTTGCGTGAAGCCAAGCTGCAAAGTAGCTGGGCGGCCGTCAACGATGCCTATGAACAGGCGACCCAGATGTTCCTGGAACGACTGTTGCTGGGCAATGAAGGACTGCCGCTGCGCAGCGCCATCGCCGAGGCTGTCCAGGCCATCGCTCCTGCGGGCGCCCTCAACAGCCTGGCGCAGACCCTGTTGCGCATGACAGTACCCGGTGTTCCGGACCTGTACCAGGGCGCCGAGTTCTGGGATTTCAGCCTGGTGGATCCGGACAACCGTCGCCCGGTGGACTTCGACGCGCGCCGGCAGGCACTACAGAGCGACAGCCCGCCTGCCGAGCTGATACACAACTGGCGCGATGGCCGGGTCAAACAAGCCCTGATCGCCAGAACGCTGGCCTTGCGGGCCGAATACCCGGAGTTGTTCCGCCAGGGCAGCTACCAGCCATTACCAGTGGCCGGCGAACACGCGGACCGGGTCCTGGCCTTCATGCGTGAGTACGAGCAACAGCGGGCCATCGTGGTGGTACCGATCCACGCTGCCGGCCTGCTGGGCAACGGTACCGAACCCTGGGTGACCGCTGCGAACTGGGGCGATACCCGCGTTTCGCTACCGTTCGCCGTGGAGGATGGAAAACTGAAGGGACTTTTTACACACACAACAGTCACACCCCAAGGGGAGTTGATGGTCAACACCGCACTGGGGGATTTCCCGGTCAACGTCTTTATCCCATCTTGAGTCATGTCAGGAGCATTGCGATGAGTACCGACGATAAACGCATTCGTGAATTTGCCTATCAGATCTGGGAATCCGAAGGTAAGCCTGCCGGGCAGGAAAAGCGTCATTGGGAGATGGCGCGCAAACTGGCCGAGGCCGAAGCGCTGGCGCCGAGCAAGCCAGCCAAGGCCGCCGCCAAACCAGCCGCCGGCAAGGCCGATGGCATCAAGTCTGTGGCAGCCAAGAGCACCCCGGCCAAGGCGCCGGCAAAAAGCGCGGCGCCCAAGGCCAAGCCTGCGGCTAAACCCGCTGCGGCAGCGCCAGCGGCTGGCAAGCCGGCCGACAAAAAACCACGAGCGGCCCGCAAGCCTCCGGCGGTTTGACTCACCCGATGCGCCTGCCGGCCGCTTTTTGTGGCGAGGGAGCTTGCTCCCGCTGGGCTACGTAGTAGCCCCGAACAGGGCCGCTTCGCGCCCCAACGGGAGCAAGCTCCCTCGCCACAGGAACTCCCCGCCAAGGGGGGCTATACCCTGGAACCAATGATTTCTGAACCACCCGCTTTGCCGTATCTGTCTGTCTTTTGCAGGAGCAACCCATGACCCGTCCAAAGAAAACCACCCCGCCGCCTGTTATCGAGGCCTCGCGGATTCGCGAAGGGCTGCCGTTCCCGCTCGGCGCGACCTGGGATGGCCTGGGGGTCAACTTCGCGTTGTTCTCAGCCAACGCCACCAAGGTCGAACTGTGCATTTTCGATGACACTGGCGAGATCGAGCTCGAACGCATCGAACTGCCGGAGTACACCGACGAGATCTACCACGGCTATCTGCCTGATGCCCATCCGGGGTTGATCTATGGCTACCGCGTTTATGGTCCCTACGATCCGGAGAACGGTCATCGCTTCAATCCCAATAAGCTACTGATCGATCCCTACGCCAAACAACTGGTCGGCCAATTGAAATGGTCCGAGGCACTGTTCGGCTATACCATCGGCCACCCCGATGGCGACCTCAGCTTCGATGAGCGCGACAGCGCCCCGTTCGTGCCTAAGTGCAAAGTCATCGACCCTGCCCACACCTGGGGCCATGACCATCGGGTCAGCGTGCCTTGGGACAAGACCATCCTGTACGAGACCCATGTGCGCGGCATCAGCATGCGCCACCCCGCCGTACCGGAGAACCTGCGCGGGACCTTCGCCGGGCTGATGGTCGACGACGTGCTCGAACACATTCGCAAACTGGGTGTGTCGTCGGTCGAGCTCTTGCCCATCCATGCGTTCGTCAACGACCAGCATCTGTTGCACAAAGGCATGACCAACTACTGGGGCTACAACAGCATCGCGTTCTTTGCACCGGACCCGCGCTACCTGGCCAGCGGCAAGATCGCCGAGTTCAAGGAAATGGTCGCGCACCTGCACGATGCCAACCTGGAAGTGATTCTCGACGTGGTCTACAACCATACCGCCGAAGGCAACGAGCAAGGCCCGACCCTGTCGATGCGCGGTATCGACAATGCCTCCTACTACCGGCTGATGCCCGACGACAAACGCTACTACATCAACGATTCGGGCACCGGTAACACTCTGGACCTGAGCCATCCATGCGTGCTGCAAATGGTCACCGACTCGCTGCGCTACTGGGCCACGGAGATGCACGTCGACGGGTTCCGCTTCGACCTTGCCACCATCCTGGGCCGGTATCACGACGGTTTCGATGAGCGCCACAGTTTCCTTGTTGCCTGCCGCCAGGACCCGGTGCTGCGCCAGGTCAAAATGATTGCCGAGCCCTGGGACTGCGGCCCCGGTGGCTATCAGGTAGGACGCTTCCCGCCAGGCTGGGTCGAGTGGAACGACAAGTTCCGCGACACCGTGCGCGCCTTCTGGAAAGGCGACGACGGCCAACTGGCCGACTTCGCCAGTCGCATGACCGCCTCGGGCGAGATGTTCAATCAGCGCGGGCGCCGCCCCTATGCCTCGGTGAACTTCGTCACCGCCCACGACGGTTTTACCCTGCACGACCTGGTGTCCTATAACGACAAGCACAACGAAGCCAACGACGAAAACAACCAGGATGGCAGCAACAACAACCTGTCCTGGAACCATGGTGTCGAAGGCCCAACGGATGATCCGCAGATCAACGCCCTGCGCCATCGACAGATGCGCAACTTCTTCGCGACCCTGCTGTTGGCCCAGGGCACGCCGATGATCGTCGCCGGGGACGAGTTCGCCCGCACCCAGCATGGCAACAACAACGCCTATTGCCAGGACAGCGAAATCGGCTGGGTCAACTGGGATCTGAGCGAAGACGGCGCGGCATTGCTCGAGTTCGTCAAGCGCCTGATCAAGTTGCGCCTGGCCTATCCGATCCTGCGCCGTGGACGGTTCCTGGTGGGTAACTACAACGAGGACATCGGCGTCAAGGACGTGACCTGGCTAGCACCGGACGGTGGCGAGATGACCATTGAACAGTGGCAGGACGGCCATGGTCGCTGCCTGGGGATGCTGATGGACGGCCGCGCCCAGGAAACAGGCATCCGCCGCAAGGGCGGTGACGCGACGTTGTTGTTGGTGGTCAACGCGCACCATGACGTCGTCAACTTCCGCTTGCCGGAAGTGCCTGAAGGCAGTTTCTGGACTTGCATGGTAGATACCAACCAGCCCAAGGTGCGGGGCCAGGAGCGTTTCGATTTCGATTCCGAATACTCCGTCACGGGCCGCTCCTTGCTATTGTTCGAGTTGCAGCGCGACGAGTAAAACTGGCGCGGTGACAAACGGTTACAGACAATCGGGTGCCGCAAGGACGCGGCCCTGAAGCCGTGTCACCGGCTTGTACAGCCCAGTTCGAATAAGAAACTACAGTTCAGATACACAAGTGACGCGACGAATCGAACGTCATGGTCAATACTTCGCAGGCGGTATTCCAGGATTCGGAGCACTGCGGATCGCAGCCAGCCCCTTTCGGGGCATCCGGGCAGTCGGCCCGATGCGTGGCTGAAAGATTGAATACAACAAGGACGTACCTCATGAAACTTGCCTCTCGCTTGCAAGGCCGGCAGCACCCGCAAATCTGGAACAGCTCCCCCCAGCTGGCCGACATTCCCATCATCAGCACCCAGACACTCATCCCCGCCGGCGCCCGTGCCGTCATTCTCTCCCCGCACCCTGGCGATGAGATCGGGGCCTGTGGCGGCTTGCTGCAGTTGCTCAGCAACCTGAATTATCCGATGTTGCTGATTTCGGTGACCGACGGTGACCTCAACCACCCTGCTTCGCAGTTGTGGACCGATGAGCGTTTGCGCATCTATCGGCCCCACCCCCAGGAAAGTGTGGATGCCCTGCATCGCCTGGGCGTATCGACTCACAGTTTGGAGTGGGTACGCGGCGGCTTCCCGGAAAAAGCCCTGACCGAACATGAGGCACAACTGACCGCCTTCATCGGCCATTACCTGCGTCCCGGCGACGTGGTGTTCGGCACTTGGCGCAAGGACGGCGACAGCGATCATGAAACAGTCGGCCGCGCCGGTGCCCTGGCGGCCGAAAGCGTGGGCGCGACTTTCAACGAATTACCCGTGTGGGCCTGGCACTGGCCGGTTCGCGAGCAGAACAAGATCCCTTGGCACCGTGCGCGAAAACTGCGCCTGGACGTCTGGACCACCGCCCGCAAACGCCACGCCATGCACGCCTACGCCAGCCAGCTCAATGGCGAACCCGCCAGCGGCATCGCCCCGCTGGTGCCGCGGGTCATCCTGGATCGCATGGGATTGCCATACGAGATCGTGTTCATCTGAACCTCGACCGCCACAGCCGATGCTCTGAACAACAGTGATCCCCTGTGGGAGAGGGCTTGCTCGCGAAAGCGGTATGGCAGTCACAAGGATGTGGAATATGCAGACGCCTTCGCGGGCAAGCCCGCCCCCACAGGTTTCAGCGTGGTCCGGGATATTGTGAGTATCCATTTTTCTCGTTGAACACGAGCCTGCCGCGAAAGCGCAGTAAATATCCGGAACTGCCAATGCCCCCCGTCAGTCGCATGAACAGGTACCTTTGATTCAGGAGTGAATGTGACTCGTGATCCCGACTGGCGGGCTGTCGAATCGGTGCCATTGGACTCGCCCGCGGCGGTCCATCGGCTGCGGGTGCTGACGGTCAATACCCATAAGGGCTTCACCGCCCTCAACCGCCGTTTCATCCTGCCGGAGCTCCGTGAAGCGGTGCGCAGTACCGGCGCCGACCTGGTTTTCCTGCAGGAAGTACTGGGCGAGCACGACCGTCATGCCTCGCGCTACGACAACTGGCCGCAGACGTCCCAGTACGAGTTCCTTGCCGACAGCATGTGGAGCGACTTCGCCTATGGCCGTAACGCGGTGTACCCCGACGGCCATCACGGCAACGCACTGCTGTCCAAATACCCGATCCGCCAGTTCCGCAACCTCGACGTTTCAATTACCGGCCCGGAGCGACGTGGCTTGCTGCATTGCGTACTGGACGTGCCGGGGCATGCCGAAGTCCACGGCATCTGCGTGCATCTGAGCCTGTTGGAAAGCCATCGCCAACTGCAACTCAAACTACTCTGCCAATTGCTCGAATCCCTGCCCGAGGACGCACCGGTGATCATCGCCGGCGACTTCAACGACTGGCAGCTGCGCGGCAACGTCACCCTCGCCCAGCGACAATATCTGCACGAAGCCTTCGAGCATCACCACGGCCGCCCGGCCAGGACCTACCCGGCTCGTTTCCCGCTGCTGCGCCTGGACCGCATCTACTTGCGCAACGCCACCAGCCATGCCCCGAAAATCCTCGGCAGCAAACCCTGGACGCACCTGAGCGACCACCTGCCGCTATCGGTGGAAGTGCATCTGTGAAACCGGCGACGGAGCGCTGATGACAACGTGCCACCTGTAAGTTCTGACAGTAGCGACGTATATCGTTCATTGTTACGGTGCCATCCCATACAGCGAGCGTTGCCAGGCCCTGTGTGCCAGCTGTCGTGCAGCCGATGCTGAAACCGGCGTTCCCCGAATGCCGATGCAGAGGGATAGCATATGAGCTTGCACGATCATGGTTTCAAGCGGCTGTTCAACGCCTTGTGGGTTTCGACACCCTTTCTGTTACCCTTTCCCACCGCCATGGCTGCCTGTACGCTGACGCCAACCGCCGGTAATGACAGCTATGTCTGCGACAGCGGCACCAGCCCCGGGCTGACGGACCTTTCCGGCAACAACAGTCTGACCCTGCCTGCCAATGGCAGTGGCATCATTCAGGGCGACGTCACGTTTGACGAAGGCGTCGATCGCATCGAAATCCACGCAAACGGCGTGATCGATGGTGACGTGAGCCAAGGCTCGGAGGCCGACGATTTTCTCATGACCGGCGGCCGTATCCTGTCGCTGTCTCAGGGTGATGGCCTCGATACGTTCACGATGTCCGGCGGCACCATTGTCGACGCGTTCGAAGACGGCGATATCGCGCACATGAGCGGCGGTACAATCGGCCGGGTCGATATGAAGCTCGACGACAACCTTTTCGACATGTCGGGCGGCCAGATCATCGGTAACCTGGTGACCGGCTTCGGCCAGGACACCATTATCCTGTCTGCGGGACGCATCGGCGGCAACGTCAGCGTCAGTGGCGGCAACGACAGCATTACCATCAGCGGTGGCGAAATCATCGGTGAGGTCCGTACCAGTGCCGGCAATGACCAACTGCAGTGGAGCGGTGGTCTGATCCACTCTGCCATTCTGATGGGTGACGGCAATGACACGGCACTGTTGAGCGGCCTCGATGAAACCGCGCTCGCCGTCACCCCAAGCCTGAATGGCGGTTTGGGCCAGGACATCCTGACCCTTGAAGGCAGCACTTCCAGCACGGGCGCTCGTTACGTCAACTGGGAGAACGTCAACCTTACCCAGGGTTCGCGCCTGGACCTGAATGACACCCTGGTCCTGGGCGACAGCGCCACGTCCACGGGCACCCTCACCCTCGACAGCAACAGCGTGTTGACCTCGACCCAGGGTAGCCTCACACCATTCACCGCCGGCCAGTTGGCCACCCTCAACAACGGTGGAACGGTGGACCTCACCCGGGACAATACCCGCACCAACGACACCCTCACCGTGCAGGGTAACTACGTCGGTACCAACGGTCAGCTACGCCTGCAATCTGTTCTGGGAGCCGATGACTCGCCCAGTGACAAGCTGGTGGTCAATGGAGGAACGCTCACGGGAACCACCGCCATCACCGTCACGAATGTGGGGGGCGCGGGGGCGCTGACCACGCAAAACGGTATCGAGCTGATCCAGGCCCAAGGCGGCGCGATCAGCGACAGCGGCGCGTTTTCGCTGGCCAATGCAGTGTCGGCCGGCGCTTTCGATTACCGCTTGTTCAAGGGCGGCGTGAACGGCAATGACAACAACTGGTATCTGCGCTCGACCGTGGTCGCCGGACCGGTGGCGGCCCCCAGCCCGAGTTTGCCTGCGTTGCCCGCAGCGGTGCCGGGCGCCGCGCCCATTCCCTTGTATCGTCCGGAAGTGCCCACCTGGTCGGTGTTGCCCCCCGCAGCGGCGCAACTGACCCTGCTGGCCCTGGGCACCTTCCATGACCGCCAGGGCGATCAGCGCCTGCTCACCGAAACCGGTGCATTCGGCGCGGGTTGGGGGCGAGTCTATGGCAAGGATCTGGACCAGACCTGGGCCGGCACGGTCTCGCCTCGGTTCGACGGCTCCATCAAAGGCTTCCAGGTGGGCAACGACCTGTACAGCTCGCCGATGTCCGGCGGCCAGACCCAGCGCATCGGTTTCTTCGTCGGCCACACCGAACTGAACGGTAACGTCGATGGCTTCAACCTGGGCTTCCAGGGCCGGCGCGCCGGCAAAATAGAACTCGACGGCGACAGCTACGGGCTCTACTGGACGCTCACCGATCCCACCGGCGGTTACGTCGACGCGGTCGTGATGGGCACCCGGCTGAACGGTGACAACCGCTCCGACCGCGGTCTCAAGATCGACAACCGTGGACACGCGCTGACTCTCTCTGCAGAGGCCGGTTACCCATTCGCCGTGGCCACTGATTGGGTCCTGGAGCCCCAGGTCCAGGTCATCCACCAGAAAATCTCCCTGGACACCCAGGATGACGGGGTCTCCAGGGTCGAATTCGATTCCGACGGTGCCTGGACCGGCCGTCTCGGTGCCCGGCTCAAGGGCCGCTATCAAGTCAGTGGCATGCCCGTCGAGCCGTATCTGCGGGCGAATCTGTGGCACACCTTTTCCGGCACCGACTCGGTGACATTCGACAACACCGAGCGGGTCGAAACCCAACAGCGTGCGTCCACCGGCGATCTGGGGATCGGCGTGATCGTGAGCCTGGCCCCCTCGGTCAGCGTCTACGCCAGCGCGGATTACAGCAACAACCTGGACAGCAACCAGCAACGCAGCGTGGCGGGCAATCTGGGTATGCGGGTCAGTTGGTGACCCCATCGCGACCTCTTCCGACGGTGATTTGACGCCAATCAGGCCCATCGATAACTGAAAATAATCAGTTATTTATCGGGCCTGATTTCATATCGCCATTCATCGCACAGTTTCTTGACGCGACGGCATCGGTCTTCTTGACTACACCGTACTACCCCCGGAAATACAGTCAGGGGCAGGCCTCCGGAACCCGTTGCGGCGGGCTGCCCGAGACTTGCCTCAATCCATTCGGTCGCCCCTCATTCGGGGTAGGAGAGACGCCCTAAGCGAGAAACGCATGCGATTGCAAGGCAGCCCCCCATGAGAACTTCCCCCCGCCCACAAGAAATCACGACCACTTTTTACACTGTGTCGACTTCGTTGTTGCTGTGCTCATCCATGGAGGTCATGGCCTGGCCAGCCGAACAATCCTGGTATGGCCGAACGCCCTCCGACAACCCGAATGCCACCCTCTTCAACGCCGACCCCGTATCCGCCAAAGGCCCCGCCTTGTTCACGATTCGCAACGACAACGGCCATACCCAGCGCGTGGGCCTGATCGGTGGCCAGAGCCAGATCATCGCCAACGTCGGCGGCGTGTTGGTCAGCCCGGCCATGGCCGAACCGGGTAAAGACGCGCTGAGCTTGCAAGGCACGAACCTGGGCGCTTACTGGAGCCTGACCGGTCCCGCCGGCTGGCACGTGGACCTGAGTGCCAGCGGCGGCCGGGTCAACGGCTACAGCCGTACCGAACAAGGTCAGCGCCAGGCGGCCGAAGGCAACACCGTCACGCTGTCGGTCGAAGGCGGCTTTCCCATCGGCATCAGTGATAATTGGGTGGTCGAACCCCAGGCTCAACTGGTCAACCAGCGTGTGACGTTAGATACCGGTAACGCCGAGGACGGCAACAGCAGTGCACTGAGTACCTGGAGCGGGCGTGTGGGGGCACGGCTCAAAGGTACTTACGAAGTCAACGGCCTGGGCGTGGAGCCCTACGTGCGGACCAACCTGTGGCACACCGTCCAGAACGCAGACACCCTTTCCCTGGACAAGGTCGACAAGATCAGCAGCAGCCGCAAATCCTCCACCGTCGAACTGGGTCTGGGCCTGGTGGCGCGGGTCACGCCCGTGGTGAGCCTGTATGTCAGCGCCGATTACAGCAGCGATGTCGACGACAACGACCTCAATGGCGTGATTGCCAGCCTGGGGGTACGGATGCGCTGGTAAAACACCGAACTGTGGCGAGGGGATTTTATTCCCTCGCCACAGCGAACTGCGCAAGTCTCAAGTGAGCAGCATTGCGCATCCGGGTCGGCAAAAACGCAGTTGCCGGCCCATGCCACTTAAAAACTCCCCCCATTAAGGCGTATAACCCTGGAAGCGAAGACGACGGCTAGTCGTCCCGGGGTTCATTTCTTTGATGGAGTAACGACATGACCACAGCCAACCTTCTCGCCAATCTGTTTCCCAGTGCCGCCGATATCCCCCAGGCCTATCGCCTCGAAGAGCGGATCGAGCAGCGTGAATACCTGGTCGATGGCGTGCTGAAGACCTGGCCGGGACCGCTGGCTGTCGTGCGCAGCCCGGTGTACCTGGCCGGTGAACAAGGCGACGAACAGGTAGTGCTGGGCAGTACGCCGCTGCTGGATGCCGAAACCGCCCTCACCGCCCTCGACGCCGCCGTCCGGGCTTACGACCGTGGCCAGGGCCTGTGGCCGACGATGCGGGTGGCCGAACGCATCCGTCACGTGGAAACTTTCCTGGCCCGCATGCGCGAGCAGCGCGAGACCGTCGTCAAGCTGCTGATGTGGGAGATCGGCAAGAACCTCAAGGACTCCCAGAAGGAGTTCGACCGCACCTGCGATTACATCGTCGACACCATCAATGCCCTCAAGGAACTCGACCGACGCTCCAGCCGTTTCGAGCTGGAACAGGACACCCTTGGGCAAATCCGTCGCGTGCCCCTGGGCGTGGCCCTGTGCATGGGCCCCTATAACTATCCGCTGAACGAGACCTTCACCACTCTGATTCCCGCCTTGATCATGGGCAACACTGTGGTGTTCAAGCCGGCCAAGCTCGGCGTCCTGCTGGTGCGTCCGCTGCTGGAAGCCTTTCGCGACAGTTTCCCGGCGGGGGTGATCAACGTGATTTACGGCAGCGGCCGGGAAACCGTCAGCGCCTTGATGGCCAGCGGCAAGATCGACATCTTCGCCTTCATCGGCACCAACAAGGCTGCCAGCGACCTGAAGAAACTCCACCCGCGCCCACACCGCCTGCGTGCCGCCCTGGGGCTGGATGCGAAAAACCCGGGATTGGTGCTGCCGGACGTCGATCTCGACAACGCCGTCAGCGAAGCGCTGACCGGCTCGCTGTCATTCAACGGCCAGCGCTGCACGGCGTTGAAGATCCTCTTCGTCCATGAGGACGTGGCACCCGCATTCATCGAGAAATTCAACGCCAGGCTCGCCACCCTCAAGCCGGGCATGCCCTGGGACGACGGTGTGGCGCTGACGCCGCTGCCCGAGGCGGGCAAGATCGATTACCTGCGTTCGCTGGTGGACGACGCGGTGGCCAAGGGTGCAGCGGTGACCAACGCACACGGCGGCGAATCCCGCAGCTCATTCTTCTACCCCGCCGTGCTCTATCCGGTAAACACCGCGATGCGGGTCTATCACGAGGAACAGTTCGGTCCGGTCGTACCCATCGTGCCGTATCGCGACCTCAATACCGTGATCGACTACGTGCTGGAGTCCGACTTCGGCCAGCAACTGAGCATCTTCGGCACTCACCCGGCCGAAGTCGGCAAGCTGGTGGACACGTTCGCCAACCAGGTCGGACGCATCAACATCAATGCCCAGTGCCAGCGCGGGCCGGATACCTTCCCGTTCAACGGCCGGAAAAACTCGGCCGAGGGCACCTTGTCCGTGCACGATGCGTTGCGTACCTTTTCGATCCGCACCCTGGTGGCGACCAAGTTCCAGGAGAGCAACAAAGCGCTGATCAGCGACATCATCCGCGAGCGGGACTCGAACTTCCTGACCACCGACTACATCTTCTGACCCGCATTACAGCAGGGCTGGACGGCGTGCCTTGATGCCCCAGCCTTGCTGCATCCCGGCGGCCGCCAGCAGGATCGCCGCCACCCCCAGCCATTGCAGCGGTTCGAGGCGATGGCCGAAGGCGAACCAGTCGACGAAGATCGCGGCGATCGGATAGATGAATGACAGTGCGCCAGTGATTGCGGTCGGCAGGCGCTGGATCGCGCTGTACAGCAACACATACATGACCCCGGTGTGGACCATGCCGAGGGTAACGAGGCTGGCCCAGCCCGCGGGCTGTTGCGGCAAGGCCGAGAAGTTTGCCCAGGGTGCCAGCAGCAATACTCCGGTGCTGACCTGCACCAGCGCAATCAAGTGCGGCGGTGTGCCGGTCAAGCGCTTGATGATCAGCGCGGCAATGGCATACAGCAGCGCCGCCCCGAGTGCCAGGGCGATGCCCGCCAGGTACTCGCCACTGCCCTGCCCTTGTTCACCGTGGGCGCTGACAATTGCCAACATCCCGAGAAACGACACCATCAGCCAGAACAGCTTTTGCGCGGTGATTTTCTCCCCCAGGAACAACGCCGCCAACCCCACCAGCATGAACGGCTGGACGTTGTACACCGCGGTGCCAATGGCAATCGAGGCCCGTGAGTAGGAAGCGAACAGCAACACCCAGTTGCCAACGATCGCCACCCCACTGAGCACCGCCAGCAGAAATGTCGTGCGGGTCAGGATGTCCCGGCGTAAAAAACCAAAACCGGCGCAAATCAACAACAAGGTGGCCGCGCCGAACACACAGCGCCAGAACACCACATCCAGCACCGGCAGGCCGGAAACCAGCACGAACCAGCCTATGGTTCCGGAAATCAGCATGGCGGCGGTCATTTCCAGCGAACCGCGACGTAAGGTCTTGTCCATCATCAAGCTCCTTCAGCAAGTGGGCACAGTATGACAAGCCGGCGAAGGGGTTCTCCATAGGCCGAAAAAGGCTAAACTGCGGTTCGACCTTTTTTATCAAGGCAATTTTTGACATTCGCCTAACGGAGTCGAAATGACGGACGATATTGACCAGATTCTCATCAGTGCGCTGATGGAAGATTCCCGGCGCTCGCTCAAGGCCCTGGCAAACCTGAGCGGCCTCTCCTCGCCCAGCGTGGCGGAGCGTTTGCGGCGGCTTGAAGAACGCGGCGTGCTCAGGGCCTATACCGTTGAGGTGGACCCTAAGTGCTTCGGCTACCAGCTCCAGGCCATTGTCCGCATCCGCCCGCTACCGGGGCAATTGCATGAGGTGGAACGGCAAATCCAGGCCATCCCCGAATTTACCGAATGTGACAAGGTGACCGGCGACGATTGCTTCATCGCCCGGCTGCACGTGCGCTCGATGGAACAGTTGGACACCCTGCTGGACAAACTCAACGTCCTTGCCGAAACCAGCACCGCCATCGTCAAGAAGACCCCGGTCAAGCGGCGTCTGCCACCAATGACCTGAGCCGGATCCGGCCTCGGCGATGGACCGAGGCCGGGCTCACGTCATTCCGGTTCCGGGCTACGTTGTACCTTGTGCACCTGCTCCTGGGGCACGTTGCTCTCTTTCATCAACGTGAGGGGCTGAGCCTTGTCGCAGGCATTCCTGTTGTCCGCATAAACACCACTGAGGTTGCATTTCCAGTTATAGAAATTGGCCAGGGCACCGGACAATTGCAAGCTGTAATCCGTGCTTTGTGTACCCGGTGTGAACGGCTGTCCGGCCGGAATATTCTGGAACCATTGCATCCAGACATCCCCTCCGACTGGCGGCGGATTGGCCTGGAACGTCGGGTTCATCAGCGCCCTCTGCTGGTATTCCGCGGTCATGTGACAGCTCGTACAGGACGCCTGGGGATTGTCCACCGGACCATTGAGACGCCCGTTCCAACCCAGGTGAGTCGGCGGCAGTTCCTTGGTATTGGCATTGATGGCGGTCTGCTTCAACGCCGGGTTGATTTTGGTTTCTGTTGGCGTCGGGTTGGTAAACGCATGGCCGTTATCCTGAGGATCGTTACCCCACATGATCCCCACCGGCACCAGATTGTCCCAATTCGCTTTACCGGTGATGGCGCCGTTGTATTGGAAAGTGCCGAAGAGCCAGCCGGTATCGCTCACCCGGGTGTCGCGCACTGCGATATCCATCTGGATCAGCGCAACATTGGTCACGGCACGGCTTGTCGAGGTGAAGGTCTTGGCGGTGTAAGCCTTCCAGAGCAACGGATTGGCCAGGAACGGCACCGTACTGACGTCGATATCGGCAAACAGCGCCTTACACACGACCGTGCCGTTGCCGAAACCCTTGGGTTTGGAGGTGTAGCTCGGATCGGGGTTTTGTGGGTCTTTCCAGACTTGGCCAATGGTGTAGGCGCCTATGTCGTTGTAGATGCCCACCGCGTAGGTCTGGCCACTGCCGGTTTGCGTACTCGCCAACTGTTGGGGCTGGATCGGCGCCTCCTTGGTAAGCCCGTGGATACCCTCGCGACCGTTGAGCCCGTAATGCTGCCAAGGCATGTGATACCACTGGCGAACCTTGTTCTTCTGCACATTCCAGCCAATCCCGGTATTGCCCTCCAGGCAGTATTTCTTCGCCTCGTTCATATAGGGGCGCCAGGTTTCAAAGTCGTTGGAGAATGTCTTGGGGAGCTGCTTGAAGAACGCCGGCATCGAAGAAGCGCCCGGCGCCACGGTAGGGTAGTTCTGGCTGAGCTGGAAAAGCTCTCCCGCATAATCACTTTTTGGTGGCGCATAGCCAAAATCAGGGAAGGTCCCGGCCTTGGCACTGGTCACGGACATCGCGCCCGCCAGAATCAGAAATGCAACGACTTTTCCTTGGGGATGGTTCATCGAATATCTCCTTATAGGGAGGTGCGCTCTCATCGGCTTCCTCGCCGATGCGCAGGACCTCCTTCTGTCTTCAGGCGGCACGGTGCCAAGCCTGTCACGGTCCACTTTCTAAAGTGCGAATGACCTCCTTCGGCTCACAGCCGGGCACGATCAGGGTCCCGGCTCGGTCGACGAACACAAGGTGCTTGAGGGGTTGATGCGAGACTTCGCATGGCAAGCGATTCATTCCATGCCTTCCTGGCGATACCGCTCCCTTGCCCATAGGTGTAGATCATTTATTCAAAGTCGCCATCACATAGCGGCACTTTTAAGGCAATTAGCCACACACCAAATCGCGGGCGAAAAAAAACCCGCCGAAGCGGGCTTTTTCAATCATCGAGCGTGGGATGCAAGTCAGTCGTCACGGCCCATCAGGCCAAACAGCTGCAGCAGGCTGACGAACAGGTTGTAGATCGATACATACAGGCTGATGGTCGCCATGATGTAGTTGCGCTCGCCGCCATGGATGATCGCGCTGGTCTGGTACAGGATCATCAGCGCGGAGAACAGTACGACACCGGCGCTGATTGCCAATTGCAGGCCACTGATCTGGAAGAAGAAGCTGACCAGCATCGCCCCCACCAGCACGAAGAACCCGGCGGTGAGGAAACCGCCCAGGAAGCTCATGTCCTTGCGGGTGATCAGCACATAGGCCGACAGCCCACCGAACACCAGTGCGGTCATGGCGAAGGCCGAGCTGACCAGTTCAGCACCGCCCTGCATCTTGAGGTACAGGTTGAGGATCGGTCCGAGTATGAAACCCATGAAGCCGGTCAGAGCGAACGCCGAGACCAGGCCCCAGCCCGAATCACGAAGCTTGTTGGTCAGGAAGAAAAGCCCATAGAAACCGATCAGCACCACGAACACGTTCGGGTAGCCGACATGCATCTGCTGGGCGACATAGGCCATCACACCGCTGAAAGCCAGCGTGAGTGCCAGCAGGCCATAAGTGTTGCGCAGGACACGGCTAACCTCTAGCTGCTCGGCCTGCACGCTGTTGTTCACTGCGTAATCCTGTTCGCGCATGGCGACACTCCTCCGGTTTGAAACATTCAGTGGCAAGGATCATAACAGACGCCCTGTAACAAGCTACGTAGAGAGTTTGACAGTGTGTTTCATTCGGGTATTATGGCGCCCGCAACGCAATACGGAGGTGTGGCCGAGTGGTTTAAGGCAACGGTCTTGAAAACCGTCGACTGTAACAGGTCCATGAGTTCGAATCCCATCGCCTCCGCCATATTTATACGTTAAAGCCCTGATCATTCAGGGCTTTTTCGTGTCTGGCGTTCAGAAAACGGCTACCGATTTCAGTGCCGGATCCGGTACATCGCAACCCCAGTCCACTCTCAAAGGAAAGAACAGTGACCAGCAAAACCATCGGCTCTCTTGTTGCAGCAATCGTGGGCGTCGTCCTGCTCTGCGTATTCTTTGGCAGTTGGTACACCGTCGACGAAACCGAACGCGGCGTGCTGCTGCGCAACGGCGCGCTGGTCGGGGTCGTGGAGCCGGGATTGTCGTTCAAGACGCCCTTCATCGAGTCCGTGCGACTGATCAGCGTACAAAGCCAGGTCACTTCCTATGAAGACCTTCAGGCCTACAGCAAGGATCAGCAATCCGCCCAGCTCAAGGTGTCGGTGTCCTGGCACATTGCGCCGGCGGACGTGGCGAAGGTCTACAGCCAGTTCAAGGATATCGAAGGTATTCGCGACCGGATGATCAGCCGGCAGGTACCGACCCAGGTAGAGAACGTGTTCGGCAGATTCAATGCCGTGGCCGCCGTGCAGAACCGCGTCCAGCTGGTCAACGATATTTCCAGCGCCATCAAGTCCACCATCACCGGCCCGGTGATCATCGACAGCGTCCAGGTCGAAAACATCGATTTCAGTGACGCCTACGAAAAAGCGATCGAAGCGCGCATGGCAGCGGAAGTCCAGGTCAAGACCCGCGAGCAACAACTCGCCACCGAGCAGGTCCAGGCACAGATTCGCGTGACCCAGGCCCAGGCCGAAGCCGACTCGCAGATCGCCCAGGCGAAAGCGGATGCACTGGCCACTGAACTGCGTGGCAAGGCCGAAGCCGAGGCGATCAAGGCGCGGGCCCAGGCCCTGGCCAGCAACCAGAACCTGGTGGAACTGACCAAGGCCGAGCGCTGGAACGGAGTCTTGCCGACCACCGTGCTGCCCAATGGCGCCCTGCCCTTCATCGACACCAAGTAATCCCGCTGGCGCGGCCTGCCCTGGCCGCGCCTGTTTCGCAACGTCTGGAGCCATTTCCCTCAGCCAGCATCGCTCCTTCCCGTTAGCGCTACACTGGCCTGAGTGACTGTTCACCGTCAGCAGGGAGCTCAACGTGTACCCAGGCAAACGCAGGCCAGCGCGCCGATCAATCCGCTCAATACAGCCTCAGTCCATCGTTTCCCTCCCTGAAACCCTCGCCCGGCTCGTAAACCCAGCGACTCCGTCGATCAACATCCCGGACAGGAGAACAGCGTGACCACAATTATCCAAAAATATAAGTGGCCTGCCTTGCTGGCCGTCGCACTGGCCGTTTTCTCAGCCTTGATATTCTTCCTGATCAAGTCCTATACCTACGACACCACGACCTATTTCGAGTCCCGCGATTTCATCCGGCAACTCAAGCAGTCCGACGCCAACTGGAACGTCAAGATTCTGAGGAAAAAGATCGGCGTCAATAACAACCTGTCGCTGGTCCCACCGCCGGAAGCAGGCAGTCGATGGGAGCAACTGGAACGGCTCAACAACACCGGCCCTCTGGCCGCCCTTTGGAACTCCAGGCGCCAGGGGTATGTGGATGCGATCAAGAACAAGACCCTGCTGGTAGAAGAGTTCGAACGCCACAATACGATCTTGCGCACGGCCCTGGACGCGTTGCCCACGGCCGAAGATGACATTCAGACCCGGCTCAAGGAATTGCAAATGGGCAGTGCGACGGAGCGCCTGACAGCGGCCTCCAATGTCCTTGAACTGACCTTGACGACCATGGAATACGCCGCCTATGTCACCTCGGACAAAGCCAGGGAAGTAGAGAGTCAATTGAGCGAGCTGGAAAACTACATCCGCCAATTGCCCACCCCCTATCAGCCTCCCTTTGTCACGCTGACGCAGCATGTCCGGTCGATTATCGAGGAGCAGCCGATCGTCAATGATCTGCTTGACCGCATCAACGTGATTCCGGTGGCCCAGGAGCTGGACAACATCAATGAACTGCTGAATGAAACACAGCGCCGGACCGCCGAAACGGATCGTCAATACCATATCTACCTGGCCGTATGCGCCAGTCTCATGGCGTTGCTGATGATCTACCTGGCGGTGCGATTGGTGCGCAGCTACGCCGTTATCAACCTGATCAACCATGAGTTGCAGTCGTCCAATGAACGACTTGAGGAACGGGTCGAGGAGCGCACCCGCGAACTGATGGAGGCCGAGCGCGAACTCGTGGACGCGGCGCGGATGGCGGGCATGGCCGAGATTGCCACGAACGTACTACACAACGTCGGGAACGTGCTCAACAGCGTGAACATTTCCGCCGAGCTCGTTACCCGTAAGTTGAAGAACAGCAAGACACAGGGACTCGGAAAAGCGGTGAAGATGATGAATGAACACACCGAAGACCTCGGCCAGTTCATGACCCACGATGAAAAAGGTAAATTGCTTCCCCGTTACTTCAATGAGCTGGTCGATTCCATCGCCGCCGAGCAGGCACTGCTGATCGATGAACTGGCGCAATTGACCAAAAGCGTCGACCACATCAAGGAAATCGTCACCACCCAACAATCCTATGCCGGAGCGGCCCGGCTGATCGAGCCGCTCAATGTCAGTGACTTGTTCGAGGACGCGTTGCGCATGAACTCGGGCGCACTGAACCGGCACCACGTCACGGTCATCAAGGACTATCAGGACGCACCCAGGATCATGGGCGATAAACACCGACTGCTGCTGGTGTTGATCAACCTGATCAGTAATGCAAAATTCGCGATGTCCCATGTTCCCGGACCACGGGAAATGACCCTGGGTGTACGGATCGTCGACCGCACAACGTTATGCCTGAGCGTCAAGGACCGGGGCGAAGGCATTGCCCCGGATAATCTGGCCCGCATCTTCAACCACGGGTTCACCACTCGCAAGGATGGTCATGGGTTCGGCTTGCACAGCTGCGCCCTGGCAGCGGTCGAAATGAATGGCCGCCTCCACGTCCATAGCGATGGACCTGGTCAAGGCGCCCTCTTCACCCTGGAGATTCCCCTGGAACTGGCGCAGCCTTGAAAACGCGGGTTACAGGGTAAAGCGTTGTGAACATCCCGACGCCATCGCGAGCAGGCTCGCTCCCCCGGTTTTGCTGACAACCACAGATTTTGTGATCAACTCAGAACCCTTGTGGGAGCGGGCTTCTCGCGAAAGCGGTGGCTCAGTAGCGAGGATGTTGACTGACACGCTGCCTTCGCGGGCAAGCCCGCTCCCACAGGACGGTTAGCGTCCGCCGTGATTACTTGGCATTCGCCGCCCGCGCCTCGCGGCTTCTCCTGGCCGGTAACGCCGCCGCGTAAGCCAGCGCTTCTTCACGCGAGGCGAAGGAACCCAACCGGTCAGCCTGGGTACAGACCCGCCATGGGCCGCTGTTTACGCTGAGGACGTCATAACCGTTGATGTGCATTTTCGTCAGCATTGCGGTACTCATCGTCAACCTCCTTCGGTATCGACCAAGGGTTACAGCGTCTACCTTACACTCAGTTGCGCCAGGGTGCCGACCGAACGTCGCAACGTGCATCAGTGAGAATCCGAGTCCCAGAACCAGTCCCACAGGCCGGGCAGGCGCACCGGCTGGCCGCTTTCCTTGACCGTACGCGCCATGGCCGCCCGCGCCAACGCCTGGCGATCGTCATAGAACGGCTTGGCGTCGGTCCTCACGCCCGTGGCCCTGGCGCTGTCGAGCAGGATCTGCAGATATTCCCGGGCGTGTCGTGCGGTATAGCGATTGAGATCGTGGAACGTTACCACCACCGGAATCACGCCATCGACTGCCGGCAATTGCCCGGCAGCGATGCGCTCGCGCACTTCGGAGAGCTGACGGGTCAGGTTGATCCGTCGGCGCGGACTGGCGGTGATCCCCCAGATCTTGCCGTCGTTGGCGCTCAGGTCGGTGAGCAGCACATGCATGCCATGTCGCTGGTAGGCGGCGAAGGTGCGTCGGTCATAACTCCAGAATGGCGGCCTTACCAGGAGGGGCGGCGCACCGGTAATGGCGGCTATGTCGGCCCCACCGTCAGTGAGCGACTGCTCCAGTTCCTCGGGACTCAGGAAGCGATGATTGGTATGCCAATGAGTAGCCGTATGAAAGCCCAACAGATGACCTTCGCTCTGCTCACGATGCATCACCGATCGACCGATATCGCTGTCGCCGGCGCGCCAGGCACGGGTCTGGACAAAGAACACGGCCTTGATCCCGGATTGCACCGGGTTCTGCGCAAGGGCATCCAACACATCAATACTCGGATTCCAGAAGGACGATGCGCTCGGTCCATCATCGAACGTCAGCAGGAAACGGATCGGGGGCTGTTCACGCAAGCGTTGCTCGGTTTGTGCAGCCA
Organism: Pseudomonas sp. SJZ078; assembly: GCF_007828255.1. Taxonomy (NCBI): domain Bacteria; kingdom Pseudomonadati; phylum Pseudomonadota; class Gammaproteobacteria; order Pseudomonadales; family Pseudomonadaceae; genus Pseudomonas; species Pseudomonas sp. SJZ078. The sequence continues at coordinate 57,962 of NZ_VIUG01000001.1, read as the reverse complement.
ATTCGATGGGTGATCCGATGCACCCGGACAAACCGCTGGCGAGGACTGCAATGACCAGCGCCCTGGCGATGTTTTTCATGTTCTGCCTTTATGTAGTACCGCACTGCTACGCCTCCGCTCCCTGGCGCATGATGTTTGAATGCCCACCTTGGAGAAGGTTAACCGGGTTTGGTTCCTGGCGGTGAGCATTGCTTCGTTTCGCTTGTCGTAGACCGGATTCTGGCAGCTGAGGTGTCTATTTCGACCGTCTGGAAATCCGATTGAATTTTCAGAACGCCTCCGCATCCATCCGTATAGGACTAATTAGGGAGGATTTATGGGCGGGCCATCGCTTTACATCATCGACTACATGCTCCATGGCGAGCCCAAGTCATTCATCATTCGAGCCGAAGTGATGAATAACTCCGAAGCTTGGCATTGGGCCAGTTGCGACGCGGGTGTCGGGCGCATACCCAAATTCGGCAGGGAGAAGGTCAAGCGGGTTACCAAACCCCTTGCGGAGAAGTACGGCATCACCGACGTGCGCTGGCGGGCGAGCGTCGCACCCAGTTGGGTCAAGGAGTCAGGCTGATTCCATGACCTTCACTCATTCGGCGCGCCGGCCACTCGTCGAGCGCCGGATGCCCGGCAAACCCGCAATAACTCAACTACGCTTAAACGACCGGTACGACCCGCCCGTGGGGGGTCGTGCTGCCTCATCCTCATCAACCCTGAATGGAGGTGTGACATGTCCGAAAAAGAGTCCATCACCACCCTGCTTACCCTGCTGGAATCGCGTCAGACTCGCCTGACGGCGGCTTGCAAGGAAATTGCCGACTGGGTCGACCACAATGGCGGCCATCCGACCGCCGTACGCATCCGGGATCGCCTGAACGACATTGATAAAGACGTTCCGTCGATCCAGCATGCGCTGTCATCCCTCAAGCCCATAGAACGGCCGTTGCCCAAATTCCGCTAACGCCTGGCGTCAGCCGCGCGGCTCCTGAGTTCTACCGGCTGGAAAGCCGATGGAACGCGCACTCCTTTTGCGCCTCGATATTGATAGGTGCAGAAAAACGCGAAAAGGAGAGCCACCATGAATGCCAGAATCCTGTTGTTGATTGCCTGTGCAAGCCCCGCCACCGTCATGGCTCAGGGCTGCGACGTCATCACCCGGGCCCAGAGCCCGTCGGTTCCAGCCGTCGAAACCCATGCCTGCTATGAATACAAAGGCATGCCGGACGGAGCCGTCGGCTGGTCATGCAGTAACGAAAACCAAACGGCGCTCAGCACCCAGAAGAAGCCGGTTGACCGCTGCGCAGAGGGATATGTAGCGACCTGCCAGGCCAGACTCACCCAGGAAACCCTGGCGAACCCTCGCTCCACCAGCAAAGACAGCAGCGGTGGATCGGTCAACATTCCCGATCACGCGCAGATTACCTGGTACTACTATGGCGTCGAGCAAGTGCAGCAAGCGCAAAAAGACTGTGAAAGCACCGGCGGTCGCTGGAAGAACCGTTAGCCCTTGCTGTGCTCCGGCGACGACGGGCCTTCCTTGATTCCCCGAGGCCCGGCCACGCCCCAGATGATCAGCCCCAGCACAGGCAGAATGATCAGCAGCAAAGCCCACGCTGCCTTGGTCCCGGCCGACTTGTCACTGCGAAACACACTGACGATCGCCCACAGATCAACAAGCAATAGAAGCACCGCAACAGCGATCCAGAAATAACTGGCTAATTCAGACATGACCCAATCCTCGTTTTAATGGCCTGCGCGAATCAGCTACACAGGTCACTGTTGATTAGGCACAGGCACTTCGGGTCCGTTCAAAGAATCTGTCGTCGGCAGGTCTATGAACGCTCGTTCAAATAGCCGATCCATTGCTCATAGGCTTCGTGCTGGCGGCGCACAGCCTCTTCCCAAGCCGCCCCGGACATCTGATGGGCACAAATAAGCGTCATCATTTCCGATGTCGCTGAGTCGAGCTCCACCAGGAGCTCATGGGATTTGACTTTGAAATCTTCAACAGTAGTCATCTTTCCTCTCTCCCCGCTGCCCCAGGGGGCGGCCATCCACCCAACATGGATACCTTTTTTTGGATCTGATTCATTTTTGGCGATGGCCGGTCATGGAAGCAGCCAGCGCCAGCCTGCCCGCCAGATGAGTAAGCAAGGCACAAAATGAAGGCAGTCTTTCCCGCAGCGCTGCGGTCGAAAAGGTATGAGCCGAGGAGCGTTTCCTGGGAATGGCGATGACGCCAGGCGCGAATATTTCAGTTATATTTCATTTTAATGACAGTCACTGAACGAGCATCCCCATGAAAATTCGAGCGACCGTCATCTGTGAGGAAAATCGCCACATCTTGCTGGTACGCAAACCCAACAGCCGCTGGGCCTTGCCAGGCGGTACCATCGAGCGCGGCGAAAGCCATGCCGATGCAGCCCTCAGGGAACTTGCAGAAGAAACCGGACTGGGCGCCGAAAACCTGCTTTACCTGATGCGCGTCAGCGATGGCGACACCCTGCATCACGTATTCGAGGCTTCAGTCAGCGACATTGGTGCGGCCAGGCCACAGAATGAAATCAGCGATTGTCTCTGGTACCCGCTGGACACCATTGCGCAATTGCAGATGAAGAAAGGCATGCGGGAGATACTTGAGGCGTTCAGGCGGCGACTATGAGGGCCTTCGACGCCACTCGATAAACTGAGCGCAAACAAAAAGGGTTGCCTGAGATATCTCATGCAACCCTTTGCTTTTATATGGTGCCCGAAGCCGGAATCGAACCGGCACGCCCTTACGAGCGGGGGATTTTAAGTCCCATGCGTCTACCAGTTTCGCCATTCGGGCGGTAGCGCGGTCAAGCCTCTAGAAGCAGCGGATCAAAAGAACCGACAGCATCGAGGCCGGTGCAGCAGAGGGACGAAATATATACATCCCGCCCCGACGAAGCAAGGTTGCCCAGGTCCTTTTCAAGACAAAAGCTTCATTGCCCATAAAAGAAAAAAGCTCTGTAAATCATCGATCTACAGAGCTTTTTTATAGTGGAGGCCGAAGTCGGAATCGAACCGGCGTAGGTGGATTTGCAATCCACTGCATAACCATTTTGCTATTCGGCCTCAAAACGCCTGATGCAATCAAACCACATCAACCGTGTACTTACCTGGTCGGAAGAAAACCGCTGACTCAGCGCTATCTTCTTGAAAACATTGAAGTTTTTTACGCCCCAACGCATTCGATGGGCGCAATTATGTACTCATTTACCAAAGCTGACAACCCCTTGATTTCAAAAAAAAATCGTCCGGCTGGCGAGCCTTTCCCCTCTCGGTCCCGCAGGCCATGCATCCGGCAGAGAACCTCCTCATCGGAAACCCGAAATGTCGATGGAACAACCACAGGCGCGGCGGCTCATTCCTTATGTCGCCTTCGATTGATAAGGAAAAACATCATGACTGAACGTCCACCACTGGTCGCGAGCCGGGCTGCGGTGCCGAGTCCGTCGCGTCCCAATCTCGGTACACCGGAACGTGCGGTATCGCTGCTGGCCGGCACCCTGTTAATTGCCAACGGGTTGCGCCAGCGCGGACTCAGGGGTTGGCCGCAAGTCCTGCTGGGGGCTTGTGCGGCCTGGCGCGCTTACTCAGGCGTGTGCAGGGTCAAGCAAGCGCTGACCCACAGCCCGTTCGAGCGGGCTTTCGAGCAGAATCGGGGTTGGGATTCAAGCAAGGTGATCTCCCGCAGCATAACGGTCGGCAAACCCAGGGAGGAAGTCTTCGCGTTTTGCCGCAACCCGGCCAACCTGGGGGCCCTGGTGCCCTGGGTGGATACCATCGAACAGACCGGCGAGCGTACCTACCGTTGGGTGGCTCATGGGCCGAGGGACAAGACCTTGCACTGTGATCTCGAACAGAGTGAACCCAAGGAAGGCCGCAAGTTGCACTGGTTGGCCGCACCGGGCACCCGGTTCAAGCACGATATCCAGATGCATTTCAGCGATGCGCCGACGGGCCGGGGCACGCAGATCAAGATCATCGTTGCCTGCCAGCCCTCCTTCGGGGCTGCCGGCTACGCCTTGGCCGCAGCCATTTCCAAGTTCTCGGACAAAGCCTTGCTGTACCTGCTGCGCAGCATCAAACAACAACTGGAAACCGGCGAAGTGATGACCAACAGGATCCGCCCCCATGGCGAGAAGGATCTCCTGTTCATCCACCCGCCGAGCGCCGCCACCCCTGCATCGACCGATCCGTCATCCACGCCTCTCAACGGAGGAACTGCCTGATGCGCGCACTGACCTGGCAAGGCCCCAATAAACTGCAAGTCGAAACCGTTGATGATCCGTCCATTCTCAGTCCCCGGGATGCCATCGTACGGGTGAAGTTGTCGTCGGTATGCGGTTCGGACCTGCACCTGCTGGGCGGCTACGTGCCGACCATGCAAGCCGGTGACATCATCGGCCATGAGTTCATGGGCGAGGTGGTGGAAACCGGTTCGGCCATCACACAATTCAAGAAAGGCGACCGGGTCGTCACCGTGTCGATCCTCGGTTGCGGTGCGTGCGAGCACTGCCAGCGCGCGGACTTTTCCTGCTGCGACAACTCCAACCCCAACCCCAGCGCCACGGACATCGCCTACGGCCAGCCGGCGTGCGGCATCATCGGCTATAGCCACGCCTTCGGCGGCTTTGCCGGCAGCCACGCCACTTACATCCGCGTGCCCTTCGCCGATGTCAACCTGTTCACCATTCCTGAAGGCGTCAGCGACGAGCAGGCGGTATTCGTCTCTGACGCGGTGCCTACCGGTTTCTTTGCCGCCGACAACGCCAGTATCCAACCCGGTGACACCGTGGCGGTCTGGGGCTGTGGCGGCGTCGGCTTGATGGCGATTTCCAGCGCCTACCTGTTGGGGGCCGAACGGGTGATCGCCATCGACCGCTTCCCCGACCGCTTGCGCCTGGCCGAGGAAAAAGCCGGCGCGATTGCCCTCAACTACGAAACCGCCGACGTGCATGCCGCCCTGCTGGAGCTGACCGGCGGCCGCGGTCCGGATCGCTGCATCGACTGCGTGGGCATGGAAGCCCACGGCACCGAGGTCGATTATTACTACGACAAGACCAAGCAGATGATGCGCCTTCACACCGAGTGCGGGACGGTGCTGCGCCAGTCGATCCGAGCCTGTCGCAAGGGCGGCACGGTATCGGTAGTCGGGGTGTACGGCGGCCTGCTGGACAAGTTTCCGATGGGCGCCATCGTCAACAAGTCGCTGACCTTGCGCTCGGGCCAGCAACCGGGGCAGCGCTATGTGACGCGACTGTTCGACTACATCCGGAACGGCCAGTTAGATCCGTCCTACCTGCTGACTCATCCCATGGGGCTGGAACAGTCGGTCGAGGGTTATGCGATGTTCAAGGATAAACGCGAGAACTGCTTGCGGGCAGTGTTTCGGCCAGAGTGATTGAACTATGACGAGGGGGCAGTTGCACAACCCAAGAGAAGCAAGCCCCCTCGCCAGGGACTCCCCGACGCCCTCACACCAGAGTCGCAGCCCAGAGCCATTATGGGTAACATACCGGCCTTCCCCGCAGCCCTTCTGCGACCTGCCGAATAAGCCTTTCCCATGCCTTTTGAACTCAGCGTTGACCTCACTACCCTCGCCATTCTGACCGTTGTCGCATTCCTGGCCGGTTTCATCGATGCCATCGCCGGTGGCGGTGGTTTGCTGACTACCCCGGCGCTGTTGACCGCCGGCCTGCCGCCTCACCTGGTCCTGGGGACCAACAAGCTCAGCGCGACCTTCGGCTCGGCTACGGCCAGCTTCACTTTCTACAAGCGCAAGCTGTTCGATCCGAGGCAGTGGACCCATGCGTTGGTCGGCACGCTGGTCGGTGCCTTGAGCGGTGCCATCGTCGCCCATTACCTGCCCGCCGAATGGCTGAACAAGATGCTGCCGGTGATCGTCTTCGCCTGTGGCCTGTACCTGTTGTTCGGCGGCACGCCCAAGGCGCCATTGGACAGCGATGCGCCGATCAAGAAGACCTGGCAATCACCTCAGGGTTTCGCCCTGGGTTTCTATGACGGCGTGGCCGGCCCCGGCACGGGTGCGTTCTGGACTGTCAGCAGCCTGCTGCTCTACCCCATCGACCTCGTCAAGGCCAGCGGCGTGGCCCGCAGCATGAATTTCGTCAGCAACATCGCGGCGCTGGTGGTGTTCATGTTCTCGGGGCAAGTGGACTGGATTATCGGCCTTTGCATGGGCCTCTCGGTGATGATCGGGGCATTCTTCGGTGCCCGCACCGCCATCAGTGGCGGCGCGAAGTTCATCCGGCCGGTGTTCATTACCGTGGTGCTGGGCCTGACCGTACGCCTAGCCTGGCAGCACTGGTTCAACGTGGCCTAAGCGCCGAGCCACATAAAGGTCGATCAGGTAGCGCGCGATGGAGCGCGAAGCCGGCAACGGTGGCAAGTCGTGGACGCTGAACCACTGGGCGTCCTCGATTTCATCCTCCTGGCACACGATGTCGCCGTCGGCGTACTCGGCGTGGAAGCCCAGCATCATCGAATGGGGGAACGGCCAGCACTGGCTGCCCATGTACTGGATGTTCTTCACTTCGATGCTGACTTCCTCGCGCACTTCGCGAACCAGGCAATCCTCGGCCGACTCGCCCGGTTCGGCAAACCCGGCCAGGGTACTGTAGACCCCGGTGACGAAGCGGGGCGAACGGGCCAGCAGGACTTCATCGCCGCGGGTGATCAGCACGATCATGCTCGGTGAAAGCCGCGGGTAGTGCCGCAGGTCGCAGACATCGCAATACATCGCCCGCTCCAGCGGAATCTGGCCCATGCGCTTGCCGCAACTGCCGCAAAACCGGTGTTCACGGGCCCAGGTGCCGATCTGCGCCGCATAGCCCAGCACTTTGAACAGGGTGTGATCGTCCTCGAGCATGAAGGCCCGCAGGCCTTTCCAGTTGCAACCGGGCATGTCCTGCGAGGCGTGCAACTCGAGCAGATAGACCGGCTCGCCATCCAGGTGGCCGATGCCATGCTCGGCGAGGACCGACAGGTCCTGGCGCTTGAGCCATTCGCGGGGAAACAGCGCGCCGTTGTCATCGAACAGGAAGCCTTCCGGGCTGCGGGCCACGGCCCAGCCGCCTGGAAGATCGGTATCGAGTACTGCGGTGGTCCAGCGTGAAGTCATGGTCAGTCAATCCAGAAATTCGGGTTTCTGTTTGCTCATATGGGCGGTCATGGCCACGCGCAAGTCGGCCGATTGCAACATGGCGGCGTTCCAGGTAGCGACGTACTCCAGCCCGTCGTCGATGCGGTGGTCGCGCATGTAGCTGATCATTTCCTTGGTGCCGGCGATCGCGATCGGCGACTTGGCGGCGATTTCCCGGGCAATTCCCATGACGCCGTCGAGCAGGCTGGCGGTGTCGCTGTAGACGCGATTGACCAGGCCGATGCTGCGCGCTTCATCGGCACCGAATGTGCGCCCCGTATAAGCGAGTTCACGCAGCATGCCGTCCCCGATGATCCGGGGCAAGCGTTGCAATGTGCCAACATCGGCGGCCATGCCGATATCGATTTCCTTGATGGAAAACTGGGCGTCTTCGGCGGCGTAGCGCATGTCGCAGGCGCTGATCAGGTCGATGGCACCGCCCAGGCAATAGCCCTGGATCGCGGCCAGTACCGGCTTGCGGCAGTTGTCCACGGCATTGAACGACGCTTGCAATTGCAGGATCTTGCGCCGCAGCAGGCGGGCATTGCGGCCGACGTCCTTGCCCAGCTCATTGGCCACACCGGCCAGCATCATCAGGTCGATGCCAGAGGAAAAATGCTTGCCGGCGCCGCTCAGGACCACGACCCGCACTTCGTCAGTGTCGTCGATCCACTGGAATATCTCGACGATCTCGCTCCAGAACGCGGCATTCATCGCATTGATCTTGTCCGGGCGATTGATCTGCACATGGGCGATGTTGTCTGCAAGTTCAACGTTGAATGCTTGGTATTGCGACATGGCAGTGATCCTTTACCGGCTGAAAAGAGGCTTGAACTATAACAAGCGATTGCGACAGGTCGTAGGCAGTGCATCGGCCAAAAGCAGGACTCGCAAGTTGCGATTGTGGCGAGGGGATTTATCCCCGCTGGGCTGCGAAGCGGCCCCGGCGGGGATAAATCCCTTCGCCACAAAAAAGCCCTCCCAACGATTTTATTCGCCCGCCGCCACCTGCCCATCCCAGCCCCCACCCAGCGCCGCGATCAACTGCACACTGGCAATCAACCGACTCTGTTGCAGGCTCAGCACGCTACGCTCGTTGCTCAGGGCAGTGGCCTGGACAGTCACCACGTCGAGGTAGGCAATCAGCCCGGCCTTGTACTGGTTCTGGGTCAGGCGCAAGGATTCGCGCGCGGCGTCGAGGGCTTCCTGGCGCACGCGGGCTTCGTCTTCCAGTACCTTGAGCTGGATCATGTAGTTTTCCACCTCGCGAAACCCGTCGAGCACGGTCTGGCGATAAGTGGCGACAGTCTGGTCGTAGGCCGCGACGCTGCGGTCGACTTCCGCCGAACGTTGGCCGCCGTCGAACAAGGTCATGGCCAGTTGCGGCCCCACCGACCAGAAGCGATTCGGTACGCTGATCCAGTTGTCGTAGGTACTGCTGCTGTAGCCGCCGCTCAGGCTCAGGGTCAGGTCCGGGTAATAAGCCGCCTTGGCCACGCCGATATTGGCATTGGCGGCCATCACCGAGCGCTCCGCCGAGGCGATGTCCGGCCGGCGTTCGAGCAGCTGCGACGGCAGCGACACCGGGATCTGCGGCAATGACGGGATTTCCTGGGTTTCCGCCAGGTTGAACTCAGCCGGGGGCAAGCCCATCAGCACCGCGATGGCGTTTTCGAACTGGGCACGCTGCCAGATCAAATCGATCAGGTCGCCCTGGGTGGTCTTGAGCTGGTTTTGCGCCTGGGCCACCGCGTCCTTGCCGGACACCCCGGCGCGGTACTGGTTTTCGGTCATCTTCAGCGAACGCTGATAGTTCTCCAGAGTGGCCTGCAGCAGACGTTTCTGTTCGTCGATCACCCGCAATTGCAGGTAATTCTGCACCAGCTCTGATTGCTGGCTCAGGCGCATGGCGGCCAGGTCGGCGAAACTGGCCTGGGCACTGGCCTCATTGGCCTCCAGAGTGCGCCGCAGTTTGCCCCAGACGTCGGCTTCCCAACTGACTCCGGCCTGGGCGCTGTAGGTGTCGCGGATACCGCTGGCCGAACTGCTCAGGCTTGAACTGCTGCTACCGGTGCCCTGGCTGGAGCGGCTCTTGCCGACGGTCAGGTCCACCGAGGGGAAGAACGCCCCCCGGGCACTGCGCGCCAAGGCCTGGGCCTGACGGTACTGGGCTTCGGCCTGGGCCACGGTCTGGTTGGACGTGTTGAGCTTTTCCACCAGGCCATTGAGCTGCGCATCGCCGTACAGCTCCCACCAGGCACCACGGACCAGGGCGTCGCTGGGATTGGCCTGGCGCCAGCCCTGGGCTTCTTTGTACTGCGCCGGCGCGGCGGCCTGCGGACGTTGGTAATCCGGGCCGATGGCGCAGGCACTGAGCATCGCCACACACAGCACCAGGCTCAGCGCCCGCGAGCCACGGGCGGTCGCCAGCGGCGCGACAAGATTGAAGAACGAACGGTCGGTCATAGCGGAGTTTCCAGGGCAGCATCGGTGCGCACGCCGCGCCAGCGGTTGAAGCGATGGCGCAGCTTGTCGAGATAGAGGTAAACCACCGGTGTGGTGTAAAGCGTCAGGACCTGGCTGAACACCAGCCCGCCGATGATGGTCAGTCCCAGCGGCTGGCGCATCTCCGAACCTTCGGCGCCGCCGATCAACAGGGACACGGCACCGAGGATGGCCGCCAGGGTGGTCATCAGGATCGGCCGCAAGCGCAGCAGGCAGGCACTGCGGATCGACTCCAACGGTGCCTGCCCACCCCGCTCCAGTTGCAAGGCCAGGTCGATCATCAGGATCGCGTTTTTCTTCACCACGCCAATCAACAGGAACAGCCCCAGCAGGGAAATAAGGCTGAACTCCCCACCCAGCACGTAGATCGACAGCAGCGCGCCGACCCCGGCCGACGGCAAGGTGGACAGGATGGTCAGCGGATGGATGTAGCTTTCATACAGCACGCCCAATACCAGGTACACCGCCAGCAATGCCCCGAGGATCATGAACGGCTGGCTCTTCTGGGTCGCCGCGAAGGCGTCGGCGGTGCCGGCCATTTTCACGATCACATCCTCGGGCATGCCGAGCCTGGCAATGGTCCGTTCGATGGCGGCGGTGCCCTGCTCCACCGTCACCCCTTCGGCCATGTCGAAGGAGATGCTCTCGGAAGCGAACTGGCCTTCATGGCTGACCCGGTCGTCCTCCAGGCTGTTCTCATAATGGGCGATGGCCGACAGCGGCACCCGCGCACCGTCCGCGGTGATCACCTGCACCTGCTCCAGGGTATTGGGGTCGCGGGCGTATCTGGGATTGACCTCCATCACCACCTGATACTGGTTCAGGCTGTCATAGATAGTCGAGATCTGGCGCTGGCTGTAGGCGTTGTTCAGCACGGCGGTGACCATGTCCATGTCGATGCCCAGGCGCTTGGCCTGGTCGCGGTCCACCACCAGCGTCACCTGCTGCGCCCCGCCACCGTCACGGGCATCGATGGCGGTCAGCTCCGGCAAGGTCCTGAACGCCGCCACAAGCTTGGGATACCACTCACGCAGGGACGCCAGGTCGGCACTTTGCAGGATGTAGGAATATTGCGAGGTGGTCTGCTCGCGACCGCCACCGAATTGCAGGTCCTGGTCGGCCATCAACATCAATTGGGCGCCGGGCACCTTGGGCATTTCCTTGCGCAAGCGCTCGATGACCTTCTGCGCGGAAATGCTGCGCTCCTTGATGGGCTTGAGGCGCACCAGCATGAATGCATTGTTGGTACCGTTGTTGCCGCCAATGAAGCCCGCCACACTCTGCACCGCGTCGTCCTTGAGCACGGCACGGCGGAAGATCTCCATCTTCGGCTGCATCACGTTGAACGAAAGGCCGTCGTCACCGCGCACGAAACCGATCAACTGGCCGGTGTCCTGTTGCGGCATGAAAGTCTTCGGCACCACGACATACAACGCGACGTTGACTCCGATGGTCACCAACAGGCTCAGCAAGGTCAGGCGACGATGACGCAACACCCAATCCAGGCTGGTGGCATAACCGCGAACCATCCACTCGTTGATACGCCGGCTCTCCCGTTGCAGGCGGTTTTCCTGGCCTGGCTCATGGGGCTTGAGCCAGCGCGAGCAAAGCATCGGCGTGAGCGTCAAGGACACCACCAGCGAAACCACGATGGCCGCCGCCAGGGTGATGGAAAATTCGCGAAACAGGCTCTCGATGATGCCGCCCATGAACAGGATCGACAGGAACACCGCCACCAGCGAAGCGTTCATCGACAACAGGGTGAAACCCACCTCCTTGGCGCCGAGGTACGCGGCCTTCATCGGCGGCACACCTTCATCGATATGCCGGGAAATATTTTCCAGCACGACGATGGCGTCATCCACCACCAACCCGGTGGCGAGGATCAACGCCATCAACGACAGGTTGTTCAGGGAAAAACCGTAGAGGTACATCACCGCGAACGTGCCCACCAGCGACACCGGTACCGCCAGGGTCGGGATCAGCGAAGCGCGGAAGTTTCCGAGGAACAGGAACACCACCAGCACCACCAGGGCCACGGCGATCAGCAGGGTCATTTCCGCTTCGTGCAGGGTGGCCTTGATCACCGGCGAACGGTCCATGGCCAGGTTGAGCTTGACGCTGGCCGGCAGCACCGCCTGCAACGCCGGCAGTTGCGCCTTGATTTCGTTGACCGTCTCGATGATGTTGGCGCCGGCCTGGCGGTTGATCACCAGCAGCACCGCGGCATCGTCGTTGAAGAAGCCGCTGTTGTAGCGATCCTCGACGCTGTCGGCGACTTTCGCCACGTCCTTGAGGCGCAACACCGAGCCATCCTGGTAACGGATGATCAGCGTTTCGTAGTCCTTGGCCTTCTCCAACTGGTCGTTGGCCTGGACCTGCCACATGCGCCGGTCGTCCTCGACCGAACCCTTGGGCCGGCGTACGTTGCTGTTGGCGATTGCCTTGCGCACGTCATCCAGCGCCACGCCGTACTGGTTGAGCAACTGCGGTTCCAGTTCGATGCGCACCGCCGGCAGCGAACTGCCGCCGATCTGCACTTCGCCGACACCCGACACCTGGGACAGGCTCTGGGACAGGATGGTGGATGCCAGATCGTAGAGCTGGCCTTTCTCCAATACGTCCGAGGTCAGCGACAGCACCATGATCGGCGCCTGGGACGGGTTGACCTTCTTGTAGGTCGGCATGCTGCGCATACCGCTGGGCAACAGGTTGCGCGAGGCATTGATGGCCGCCTGCACTTCCCGCGCGGCACCGTTGATGTCGCGGTCCAGGTCGAATTGCAGGATCACCCGGGTCGAGCCCTGGCTGGAGCGGCTGCTCATGGTATTGACCCCGGCGATGGCACCGAAGGACCGCTCAAGGGGTGTCGCCACCGTCGAAGCCATCACCTCCGGGCTGGCCCCCGGCAAGTTGGCCTGGACCACGATCACCGGAAAATCCATCTGCGGCAGCGGCGAAACCGGCAACAAGCCGAAGCACACACCGCCGAGCAGCATGATGGCGAAGCTCAGGAGCATGGTGGCCACGGGACGCTTGATGAAGGGGCCGGAGAGGTTCATGGGCGATAGCTCCAAGCCGCAAGCTTCAAGCGGCGAGCTAAAGGCCTACGTCGACCCTGCTCTTCTCTTGCAGATTGCCGCTTGCCGCTTGCCGCTCGCGCCGTCATACCGACACCTCGCTAGTGTCGGTTCGAGTAAACCGCCGTCCCAACCGATCGAACGCCAGGTAGATAACCGGCGTGGTAAACAGCGTCAGCACCTGGCTCACCAGCAACCCGCCCACCATCACCAGCCCCAAGGGCTGGCGCAGTTCCGCGCCGGACCCGGTGGCGAGCATCAGCGGCACCGCGCCGAACAAGGCCGCCAGGGTGGTCATCAGAATCGGGCGGAAGCGCAGCAACGCCGCCTGGTAGATCGCCGTCTGCGGATCTACACCCTGGTTGCGCTCGGCATCGAGGGCGAAGTCGATCATCATGATCGCGTTCTTCTTGACGATGCCGATCAGCAGGATGATGCCGATGATCGCGATCATGCCCAGGTCGTTGCCGCTCAGGATCAACGCGAGCAAGGCACCGATGGCGGCCGAGGGCAAGGTCGAGAGGATCGTGATCGGGTGGATGTAGCTCTCGTACAGCACGCCCAGCACGATGTACATGGTCACCACCGCCGCCAGGATCAGCAGCAAGGTACTCGACAGCGAGGCCTGGAACGCCTGGGCCGCGCCCTGGAATTCGGTCTGCACGCCTACGGGCATGCCGATTTCGTGCTGGACCTTCTCGATCACCTCCACCCCATGCCCGAGGGCCACGCCCGGCGCAAGGTTGAAGGACATCATCACCGCCGGGAACTGGCCGATGTGGGCAATCGCCAACTGGGCCTGACGCTCCTCGACCCGGGCCAGGCTCGACAGCCGCACCTGTCCGCCATCGGTGGTCTTGACGTAAATCTGATCCAGGGCCTGGGGACCGATCCTCTCCCCGGACTGGGCCTGCAGCACCACCCGGTACTGGCTGGCCTGGGTGTAGATGGTGGAGATCTGCCGTTGGCCAAAAGCGTCATACAGCGCATCGGTGATGTTCGACACCGACACGCCCAGCCGTGAAGCGGCGTCACGGTCGATCACCAGATAGACCTGGAGCCCCTTGTCCTGCAGGTCCCTGGCGACGTCGGTCAGTTCCGGCTGGCGGGCCAGGGCCTCCACCAGGCGGCCGCTCCACAGGGTGAGCAATTCGGCGTCCGGCGACGATAGGCTGAACTGGTACTGAGTGCGACTGACCCGATCTTCGATGGTCAGGTCCTGCACCGGCTGCATGAACAGGCGGATGCCCACCAGGCGATCCAGTTGCGGCTGCAGGCGGGCAATGATCTCGCTGGCGCTGTCGTCCCGCTTGTTGTGGGGCTTGAGATTGATCAGCAGGCGGCCGCTGTTGAGGGTGGCGTTGTCGCCGTCCACGCCAATGTACGAAGACAGACTCTCCACCGCCGGATCGGCAAGGATCACCTTGGCCAGTGCTTGCTGGCGTTCGCTCATGGCCGCGAAGGAAATCGACTGCGGCGCCTCGGAAATGCCCTGGATCACCCCGGTGTCCTGTACCGGGAAAAACCCCTTGGGCACGGCCAGATACAACACCACCGTAAGCACGAGACTGCCGACCGCCACCAGTAGGGTCAGCGGCTGATGCCTGAGCACCCATTGCAGCTTGCGACCATAGGCGGCGATCAGCCAGTCGATCCACGCCCCGCTGGCGCGGTAGAAACGCCCCTGCTCATCCTCCTTTGGCTCACGCTTGAGCAAGCGCGCGCACATCATCGGGGTCAGGGTCAGGGACACCACCAGGGAAATCAGGATCGCCACGGCCAGGGTGATGGCGAACTCACGGAACAACCGCCCCACCACGTCGGCCATGAACAACAGCGGGATCAACACCGCAATCAGCGACAGGGTCAGGGAAACCAGCGTGAAACCGATCTGCTTCGCACCCTTGAGCGCCGCCTGCAACGGGCTGTCGCCCTCCTCGATGTAACGGGCGATGTTCTCCAACATGACGATGGCATCGTCCACCACGAAACCGGTGGCAATGGTCAGGGCCATCAATGTCAGGTTGTTGATGGAGAACCCCGCCAGGTACATCACGCCGAACGTACCGATCAACGACAGCGGCACGGCCACCGACGGGATGATGGTGGCGCTGAAACGGCGCAGGAACAGGAACGTCACCATGACCACCAGGGCAATGGCGATCAGCAATTCATGCTGCACGTCGGTGACCGAAGCGCGGATGGTCTGGGTGCGGTCGGTGAGCACGGTGACGTCCAGGCCGGCCGGCAGGTTGTCGGTGATGCTCGGCAACAGCGCCTTGATCCGGTCCACCACTTCAATGACGTTGGCCCCCGGCTGACGCTGGATGTTCAGCAGTACGGCCTGGTTCTCGTTGGCCCAGGCGGCCAGGCGCTCGTTCTCGGCGCCATCGACAATCTGTGCCACGTCCTTGAGCCGCAACGGTGCGCCGTTGGCGTAGGCCAGGATCAGCTCCGCGTAGTCCTTGGGCGAGGTCAACTGATCGTTGGCATCGAGCATCGATACCCGGGTCTCGCCGTCGAAGTTACCCTTGGGCTGATTGACGTTGGAAGCGCCGATCAGGGTGCGCACGTCCGCCAGATTGAGGCCGTTGGCCGCCAGGGCTTGGGGGTTGACCTTGATCCGTACCGCCTGGCGCTGGCCGCCGGCGATGGTGACCATGCCGACGCCGCTGATCTGAGCGATCTTCTGCGCCATGCGCGTATCGACCAGATCGTTGAGCTTGGGTAGCAGCATGGTCTTGGAGGTGATCGCCAGGGTCAGCACCGGGGTGTCGGCCGGGTTGACCTTGTTGTACACCGGCGGCGCCGGCAGGTCGGTCGGCAGCAGATTGGTGGCCGCGTTGATCGCCGCCTGCACCTGCTGCTCGGCGACATCCATGTTGATCTCGAGGTTGAAGCGCAGGGTAATCACCGAGGCGCCACCGGAGCTGGTGGAGGCCATCTGGGTCAGGCCGGGCATCTGCCCGAACTGCCGCTCCAGGGGCGCGGTCACGGCGCTGGTCATCACGTCGGGGCTCGCGCCCGGGTACAGGGTCATGACGCGGATGGTCGGATAGTCGACCTGGGGCAATGCCGACACCGGCAGCAGCCGATAGGCGATCAGGCCGGCCAGGACAATGGCCAACATGCTCAGGGTGGTGGCCACCGGACGCAGGATGAACAGCCGCGAGAGGTTCATGCGCTGCCCTTTTTCGCCTTGTCGGCCCCGGCCGGTTCAGCCGGGGCTGCCGCAGGCTTGCCTTGCAGGTGTTCGGTCGGCGTGGTCGGCACCTCCTGGCTGTCGTTGACCACCTCCACTTCGCTGCCTTCCTTCAAGCGGTCAGTGCCTTCGAGCACCACCCGGTCACCGGCGGCCAGTCCCTCCGTGACCACGGTATTTTCGCCGTCACTGGGGCCGATCTTGAGCGGTTTGATGGTGACCTTCTTGTCGCCCTCCAAGGCGTAGACGAAGGTGCCGTTGGTACCGAACTGAATGGCGGCGGTCGGCACCAGGACCACCCCCTTGAGCGTGTCGGCCAACAGGCGCACGTTGACGAACTGATTGGGGAACAGCGATTGCCCGCGGTTATCGTAGCGGGCCTTGAACTTCAGGGTGCCGGTGGTGATGTCGATCTGGTTGTCCAGGCTCTGCAGCACGCCGCTGGCCTGGAGTTTCACATCGCCACGGCCCCAGGCTTCGACGGGCAGCTTCGCGCCGCTGCGGTAGCGGGCGAGCACTGTGTCGAGGTTGTTTTCCGGGAGGGTGAACACGACGTTGATGGGCTGGGTCTGGGTGATGACCGCCAGGGCCGTGGTGTCGTTGGCCGCAACCAGGTTGCCGATGTCCAGTTGCCGCAAACCTACACGCCCGGAGATCGACGCACGTATCTTGGTGAACTCCAGGTTGAGCCTGGCGTCATTGACCGCCGCCTGGTTGGTCTTGACAGTACCTTGATACTGCCCCACCAGCGCGGCAGCGGTGTCGAGGGTTTGCTTGGCGATGCTGTCCTCGGCATACAGGCCGCGATAGCGTTCAAGATCGACCTGGGCGTTTTTCAACTGGGCCTGGTTCTGCAGCAACGTCCCCTCGGCCTGCAGCAAGGCATTCTGGTAGGGACGCGGATCGATCTCGGCCAGCAGGTCCCCGGCCTTCACCATCTGCCCTTCTTCGAAGGCGATCTTGACCAGCTCACCGCCCACCCGGCTGCGCACGTTGATGGTATTGAGCGCCGTGACCGTGCCCAATGCCTTGTAATACAACGGGAAATCCCCGGTGACGGCGGCAGCCACCCGAACCGGGATCGGCCCCGTCGCACCGCCAAACCCGGGCCGCATGCCGCCCGAACGCCCCATGTGCCCAGCGGCAGCCTTCTGCCCGGTAGTGGATTTGTGATCCGCGCCGGAGGGCCAGAATTTCCAGGCCAACACCGCGACGACCAGCACGATGAACAGGCTCAACAGCCAGCGACGGGAATTGCGGGGAGCAGAGGATTGCATGGAGTGATCAACCATTGGGCGCGTGGGCATCTTTTATGGAAGGCTGAACGATAAGCACTGGCGGGTATTTAGCAAAGCGCCTTTACCGGCAATTTACCTTGGGCTTACGTATCGCTTGGCAGGCTAAGCGTTTGAAGTACAAAAGAAAACGGCCTGGACAGGGCCAGGCCGTTAACAATTGTAATAAATACGCTATTCAGAGCACTTATTTCAGGACAGCGAGTGCAGCGTCGTAGTTTGGCTCTTCGGCGATTTCCTTGACCAGTTCGCTGTGCAGCACGGTGTCGTTTTCGTCCAGCACGACCACGGCACGGGCGGTCAGGCCCTTCAGCGGGCCGTCGGCAATGGCCACGCCGTAGTTCTGGATGAACTCGGCACCGCGCAGGGTGGAAAGGTTCTGAACGTTCTCCAGGCCTTCGGCGCCGCAGAAACGCGCCTGGGCGAACGGCAGGTCAGCGGAGATGCACAGCACGACAGTGTTGTTCAGCTCGTTGGCCTGGGCATTGAATTTGCGCACGGACGTGGCGCAGGTCGGGGTGTCGACGCTTGGGAAAATATTCAGCACCTTACGCTTGCCGGCGAAATCCTTAAGGGAAACGTCCGACAGATTGCCGGCAACCAGGGAAAAGGCTGGCGCCTTGGAACCGGCTTGCGGCAACTGGCCGTTGACTTGAACCGGGTTGCCTTTGAGGGTGACTTGAGCCATGAGCGGATTCCTTCTGACATGTTTGAAAAAGGTCGAGGCCGGAGTTAACCATGAAATGCCGCCGCGACCTATGGCTGGACATAAAAAGTCATGATGCCCGCTCCCACAAAGGCATTATTTCGCCTTGAGCTTGAGAAACGACTGGTGCAGATCCGCCGCCCACCCATCGATGACGCCCTTGACGTCATCGGGTTTCATCACCTGAGACTCGTTGGACAATGGCCTGCCCGTGCCCTTGCGCACCACCTGGGCGAGCACTGCGTTGTTACCTCCATCGAGGAACACCGCCTCGGTGCCCAGCGTGGTTTCCTGGTCGCGAATACCGCTGGCGGTACTGACGGCGGCCGCCACCAGTGCAATCGGCACCACCTCATAGGGCTTCAAGCCTTCGGTCTTGCTACTGACTGCGGTGATGGCCGCACGTATCACCAACACACCCGGTCCAGGCCCCGTCGCCAAGGGCAATGACTTTCCCGCCTCGCGCTTGAGCGCCTGATCGTAATAGCCCGTGATGCCGGACAGCGTCGCCTGGGGGATCTTCACGGTTGGCTGCGGCTTGGGATAGAGCTGTGTCGGTTCGATATACAGACGGGTGTAGTTGCCCAGGTCAATCTTCGGATCGAGCCAACGCATGACCTCGGCACCCGACGGTGATTTTTCCTCCTTGAGCCGGCTGTAATCACCCAGGAAACCGGAGTACTCATCCGGCTGGGTAGTCGTGCTGGAGCACCCGGTCAAAGCGGACGAGGTCATGCATACGGCGCCAATCAACGATGCGAACTTCATGCTGCCACTCCTGTAAGCCACACGAGACGGGGCTGGGCACTACAGGTATAGCCAATGAGCGGCTTTTTGCCTGCTCGGGCATCAGAGTACCGTTTTTTGGACGACCGAGAGAATTTGACGAACGGTGGGCTTTACACCCATCACCTGTCAGACCTGACAGTAGTCAATCATCCCTGCGAAGGGTTTGATAAAGCCAAGCGCCGATTCGATAGACACGACAATGATTGGCCACAGGAGCATATGGCATGACCACCAGCCAGAACACAGACAGTGACATCCAGGCCGTCGATCCGGTCCAGATCCCGGGCATGATATCGGTTGTGCATCCAGCGAACCCGGACGGCGGGCTTCCCCTCAGCCTCTTCGCCAATGGACTTCTTACACTTCGGGTCGATCCCTGGACGCAACAGAGTGGGGGTGATAACGCCCGTATCTTGCTGGGTGATTCCGATGTCCCCGTCTTGAACAAAACCATTGACGATAGTGAAAAAGACAGCCCCTTCAATATGTATCTCCAAGGCGATCTGCTGAGTCACGGCATCAATAAGATTCGCTTGAGTGTGCTGCGTATCAATCAGACGACACCTCAGACATCGGTGCCCTTGACCGTATTACTTCACCGGCCACGCCCTGGTGGTGAAGTATCCGGCCCCGGTGATAACCCGAACCTGACACTGACCCTGCCGGCCGACGTCATCGCCAACGGCGTGGACGCGGCAACGGCTGCCCAAGGGGTATCAGTGAAAATCAGTTATCCCTATATGCGTGCGGACGACGTCATTACCCTTGATCGTGACAGTCAGGAAACACGGCACACCGTAACCGCTTTCGAAGCCAGTGTCGGCAACGTGGACATCATCCTGAGGACCGCGGACTTCTGGCAGGACAATCCCAGGTTCGCCTTGCGGTACAGGGTGACGGATCTGCTCGGCAATACCAGCGGGCCACAAGCCATATGGTCACGCACGACCTACATTGACGTGCATGTTCGCCAACCGGCACTGGACCTGATAAGGCCCAAGGTACTGGAAGCCAGGGAGCTCAACGGCGAACGACTGAACTTCGAAATCGATTTCTACTCCGCCGACTTCGCCACCGTCGAAGTCAACTATACCGGCTCAGCCCGAGACCAGCAGGTCAAGGTGTACTGGATTGGGCGCAATTCGACTTATGGCAGTGAAATCCAGACGGTCTCTCAGGCCGGACAGACCCTGACCTTCCGGATTCCCAGGAACGAAGTGGTGGACTGCATCGGCACCGGAGCAGCCGTCATGTATACCGTCAGGCTGCCAGGGACGATTACGGATATACCTTCAGCCCGATTGAACCTCACCGTCACCGCACAAAAACACCGGCTGCCGGAACCCACGCTCGATAGCAGCAAAACCAATCTGCGGGCTTATCACCCCATGTTTTCTACTGCCCATACTGCAAGAGTGGCGCTGTTCGGCGTGACGGTCCGATACGGCCAGGAAATTCCCATTACACCGAACACCAGCCAAACCGACCTGCGGGTGGATCCTGCCTGGATCAGCGAAAACCGGGGACGTCCCATCATGATCAATTGGACGCTCAGAGAAACCGGTACGGGTACGCCGATTGTCTTTTCATGGTTTCTGAGATTGACCGCCTGACTCAGGCTTTCAACGTCACACCCGTTTTGGTACACCCGGACAGTGCAAGTCCATCGCAGGAGAACGTATCATGCGTAAACTACTGGGGCTGCTGTTAATCACGTTAGTGGTCGGTTGCGCACAGGTCGCGACGGAGCCGCCTGACGCCGTCGGCATCAATGGTGTCCAGGTACTCGATGGAACGGAAACCGCCAGTTTCCTGACCACGCTTTACCATCGCAAATTTCCCAACTGCAACAACTCCGACTCTCAACCCTCATTTCTCTGTTCGGGGGTCACCCTCAGAGTGACGGTGAAAGACCCCGAAGGAAAATACAAAGTCTGGGACCCAAGCCCAACGTCAATCACCAGTGGCGGAGTGTCCTTCTCCTATCTGCGGGCAGATGCCAATTTCGGGAGGTTGGCATGGGGGAACGGCGACGGTTATATCCTCTATCCCATCTTCAGCGCGCCGCCTGACAAGATTGACCTGGACTATCTGTGCTCATACCCGATGGATGCCTGGAGCTGGTACCGAACCCCTCCCTGCGGTGCTTCCGCGGACTATCCTGCGCTAAGCCGCCCCTGCCACGTGGCCGGAGTGACCACCGCGCAACAATGGCTGGGCGTGTGGACAATGCCGGGTGGCAATGAATACCTGCGCCAATGCGGATTCGATGTCAGTGATGATCGCAATCACCTGGCGGGACCCGCTTTTTACCAATCATTGCTGAGCAAATCCCTGGTAGGAGAAAGGGGATTCGCAGAGCATAACGAAATCATTATCAAGACCTGGACGCCGGGACGGCCGAACACTTTTCCCATCATGGCGTTTTTCTTTGTCGCTGGGGGCACCAACGCGGGGTTGGCCGATGCCCAATACAACCAACGCGACTTCTATAACTCCACCAATCCGAAAATCATAGTGCCGATCATTCGTTTGGTTCCTGCCACCAGTGCCACTGCAAGTGCGACGTTCACCTACGTCGCGGCAGATCAGGTGGTGAAACCTTAGCTTTAGCCGGACCCGCGCTCAGAGGATCCTTGCGCACCCGAAGCCTGCTAGCGGCTGTCAGTCCAAACTATGCCCCCCACTTACTCCACAACGGACCCAGTGGTAACGCCATGAATACGTTGATGCGGAAGTTCATCGGTCTGTTGTTAGTTGCTGTGGCAGTGGGTTGCACGCAACTCGGGACACAGCCGCCTGAAATCACCAACATCAATGGCAGCCAGGTGCTCAATGGACCGGAGACTGCAGCCTATCTGACGACACTCTATGGTCGTAATTTCGCCAACTGTCACCATTCAGAATCCCAACCGGCCTTCCTCTGCTCGGGCGTCGTTCATCGACTGACCATAAAAGACCCCGCCGAAAGATATAAAGTCTGGGACCCCAGCCCGATTTCGTTGGAAAATGGCGGCGTATCCTTTTCCTATATGCGGGCAGATACCAACTTCAGTCACTTTGGTGGGGCCTATCAAAACGGCTATATCGTGTATCCCGTTCTCGAGGCGCCGGCGGACAAAATCCATCTGCAATATATGTGTTCATACCCGATGGATGCCTGGACGCAAAGCCGCCTACAAGTGTGTGGACCGCATGCAAATTATCCTTATCACAGTAATTTGTGCCAATACCACAACGTGACCATCGCCGAGCAATGGGTGTACGTATGGACCTATCCTGATCCTAATGCCCAACACCCTATTCAACAGTGCGGATTCGACGTCAGCGATGGTCGCAACACCCTGGCCGGGCCTGCCTTCAGGGAATCATTGCGGGCCAGGGCGTTGTTAGCAGCGACTCATCCAAACTACGCCCAACAGGTGTTTCACGACCATAACGAAATGATTGTCAAAACCTGGACTCCGGGACAGCCCAACAGTTTACCGATCCTGGCATTCTTCTATATCGCAGGGTATAGCGAGGGACTGGCCGACGCCCAATACAACCAACGTGACTTCTACAACTCCACCCATCCGAAACTCGTGATACCGATCATTCGCCTGACACCCGCCACCAGTCTCAACGGCAGGGCTTCGTTCACCTATGTCGAAGCAGAACAGGTGGTGAAGCCATAATGCACACTGACAGGCATCGTCAATCTGTAGAAAGTGCTTTGCCGGGAAATCGAGGTACCTGCCTTTCTTCGCCTTTTCTATCGGATCTCACCGTGACACTTACCTGAAAGATGAGCGTTACAGTTGATTTTCCGCTGGCCCCCGCACTTGAACAATTGGAGACTCCAGGCAGGCCTGTCCCCTCGACACAGGCCATTGCCCGAGGACATCCAATGCGCACCATCGGCCTTATCGGCGGCATGAGCTGGGAATCCAGCGCCGAATACTATCGCTTGATCAATCAGCAGGTACGGGACCGGCTCGGGCCGTTGCGCTCGGCGCAACTGTTGATGCACAGCGTCGACTTCGGCCCGGTGGAACAGGCTCAGCATGCCGGGCGCTGGGACGATGCCGCAGCCATTCTGGTGGATGCCGCACGACGCCTTCAAGCCGGAGGCGCCGAGTGCGTGGTGCTGTGTACCAACACCATGCACAAGGTGGCGACGCAGATCCAGTCGGCCATCTCGATTCCTTTTCTGCACATCGCCGACCCCACCGGCCAGGCCGCCCTCGACGGGGGTACCATGACGGTCGGCCTGTTGGGCACGGCGTTCACCATGGAGCAGGATTTTCTCAAGGAGCGGCTGAGTGCCCAGGGGCTGACCGTGCTGGTACCCGACGCTGAAGAGCGCCAGGCGGTGCACCGCATCATTTATGACGAACTCTGCGTGGGCGTGATCAACCCGGCATCGCGCCAAGTCTACCAGCAGGTCATCGAATCTCTGACCCGCCGTGGCGCCCAGGCGATCATCCTGGGCTGCACGGAAATCGGCCTGCTGATCAAACCCGAGCACAGCGCCCTGCCCCTGCTCGACACTACCCATCTGCATGCGCGGGCAGCGGTGGCGTTTGCCTTGGAAGACTGATCGACAGCCCCTGAGGAGCGCAGCCTTGCTACGACCTGCTCAACGGAGCCGCGCCATGGCCAGGGTGTCGACCCAGCGCCCGTCACGCACGGCATAGTCACGCATCAGGCCCTCGGTTTCGAAGCCGAATTTACGATACAGCCCGACAGCGGCCTCGTTGTCGGCGTATACCGTCAGCTCCACCCGACGCAGGTTCATCCAGTTGTCCGCCACCTCCAACGCGGCGGCCAGCAGCATCGAGCCCACGCCCTTGCCTTGCCAGGCGACGGCAACGCCCATGCCAAGGCTGCCACAGTGAGCGCGACGGATGCGCGAGTACTGCTCCAGCCCCAGATTGCCAATGACCGTGCCCTGATGCAGCGCGACCAGTTTCACATGGCGCTCATCATCCATCGCCAGGCGCTTGCGCCACACCTCGGTGGACTGGAACGGCATCTGCAGCACCTGACGAGTCACCGCCGGGTCGTTGTAAAGCGCGGTGACTGCGTCGAGATGGGCTTCAGTGAAACGGGCAATGGTGATCGTGGGCTCTGACATACGACTCCTTCCTGGAAACGTGACATGGCCTTCGACTATAAACCGACGATCATCCGGTAGCGAATGTACAGACGCCTTCGCGGGCAAGCCCGCTCCCACATTTGACTTGGCTGTATGCAGCTTTTGCATACACCCTCAGACCCTGTGGGAGCGAGTCTGCTCCGGGCGGCGATCCGACGATGAGGTCTTCAGCGTCAGCGAATATCTCGCTTATTGATGTTGCACCTGCACCATCGAGTTCACCTGCACCCGCGCTTGCATCTGCTCTGCCCCGCCGCCCCGGCGCATGCCGCGTACCGGGCAGGCGTCGAGGTAGTCCAGGCCGACCGCCAGCTTCAGGTGCCGGTCTGGACGGATCAGGCGGTTGGTCACATCGAAGCTGTACCAGCCGTCGTCCAGCCAGGCTTCGGCCCAGGCATGGCTGGCCAGATGAGCCTCATCTTCGGTGTACAAGTAACCGGAGACATAACGCGCCGCAATACCCAGGCTGCGCGCGCAGGCCAGGAAGGCATGGGTATGATCCTGGCAGACGCCCGCACCGCCGGCAAACGCCTCGGCGGCGGTGCTGCTGACTGCGGTCGCGCCAGGGCTATAAGGCATGCGCGCCACGAGGCCTTCCATCAGATCGACCAGGGCTGCACGATCGCGTCGTCCCGCACATTGCGCCACGGCAAACGCACTGAGCGCGTCGTCCGCCTGAGTCAGGCGGCTGGTGCGCAGGAACGGCAGCGGCGACTGCGAATCTGGTTCCATCTCCACATCCTGATGGATTTCCACTTCGCCATAAGCGGTCAGCACCAAGGCGCCGTGGGGCTCGTCCATGGTCATGACATGCAGGATGTTGCCATACGGGTCGAGCTGGCTTCGCACCAGGCGCGGCAGTTCCAGATGCCATTGCAGGACGCGCTGGCGCTGGCTGTCCTTCGGGGTCAGGCGCAGGAACTGGATGCTGGTGCAGACTTCATCGGCATAGCGGTAGGTAGTGTCGTGGCGTATGGACAGTTTCATACGACCTCCAGATAGGACTCGTGAACGGTCTGGCCCAGATGACGGATCTGGTCGATGAGGTCGGTCAGCCAAAGGTGCAGGCCCGACGCCAGGATCTCGTCAATCCCGGAATAACGCAGGCGCGCATTCAGTTCCGCGGCCAGGCGCTGAGCCGGACGGCCGTTGTGGCCGGGCAGGCTGGCGAGGATCTGATCGAGTTCCTCGATGCAGGCATGCAATGAGCGCGGAACATCGGCGCGCAGCAGCAACATTTCCGAAACCTGCTCGGCATTCGGCGCATTACGGTAGATCTCGTTGAACGCCTCGAACGACGACAGCGCCCGCAGCAAAGCGCTCCACTGGTAATAGCCGCGCGCCGAGTCGTCGCTGACTTCTTCCGATTCCTCGCCAAACATTTCGTAGCGTGCATCCAACAGGCGCAGCGTGTTGTCCGCCCGCTCGATGAACGTCCCCAGGCGAATGAAGCAGTAGGCATCGTTGCGCATGATGGTGCCCGACGTCGCGCCGCGGAACAGATGCGAGCGCTCCTTGACCCATTCGCAGAAATGACTGATGCCATAGCGGCCCAAGCCGTTGCTGGCGATGTTGCGCATCTCCAGCCAAGTAGCGTTGATGTTTTCCCACATGTCGGCGGTGATGCGCCCGCGCACCGCATGGGCATTGGTCCGCGCCGCCCGCAGGCAGTTGTAGATACTGCCGGGATTGGTTTCGTCCAGGGCGAAGAAATGCAGCATGTGTTCGCTGTTGAGTTCGCCATAACGCGCGTTGTAATCGTCCAGCGTACCGGCCGCCAGCAGCGACATCGCCAGCTCGGCATGACCGTCGCTGCGCCCGGCCTGGGGCATCAGCGACAGCGAGTAACTGACTTCGAGCATGCGCGCCAGGTTCTCTGCGCGCTCCAGGTAGCGGGACATCCAGTAGAGGTCCGAAGCGGTTCTTGAAAGCATGTCTTAATCCTCCACTACCCAAGTGTCCTTGGTGCCGCCGCCCTGGGACGAGTTCACCACCAGCGAGCCTTCGCGAAGCGCCACACGGGTCAGGCCACCCGGCACGAGGCGGGTTTCCTTGCCCGACAGCACGAACGGCCGCAGGTCGATATGACGCGGCGCGATACCATTCTCGACAAAGGTCGGGCAGGTGGACAGGCTCAGGGTCGGTTGGGCGATATAGGCTTCGGGACGGGCCTTGAGTCGTGCGCGGAAGTCTTCGATTTCCGCCGCGGTGGCCGCCGGCCCCACCAGCATGCCGTAGCCGCCGGAACCCTGGGTTTCCTTGACCACCAGGTCGGGCAGGTTCGCCAGTACATGGGACAATTCCTGGGGCTTGCGACACTGCCAGGTAGGGACATTCTTCAGAATGGGTTCTTCGGTGAGATAGAAGCGGATCATCTCGTCGACATAAGGGTAGATCGACTTGTCATCGGCAACGCCGGTGCCGACCGCGTTCGCCAGCACCACATTACCGGCCCGGTAAACGGCGATCAGGCCCGGCACGCCCAGCATCGATTCGGGATTGAACGACAGCGGGTCGAGATAGGCATCGTCGAGACGCCGGTAGATCACATCCACCTGTTTGGGACCGGCGGTCGTGCGCATGTAGACATGGTCGTCGCGCACGAACAGGTCGGCGCCCTCCACCAGTTCCACGCCCATTTCCCGAGCCAGGAACGCATGTTCGAAGTAGGCGCTGTTGAAGCGGCCCGGAGTCAGGACCACGGCGGTGGGATTTTCCAGCGGGCTCGAACGCTTGAGAGTGTCGAGCAAAAGGTTCGGGTAATGATCGATGGGGGCTACCCGCTGAGCGGCGAAGAGCTCGGGGAACAGCCGCATCATCATCTTGCGGTCTTCGAGCATGTAGCTGACACCGCTGGGCGTGCGCAGATTGTCTTCCAGCACGTAGTAACTGCCATCACCGTCGCGAACCAGGTCGACACCGGCGATATGGGCGTAGATGCCCCGGTGCAGGTTCAGGCCCTGCATCGCAATCTGGTAACCCTCGTTGGCCAGCACTTGCTCGGCGGGGATGATGCCTTCCTTGAGGATGTGCTGTTGGTGATAGATGTCGGCCAGGAACATGTTCAGGGCCTGGACCCGCTGGATGCAGCCCTGCTCGACCTTCTGCCACTCACTGGCCTTGATGCTGCGGGGAATGATGTCGAAGGGAATCAACCGCTCGGTGCCCTGCTCGTCCCCATACAGGGTGAAGGTGATTCCGGCTCGATGGAACAGCAGGTCGGCTTCGCGTCGGCGTTGATCGAGCAGTTCGACCGGCGTGTCCGCCAGCCAACGGGCGAAGGCTTGGTAATGCGGGCGGCAGTCACCCTTGGCGTCATACATTTCATCAAAAAAAGCTCGGGGCATAGCCAACTCCCAGCCGCGTTCTACACGGCATTTCTTATTACTTCGTCATTCCAATGGTCCGGCCTT
The DNA here is from genome assembly GCF_007828255.1 of Pseudomonas sp. SJZ078. Taxonomy (NCBI): domain Bacteria; kingdom Pseudomonadati; phylum Pseudomonadota; class Gammaproteobacteria; order Pseudomonadales; family Pseudomonadaceae; genus Pseudomonas; species Pseudomonas sp. SJZ078. Next base: position 30,643 of record NZ_VIUG01000001.1, on the reverse strand, counting down.
GCCTTGTGTTAATGAGCCCTGTTTTCTCTTGGCACCTCGATAGACATCCGTCTCTGCTGTGGCCTTTGCGTCTGGATGACGTGCGCCCCCTTGGTTAAATCCGCGTGATCAATCGCTCCCATAATTAATTGGCTTGAGCTCTGGAAGCGTAGCAAAGGCTATGCCTAAGCACGGAACAGCAAGAAACTGCTGGCGAAAACGGCGGAAAATTACGACCAGGCGAAATTCGATGTCTTTTTTGCGACAAGAACAGCCTCTATAGCTGAAACGTTTTATTTCAGCTTTCCCTGGAGGGCGCGGGAACGAGTCGAATAGGTGCACAAAGCCCGGTAACGGGGCGCGGATGCCCTGAAAGGGGGAAATTTTTACTCACTGCCCAGGCACAAACACGTATTGCCTAAACCTCAGGCGCAAAAAAAGGCATGCCGATTCGCCCGGCATGCCTTTTTCCGTCGCAACCTGCCCCGTGCCAACGGGTTTGAACTCCGGCGTACCGAAGCGGGATACGCGATGGATAACGTCTCGCTACAGTGTCTCGGAGACTTTCTTGAACACATCCTCAGGCACCCACCCTTTCCAATCGGCGGTGTGGTTACGCAAGTAATAGCGCGCCGTCTGCTCGGGAGTCTCCTTGTTGGAAACCATTCGGGTTGCCAGCGTCCGGATGGTGTCGGTTCCCACGAACATCGACTTCAGGAAAGGAAGGACGCCCGGATGCTCTTCAGCGAACTTGGCTGAGGTGTATTTATTCAGCGGGATATCTGCATAGGCACAGGCTTGTCGGCTCCCAACGCCTTCCTTGAATTGGGCGAGGCTTTGCTTGATCGCTTCCCAGCAAGCTTCGCTGTAGGCGGGCTCTTCCAGACGCGTGAGGGCCAGCTCGCCCATCAGGGGGCTCGGATCCCAGTAGTACGTCATGAAGGGCTGCCCTTTCTCGTAAGCGGAGATGATCGCGGCGTTGAGTGCCGACTCGGACTTGAGCTCCACAGGCGTGAACGTTTTATCGATCCCGTAGGTGGCCATTTTAATCAGATTGATTTCCCGGCACGCCCAACTGCTGATGCAGTTCAGCCAGGTCGGCTTGCCCGACCCCGATGCCTGCCTGAAGACCTCGGCATACCTGGGGAGATCGGCGACGCTTTTCAGATCGGGGGTCATCGGCTTGATTCCGCGCCCCGCATCGCCCTTGATCATGTAGGTAGGGACATAGAAAGCCTGGGTAAGACGTTCATACGTGGGGCCGAAATCGAGAATGGCTTTCTTCGCCGTCTGATCCTGGACCCACTGTGGCATCAGCGAGGTAAACACCTCCATATTGATATCGATGGCACCGGTCTCCATCGCATTCTGCATTTGTGCAATATCAAGGCTGACGGATTCCACTTTCATACCGTATCCATGTTTGAGGATGTACATGGCGATATGATTGTCGATCTGGATATTTTCCCAACCACCGTCGTAGAACCGGATCGGACGCGGGTCAGATGTCGCCAGAGCCCAGTGGGACGTCAGGCTCAGGATCAAGCACAGCACAGTACGCAAGAACATTGAAGGCATTTGGACTCTCCTATGGGTGAACGTTTTCTGCGGGGCGATGGGTCGCTGGGGTAGGTGAACCGGCAAGCGTTTCCACCACGATACTGGCGATCAGATCTCGCTGGCCTTCCACAAAGTAATGATCCCCGGCACAGAACACCGACCTGAACGCTTCGGTGGTATGTTCACGCCAGCCAGTGATGTGCACGCCTGTGGCGTAGGGATCGATCCGTCCGCCAATCGAGGTAATGGGCACCGCCAGCGGCGGATGGGCCCGGTATAGGTAGGTGTTATTGACTTCGTAGTCTGCCTTGATGATTGGAAGCATCAAGTCACGCATTTCGGCGTCATCGAACAACGCCTGATTGTTGGCAAAATTCATTTCCTTGAGCATGGCGATGAGCTCGCTGTCACCCTTTTGCGCGGACTCGCCATCCGATTCGTAATTGAACTGCAGGACATCCGAGGCGAATTGATGCTCGTTGTAGAAATGCGGTGCCCGGCTCCCGGCAAAAATCAGGTGTGAGGGGTACAGGTCGTGCTCTTTTACCAGGCGTTGAGCCACTTCAAACGCCTGGACACCACCCAGGCACAGACCAAGGAATGCGAACGGCCGGTCCAGGTAGGGCAGCAGATCCGGCGTCAGGTTTGTCACCAGCTCTTCCATGCGGGTGTACGACTTTTCCCCCAGGCGCGCATTGCGCCCGGGCAATTGCAACAGACAGAGCTCGATATGATCCGGTAGTCGATCTGCCCACCCCTTGAACACTGCCGGCCCGCCGCCCGCATAGGGAAAGCAGATCAAACGCAGCGTTGCCTGGGGTCGAGGGGCTGGAATAACCAGGCATCCGGAGGTCTGCTCCTCTTGCGGCCTGGGCGGGCCAGCCTTTGCCGGCTCGACCGGATTGCCCGGACTGGCCGCCTCGACATGTTCCAGTACGAAATCGCCGATATCGTTAAGCGTGGCACCGACGATAAGCCTGCCCAGGGGAAAATCGATGCCGAGTTTTTTCAGACTGTTGCGAAATTCAACGGTCATCAGCGAGTCGAACCCCATCATCGTGAGGGACTTATCCATGGGCGTTGCATCAGCGTCGAAGCCGCCTGCGACACGCGCAGCGACAGCCCTCAACCGACCCAGGATGAACGCCTGTCGCTGCTCGCCCTCCAGCGACGACACCGTGTCCAGGAACGGAACCGTATCGCCCTGCGCCGTCGTCTCGCCCGCTGGCTGCTGCGCATCAATCAGCGACAGGTAGGGCCAGTCGCTGGATTGCAAATGCGCCTTGTAGGGCTTCCAGTCGATTGGCGCGATCCCCATGACACCTTGTGCGAACAGGTTGTCCCACAATCTCTGCAAGCCGACTTGCGCGGATATGAAGTTGATGCCCAATGCCGACAGGCGCTTCTTGAAGACACTGTCGACCCGACTGGCCATGCCTTCGGAGGACCAGGGTCCCCAGGCGATGCTCAAACCGGGTAATCCCGAGCTGACGCGATTTTCCATGATGGCGTCCATCGCACTGTTGGCCGCGACATAGTTCGCCTGGCCTTTGAATCCCAACGATGCGCTGATCGAGGAAAATCCAATAAAAAAATCCAGCGGCTGATCACGGGTGACCCGATCGAGCACCTGGGTACCCTGCAGTTTTGGCAACAGGACATGTTCGAGGGACGACGCACTCAGTTTCGACAGGACAGCGTCTTCAACCGTCCCCGCCAATTGCAACACACCTCGTAGCGGCCATTGCAGAGCGCCGATGTACGACGTCAGGGCAACGGTGGCCTCATCCGTGGCGATATCCAGACGCAGATAATCGATGCTCACACCCTGGTGCCTGAAGTTGTCCAGTACGGTCGAGCCCGTTGCGTCCAGCGACTTACGCCCAACCACCGCCAAATGACGGGCGCCCTTCTCCACGAGCCAGGCAAGGACCTCGCGCCCTAGCCCACCGAACCCGCCGACAACCAGATAGGTCGCTTGCGCACTTAACGCCACGTGCGTCGACTTCACTCGGGAGGCTTCTACGAGCCTGGGTACATGGACGCCACCCTGACGAATAGCGAATTGATCCTCCTGGTCGTTCGCAAGCATCAATTGCGCGGCAAGCGACAGATCGACGTCCTCCAGGTCTGGCGGCAAGTCGATGAAACCGCCCCAGGCCGCGGGCTCTTCCTGGGCGATCACTTTGGCCAATCCCCAAAGCGGCGCTTGTGCAACATTGATCAACGAAGGAGCCGAACGTACGTTGACCGCTGCACGCGTCACGATCCAGAACCTGGCGATCTCTGACCGGGAGGCGCTCGCCAGTGCTTGCAGGGTCGCCACAACGCTGTACAGACCGGTCTCCAAGGGAGCGAAGCTTTCCCGTCCTGAAAGGCGATCCTGGGAGACTATCGGGTCGGTCCCGCCGAGGTGAACCACGCCTTTGATCGGGCACTGCGTAGAGACTGGCAGCGACTGGAACAACTCATGGAGATCCTCGGGGAAGCCAGTCCTGATGTGCCAGAGATGGGCGCTGACCCGGCGGCAGTCATCGGCGAACAGCGCATGAACCACCGGCCCGTCAGTATTCGGCAGGCCCTTGCCAATACCCTGGACCAGCTCACTGGAGCCACCGATAAACAGCCATATCCCGCCAGGACTCTGATCGTCAACGACCGGCGTACGACTGGGGCGCGGCACCCACTCCACCGTCGTCAGCCATTGCGACCTGGCTGGAACAGGACGCCCTAGCCAGTGGCAGGACCGCTGGAATGGGTAGTTCGGGACAGTGACGCGTGTCGACGTCGAACCGTTCAGAAGCGTATTCCAGTCCAGCTCGACCCCGGACTCGAACAGCTGTCCTGCGCTTTGCAGAAGCTGGTCCCGATCGGCGATCTTACTGCTCAGGCTGGTTATCCAGCTGACCTGGTCGGCGTCATCAGGTTGCAGGCACGCCGCTCCGATCGTTGACAGCACCGCCTTCGGCCCGATTTCGAGAAACGTGCGGCCACCGTTTTCGAATGCGGCTTGGATGCAGTCCATGAAACGTACTGGCTGGCGAACATGTTCCAGCCAGTACTCCGGCGTCATCAGGCGCTCTGCCGCAATCTTTGCGCTGACGTTGCTGATCAGCGGATAGCGCGGCGGCGACAGGCTGATACGTTTGAGAACGGAGGCAAAGGAGGCCAGCATCGGCTCCATCAGTGCAGAGTGAAACGCGTGAGAAACCTTCAGGCGCGTGAACTGGGTTTGCCGGGCATCGAGCACACGGTGGAGCCTGTCCAATTCATTCAACGCACCGGACACCACCACATTACCTGGGCCGTTGATGGCCGCGATGCTCAGGTCGATGGCATGTTCCGCCAGCAGTTGCTCCAACACTTCGCCCTTGAGTGTGATGGCTGACATTCCACCATCGCGCGGCAGTGCCTGCATAAGGCGACCCCGCTCGGCCACCAGGGTCATACCATCTTCCAGACTGAATACGCCTGCCACGCAGGCCGCCGAAAACTCACCCAGGCTATGTCCGAGCAGGATCTCGGGGACAACGCCAAGGCTCAGCCACACCTGGGCAAGGGAATACTCCAGCGCAAACAACGCAGGTTGTGCGTAGCGTGTCTGATCGATCAGCCCGGCATCATCCTGCGCGGAAGGGAAAAGGATCGTGAGCAGGGAGACGCCTATGCAATTGCGTGCAATCGTATCGCAGCGATCGAGAGACGCCCGGAACACCTCGTTATGCGCGTAGAGATCCTTGCCCATGCCCGGAAACTGAGCCCCTTGTCCGGTGAAGACAAACACCAGCCCAGGCTCCCTGGCAGGATCGACCCAGCGAATATCCTGGTCGCCTTGTTGAAGCCTGGCGAGCAGGGTTTCTGTCTGGCGGGCCGATGCGGCATAACGAAAAGGCAACTCCGCCCGCCCGACCCGAGCGCTGTAGCAGATGTCGCCCAGGGAGGGTGCTCCGGGACGTTCCAACCATTCCCGGTACCGGGAGATCTGCGCTTTCAGCGCACCGCGGTCCTTTGCGCAAAGCGCCAGGAGATAAGGACCGTCGGCCTCTTTCTCCTGACGGTCCGGCCGCGGCGGAGCCTCCTCGAGTACGACATGTGCGTTCGTCCCCCCTACGCCGAAAGAACTGACGCCTGCGCGGCGCGGCAGGTCAGTGGCCGGCCATGGAACGGTTCGAGCGCTGATGAAAAAAGGACTGCCGTCCAGATGAATGCCTTCATTGGCCTGGGTGAAATGCAGCGTAGCGGGAATCGTCCGGTGCTTGAGGGCCAACACGGTCTTGATAAAGCCTGCCACGCCTGCCGCGGCGATGAGATGACCAATGTTGGTCTTCACCGCCCCCAATGCACAGGTATTTGCCCCGGCACCGTGCTGCGTAAACACATCCCTCAACGCTTTGAACTCGATTGGATCACCCAAGGGGGTCCCCGTCCCGTGGGTTTCCACAAAACCGAGGGTCGCAGCGCTCACCTCGGCATTCGCCAGCGCTTGCTCAATGACTTGGGCTTGTCCCTGGGAGCTGGGAGCAGCAAAGCTAACCTTGTTGGAGCCGTCGTTATTGATGGCCGATCCCTTGATGACCGCCTGGATGGTATCGCCCGCCGCCAGGGCATCGGCAAGACGCTTGAGCGTGACCAGCCCGGCGCCGCTGCCAAAGATCGTTCCCTGCGCGGCAGCATCGAACGCCCGGCAATGCCCATCCGGCGACTGGATCATCCCCTCCTGGTAGACATAACCCACGGCATGCGGGACCAGCACGGTCACACCGCCGGCCAAAGCGACATCACACTCGCCCAGCAACAGGCTTTGGCACGCCATATGGATCGAGACCAGCGAGGTCGAGCACGCCGTCTGAATGTTCAGCGCCGGCCCTCGCAGCCCCAGTTTGTAGGCGATCCGCGTCGACAGATAATCCTTATCGTTGCCCAACAGATTCATGAAGCCTGCGCTGCTGTCCAGGAAACCGCCTTCGTCGCTCCCCTCTCCTAAAACCTGGTTATGAAGATAATCGTTATGGCCTGCACCGGCGAAAACACCGATGTTCAGTGCTTCACGATCCTTGCTCAAGCCCGCCGCATCCAACGCCTCCCAGGCGCATTCGAGCAGCAGTCGATGCTGGGGATCGGTAATCGCCGCTTCGCGGGCCGGCATCTCGAAGAAACCGGCATCGAACCGATCGACATTGTCCAGGCGGGCCGCCCTGGCAACATAGTCCTCCCGGCCAGCCTGTTCAGCGGTGACACCGGCCTCCAACAAGGCCCCCAGCGAAATGGCGTCGATGGATTCCCGTCCCGAGGCCAGGTTGTCCCAGAAGGCCTCAACGGTGTCGGCACCTGGAAATCGGCAAGCCATGGAAATGACGGCAATCTCGTTCCCGTGATAGTGGGTTTCGCTCATTCTCTTCTCTCCCGAATGTGAAAATGACTTGGCCGCGGGGCGCCTATAGTTGCTTCTGGCGTCTACGAGCCGCTGATCTGATGGCGGCGGTCCTGCGGTCCACACTGGAAGAAGGAGGCGGCTTCATCGACAAGGCCTCAGCCGATCCCAGCTTTTGGTTGATCAGGCGGGCTTGTGCGTCAAGGCTGTTTTCTTCGAACAGTTCGGTGACTTGAAGCTTCAAGCCGAAGGCATCGTTCAACGCACGGGTCAGCTTGACGATGAGCAGCGAGGATCCTCCCTGGGCAAAAAAACTCTGGGTCGGATGTATCGAGGCAATCAACAGGATGTCAGACCATATCTGCGTCAGGCGCTGCTTGACCGACAATGACTGATCGTTCGCAGGCCCGCGCCTGGATTGGGCGCCAGGTGCAAATCGCTCAAGGGCGGCGACATCCAACTTGCCGTTGAACGTCAGCGGCAAACGCTCCAGGAAAATGAAATGAGCGGGAATCATGTAGGCAGGCACGTGGGCTCGGAGCGATGCCTTGAGCTGCTCGATGACCTCCTGCCGCATGGCGGCATCCCCGATTTCCCGGACAGGAGGAACTTCAATCTGCATCCCGCCCGACGCAGGACGCGGCTCAAACGTAGGATCCAGGCTGTCACGAGGCCCCACGAAGATATCCATTGTTCCGGCGGGAAGGCTATCGCTCCAGCGGACCTTGGCCTGGCGCTGACGGCTTGCGGCCCATTGACGAATGTATTCGGGGTCGCAGGCCTCGCTCGGGTGGATCGCGGAACCGCCTTCGGCAAGCTGAAGGTCCAGGCTGAGTCTGGCGTTTGGAACGCCCGAAAGCATGAACGCCGAAGGGAGCGATGCCAGCCACTGATCCAGGTCTTGTCCGTGTGGATACTCATGACGATACGAATAGCGTGCAGCCGGCTCCAGAATCGCCCGGTCATCCCTGTCGAGCCGGAGGATGACGTCGTAACGGTAGCGGGTCATTTCATCCTTGCCCTGCCCCGTGCGCAATTCAGTCTCTACGTGGACGACTCGCTCCAGTGTGTAGGCCAGTTGCTTGATCTGCAGAGGATCCAGCCACAACTCCCCTTCTCCGACCACGGGAAGTGCACGCTGCAATTTTTCCCGTGTGCGGCTCGCGGCGGCGGACAAGAGCTGTTTCAGGGACGCGTAAGGCACATCACCGATGACAATCACGCCACCTTCGCGACACAGGTCGACAGCTTTCTCAAGGACACCGGCAAGGTAGGCCGTGTCCGGGAAGTACTGGATGACTGAATTCAGCAGAACAACGTCGAAAGGTGCCTCATCCAGCGTGTCCAGCTCATGGGCCGCCCTCTTCATCACCGCACGGGATGCATGGGGACCGGCGACCTGTTCCAGCCGCAGGCGCGCACGCTCGACCGCCGCCTCGCAGGCATCGCAACCGACGTAACGATGGAGGCCGTTTTCCAGCAGTACCACCCCCGTCATACCAATGCCACAGCCGATATCCAGTACCGAGTGGCCTGCGAACTCCAAGACCCGCGAAGCTGTCGCCTGCACCCATTCGCGCAAATCGCTGTCCGGGATCAACTCGCCTGAGAAACTTGAGGTGTAACCACTTTCGGCGCTGGCGACCTCGCTTTTCCCGGCCGACAGATAAGCGGCTTCCCACACATCGAGCCATACACCGGCCTGCTCATCGCGTTGGCTGGACGCCTGTTCATCCAGTACCACATAGGCTGCCAACCTGTGGTCATCAGGCGCATGTTCCACCAGCGTGACGACCGATTGACTGACCAGACCGGACTTGTGAAGGGCCGACTCGATTTCGCCGGGCTCGATACGATAGCCATTGAGTTTGAGTTGCCGGTCTTTGCGCCCGATGAAAACCAGCGAGTTATCAGGCCGTTGTCGAACCCGATCGCCGGTGTGGTAGATCACTGAAGCATCGCCTGTTTCAGCCACCTGAAACTTCTCCGCCGTCAGATCGTCCCGATTGAAATAACCCGCGCTGACCCCTGGCCCAGCGATCAGCAGTTCGGACTCCAGGGGGTCTTGCGACGCAGACAATCGAAAACGGGTACCGGGTAGAGGCTGGCCTATGGGGACGCTGGTCGCTGAACCGGTAAAGTCGCTGGCTTGCAGGCGATGGCAGAAAGACCAGATCGTTGTTTCTGTCGGTCCGTAGAGGTTCCAGGCCGCCCTCGCCGAGCGGAAGATTTTTTCGCCCAATTCAACGGGCAGCGTTTCACCGCCACACAGCGCTCCGACGGCACAGGTACGGGGCCACCCTGCCGCTATCAGCAGTCGCCAGGTAGCCGGGGTGGCTTGAAGCAGAGCCTTGTCGCAGTGGTCGAGCAAATCCGCGATCGCCTGGCCGTCCCGGCTCTGTTGCTCACTGGCCAGGTACAGCGTGCCACCTTGGGCAAGCGGCAGGAAAAACTCCAGGATGGAAATGTCGAAGCCATAGGTCGTGGTGGAAACGAGCGCTCCCCATGCCGGAAAATCGATCACCTCATTGATTGCGGATAAGAAATAGGCGAGGTTTTGTCGGCGAACCATCACCCCTTTGGGGAGCCCCGTTGAACCCGAAGTGAACAATATGTAGGCCAGCGAGAGATCATCGACAAGGGGTTCGAGGAGCAATGTCGAATCACACCAGTCCACCGCCTCGATATCCAGGCATGTGCCGATGGACCATTGTGAAAGATCAACCGACTGAGGTTTGATCACAGCGTCGAGATGGGCGAGCCTGGAGATCAGTTCATTACGCTGCGGTGGTGAATCCGGAGGGAGTGGAATAAAGATCGCGCCTATTGACAGAACCGCAGTCAAGGCGACGATCAGATCGGGCTCCCTGGGCAAGTGGATCCCGACCTTGCTTCCCACGCCAAGCCCCTTACTCAAGAGGTGCCTGGCGAGAGCCTTTCTTCGACCTGAAAGTTCGGCATAGGTGACTGGCTGACCTTGAAACACTATTGCGGTTCTTTCAGGATACTGATCTGCCCATTCATCGATTCTAGTGACAAGATCCAATGCAATGGGTGGAGCGTCGACCGGGCTTGTTTTCGGCTGCATCATTCCAAGAACTCCTTCTACCGTTATCGGCATACAGAATTAAGATGGGCATGCATGCAGTGCCGAATAACCAGCAAGGGTATTCGGCACAACAATATCAGTCACCCCTTCCTGAGGAGTGCCATAGTTAAAGGACGATCACTTATAACTAAGCAAGAACACCCCAACAAGAACGGTGCCTATTCCGACCTTTTGCCCCAGGGTGGTTATTTCCCTGTAAATAGCAATGGCCAATAACACTGTCACACCGGAGTACACCGAACTGATAGGCGTAACAAGCGAGAGTTCACCCACTTTGGAGGCAAAGATATAAAACACCCAACCCGCATTAACCAATACAGAATGCGCAAGAAAGTACCCTCCACGACGCCGGGTCAGATCACCTTGATTCAGCCGACCGTTTCTGCTCAACGCCAGTGCGGTGAAAAGAACAGCCTGGGTCAATGCGGAATAAAAGAAGGCATTGGTGACGTCGAGCGCCTTTGCGGAAAAGCCCAGGATGAAAAAGGCCACGCCAAAACCCACCATGGCCAGGATGGCTTGAAGAAAGCCTTGCGAGCCACCGCGCAACGATTGGAAGATGTTGCCGGAGGTCATGACAATACCGATGAAAATAATCGATACAGCGACCCAGGCAACCGGCGCCAGGCTTTCCCGAAGGAAAATAATGGAAAAGAAGATAGTGACGAGACTGTAAGTAGAGGCGATCGGCGAGACCAGGGATAGATTGCCGACTTCACAGCCACGCATGTAGAAGTAATACCCGGCCACATACGCGGCAGAACTGCCGGTAATGATCAACACAGCGTTTGTATCGAACCTGAGCTGATGGGAAGTGATCAGATACACCCCAAGGAGGAGTGCCACAGCAAAGGTGAACAAGTTGCGAACCAACATTGTTTTCGCGGTGCCTAATTGGCGAATCATAAGACTTTGAATAAAGTCCGAGATACCCCAACACAACATCACCATCAGCCCGCCAAACACTCCGCTATCCATGCAAAACAACTCCGTTATCCCAGACCGGCTATCTTGGCCGAGTCTTGCGCATCCCATCAGGCAACGCTGTGGAAGCGTATATTCGGATAACGGATTGTCAAATTTATCTGCTAGTTCAATTTGCGATTAGCTTATGCCTTTATTGCAACGGTAAAAGCGCCACGCCCCTGATTCCGTCAAACGCGGGCCCTCGACCTCTTTCGTTTCCGCCGCCACCCGACCACGCCCAAACCATGGGCAGCCCTGTCTGGCAAGCCTTCTGTCGTCCATCAGCGAACAAACTCAACGGACCACTTGCGCTTACAGTATTATGGTATACCATCATACGCATCAACTTCTCCCAACCTCCCATGGAGCAGCTCATGAGTTTCGAAATTCGCAAGATCGTCAGCTACGTCGAAGAAACCTTCATCGAGGGTGGCAAGGCCACTGATAAGCCGGTGACCATGGTCGGGCTGGCGGTCGTCATGAAAAACCCTTGGCTGGGCCGTGGCTTCGTTGAAGACCTGAAGCCGGAAATCCGTGCCAACTGTTCCGATCTTGGTGCGCTGATGGTCGAGCGCCTGGTGGGCACCATCGGCGGCGCAGAGAAGATCGAAGCCTATGGCAAGGCCGCTGTCGTCGGCGCCGACGGTGAAATCGAGCACGCCTCGGCCGTGATCCATACCCTGCGTTTCGGCAACCACTACCGCGAAGCGGTCAAGGCCAAGAGCTACCTGAGCTTCACCAACAAGCGCGGCGGCCCTGGTACCTCGATCCAGATCCCGATGATGCACAAGGACGACGAAGGCCTGCGGTCGCACTACATCACCCTGGAAATGCAGATCGAAGATGCACCGCGGGCCGACGAAATCGTCGTGGTACTGGGTTGCGCCGATGGCGGCCGCTTGCATCCACGCATCGGCAACCGCTACATCGATCTGGAAGAACTGGCCGCCGAGAAGGCGCAATAAACCAGCCCGGCCCTTACAACAAAAAAAGGCAAGCAGGAGCGCTCCATGATTCGGCTCACCGCTGAACTCACCCCGGCCGGCACCAGTTACCTGGCGACCGGCCAAGGCCAGCCCGTAGTCTTGATCCACGGTGTGGGCCTGAACAAAGAAATGTGGGGCGGTCAGGTCGTCGGCCTGGCCACGAAGTATCGCGTGATTGCCTACGACATGCTCGGCCATGGCGCCAGCCCACGCCCCGCCAACGGCACCGGTCTGCTCGGTTACGCCGACCAGTTGCTGGAACTGCTCGACCACCTGCAACTGCCTCAGGCCACGGTGATCGGTTTCTCCATGGGCGGCCTGGTGGCACGTGCTTTCGCCCTGCATTATCCGCAACGCCTGCAAAGCCTGGTGGTGCTTAACAGCGTGTTCAACCGCAGCCCCGAGCAACGCGCCGGAGTCATCGCCCGTACCGCCCAGGCAGCCGAGCATGGCCCGGACGCCAACGCCGAAGCCGCGCTGTCACGCTGGTTCAGCCGCGAGTACCAGGCGGCCAACCCGGCACAGATCGCGGCACTGCGCCAGACCCTGGCGAAGAACGATCCCCAGGGTTACCTGACCACCTATGAACTGTTCGCCACCCAGGACATGTACCGCGCCGACGACCTGGGCAGCATCCAGGCGCCCACGCTGATCGCCACCGGCGAGCTGGACCCGGGCTCGACCCCGGAGATGGCCGAACAACTGGCCGCGTGTATTCCCGGTGCCGCCGTTGCCGTGCTCGCCGAACAACGGCATATGATGCCGGTGGAGTCGCCGCGACTGGTCAACCAAATGCTGCTGGAGTTCCTCGACAAGGCGTACTCCCAACAACATCCAATTAAGGGGATCGTTGCATGACACTCGCACGTTTCCAGATGTGCATCGGCGGTGAATGGGTCGATGCCCTGTCCGGCAAGACCTTCCAAAGCCTGAACCCGGCCCTGGCCCAGGCCTGGGCCGAACTGCCCGATGCCGACGAAGCCGATGTCGAACGCGCCGTCCAGGCGGCGCAAACGGCATTCGACAGCCCTGCCTGGCGTGGCCTGACCGCCACCGCCCGTGGCAAATTGCTGCGCCGTCTCGGTGACCTGATCGCCGAAAACAAGGAGCAACTGGCCCAGCTGGAAAGCCGCGACAATGGCAAGCTGATCCGCGAAACCCGGGGCCAGGTCGGCTATCTGCCGGAGTTTTTCCACTACACCGCAGGCCTGGCCGACAAACTCGAAGGCGGCACCCTGCCCCTCGACAAGCCGGATATGTTCGCCTACACCGTGCACGAAGCCATGGGCGTGGTGGCGGCGATCATTCCCTGGAACAGCCCGCTGTATCTGACCGCGATCAAGCTCGCTCCGGCACTGGCGGCCGGCAACACCGTCGTGATCAAGCCGTCCGAACACGCGTCGGCGACCATCCTGGAGCTGGCTCGCCTGGCCCTGGAAGCCGGATTTCCAGCAGGTGTGGTCAACGTCGTGACCGGTTATGGCCCGAGTACCGGCGCCGCCCTCACTTGTCATCCGCTGATTCGCAAGATCGCCTTCACCGGTGGCGCCGCCACGGCTCGCCATGTGGTGCGCAGCAGCGCGGAGAACTTCGCCAAGCTGTCCCTGGAGCTGGGGGGCAAGTCGCCCAACATCATTTTCGCCGACGCCGACCTCGACAGCGCCATCAATGGTGCGATTGCCGGGATCTACGCGGCGTCGGGCCAGAGCTGCGTGTCCGGCTCGCGACTGTTGGTGCAGGACGCGATCTACGATGAGTTCGTCTCGCGCCTGGAAGAACGCGCCAAGCGCATCCGCATCGGCAACCCGCAGGACGACAGCAGCGAAATGGGCCCGATGGCCACCGCTCAGCAATTGGCCGTGGTCGAAGGTCTGGTCGCCGACGCCATCGCCGAGGGTGCGCGGCTGCGCCTCGGAGGCAAGCGTCCACAAAACCTGGGTGAAGGCTGGTTCTATGAGCCAACCCTGTTCGAATGCGACCGCAATTCGATGAAGATCATGCAGGAAGAAGTCTTCGGCCCGGTAGCGTCGGTGATTCGCTTCAAGGACGAAGCCGAAGCGCTGGCCATCGCCAACGACTCGCAGTTCGGCCTCGCCGCCGGCATCTGGACCCGCGACCTCGGCCGCGCCCATCGCCTGGCCCGGGACGTGCGTTCAGGCATCATCTGGGTCAATACCTACCGTGCCGTCTCGGCCATGGCGCCTATCGGCGGCTTCAGGAACAGCGGCTACGGACGTGAAAGCGGTATCGATTCGGTGCTGGCCTACACCGAACTGAAAACGGTGTGGATCAACCTCTCTCAGGCTCCCATGCCTGACCCCTTCGTGATGCGCTAGGAGACGGCCGCCATGATCGAACCCGGCATTTACAAAGAAGTCATGGGCTCGTTCCCCTCCGGCGTCACAGTGGTCACCACCCTGGACCCGGACGGGAACATTGTCGGCATCACCGCCAGCGCGTTCAGCGCGTTGTCGATCGACCCGGCGCTGGTGCTGTTCTGCCCCAATTACGCCTCCGACACCTACCCGATCCTGCGGGACAGCAAGCAGTTCGCGATTCACCTGCTGTCCGCCGACCAGACCGCCGAGGCCTACGCCTTCGCCGGTAAAGGCAAGGACAAGGCCAACGGCATCGACTGGCACCTGAGCGCCCTCGGCAACCCGATCCTGGCCAAGGCCACGGCAATCATCGAGTGCGAACTGTGGCGCGAATACGACGGCGGCGACCACGCGATCATCGTCGGCGCGGTGAAGCACCTGATCCTGCCTGAGCAGCCGGTTACGCCGATGATCTACCACAAGGGCAAACTGGGCGCCCTGCCCGCGCTGGGCTGAACGGCGCAAGGAGAACCTGAGCCGGACACTGTTGTGGCGAGGGGATTTATCCCCGCTGGGGCGCGAAGCGGCCCCAAAAGCTGTCAACTCAATCAACCTGACACACCGAGGTGGCAGGTCTTAGGGCTGCTCCGCAGCCCAGCGGGGATAAATCCCCTCGCCGCAGGGGCCAGAAGTGACTTTTCTATCTTTATTTCAGGAGCCGGCATGAGTCCAGCAGCCTCGCAACTGTACGGCTTCGAGGCGGGCGTCAGCCAGGGTCCGCTGGTCAACGAACGGGCCGTCGCCAAGGTCGAGGACCATGTCCAGGACGCCCTCGCCCACGGTGCCCGGGTGCTCTGCGGCGGCGAACGCCATGCCTTGGGTCACGGCTTCTTCCAGCCGACGGTACTGGCCGGCGTCACGACGCAGATGAAAGTCGCCCGGGAAGAAACCTTCGGGCCGCTGGCAGCGGTCTTTCGCTTCGGCAGCGAGGCACAGGCCGTGGAGATGGCCAACGACACCGATTCCGGGCTCGCCGCCTATTGCTACACCCGCGACCTGGGCCGGGCCTGGCGCATGAGCGAGGCGCTGGAATACACCCTGATGGACGGGCTCTGAGCCCCGCGGGAGACACGGAAAATGAGCAACGACAAATACGCGAAAGGCTTGAAGATCCGCACCCAGGTGCTGGGCGAAGCCTATGTGAAACGCTCCATCGAAAACGCCGACGACTTCACCCGGCCATTGCAGGAAATGGTCACCGAATACTGCTGGGGTCACGTCTGGGGCCGCGAGGGTTTGTCGCTCAAGGAACGCAGCATGATAAACTTGGCCATGATTTCGGCCCTCAATCGGCCTCATGAGCTCAAACTGCATGTACGCGGTGCCTTGCGCAATGGCCTGAGTCGTGAACAAATACGCGAAATCCTGCTTCAGGTCGGTATCTATTGCGGTGTACCCGCAGCCGTCGACAGTTTCCGGCTCGCCCGTGAAGCCTTCGCTGACGCCGATGCCGAGGCCTCCAGTTAACCTTGGCTGGTTTTGCAAAGAGCACGTGACGATGATCGACGTGCTCTTTTTGCATGGACAGCCACCTAAAGAGCAACGCCCATGAAACGCCTGCCACTCGACGACAGCTTCAAGGTCAATCGCAACCCCGTTACCCTGCGCGAGATTGTGCTGGATAAGCTGCGAAGCGCCATCATGAACTTCCAGCTCCTGCCGGGAGATCGTCTGGTCGAGCGCGATCTGTGCGATCGCCTGGGCGTGAGCCGCACGTCGGTGCGCGAAGCCTTGCGTCACCTGGAGTCCGAAGGCCTGGTGGAATTCGCCGATGCCAAGGGCCCACGGGTCGCGATCATTACCCTGGACGATGCCGGTGACATCTATGAGCTGCGTTGCGTGCTGGAAGGGCTGATCGTCCAGTTGTTCACCCTGCGCGCCAGCGCCAAGGACATCAAGGCCCTCGAAAAGGCCCTGAAGGAAAACCGCGAGGCCCTCAAGGACGGCGAACTGCAACAGGTGCTGGATTCGGTACAGGGTTTCTACGATGTGCTGCTCGAAGGCTCCGGCAACCATGTGGCCGCCACCCAGTTACGCCAATTGCAGGCGCGCATCAGCTACCTGCGAGCCACATCGGTGTCCCAGGAAAACCGCCGCGGCGCCAGCAACCAGGAAATGGAACGCATCGTCGAGGCCATCAAGAGCGGCGATCCGCTGGCCGCCCACCAGGCTTCGGTGGACCACGTACGGGCCGCGGCCAAGGTTGCGCTGGAATACCTCAAGCGCAAGCAGGAAGAGACCGGCGATATTCCTGAAATCACGGTCCCCATCGCCCTGAAAGAACCTCGTATAGGACACTGACATGTTCAGCCCGAGCTTTTGTCCAAAGTGTGGCGGCAGCGACCTGAGTCAACGCCTGCCGGCGGGCGATACCCATGAGCGGCTGATGTGTGGCGGCTGCGGCTACATCCACTATGTCAACCCGAAGATCATTGCCGGCTGCATCATCGAGCAGGACGGCAAATACCTGTTGTGCCAGCGCGCCATCCCCCCACGCCCGGGCACCTGGACCCTGCCTGCCGGCTTCATGGAAGGCAACGAGACCACCGAGCAGGCGGCGTTGCGGGAAGTCTGGGAGGAAACCGGCGTGCGCGCGGACATCGTCTCGCCCTACTCGATCTTCAGCGTGCCGAAGATCAGCGAGGTGTACATCATCTTCCGCGCCGTCGCGCTGGAAATCACCGGCCAGTTCGGCCCGGAAACCCTTGCCTGCCAGTTCTTCGCACCGCAAGACATTCCCTGGGACAGCATCTACTACCCGGCCATCCGCCAGATCCTCGAACGTTATATCGAGGAGCGCCAGGCCGGGGTCTACGGCATCTACATCGGCAACGACGACAGCGGCAAGATCCACTTCATCCGTTGACCCCTTTTGTGGGAGCGGGCTCGCTCGCGAAAGCGCAGTGTCTGTCATGTAGATGTTGTATGTGCCGCCGTCTTCGCGGGCAAGCCCGCTCCCACAGGGTTGGATGCCGTACACAAACCCTGCCCACACCACAAAGTGAAGCCGACACCGGCGCCTACAAGGGCGCCACCCCCTCGACGATGACCACCTCGGCCCGGGCCACATCCTTGCGGTGGCGCTTGGCCTCCTGGTACTGCTCCGAGTGATAACAGGCCAGCGCCTGCTCGTAGGAATCGAATTCGATGACCACGCTGCGCTGCGGCGTGGCCCTGCCCTCCATTGCCTCGCTACGCCCGCCCCGGGCCAGCATCCGTCCTCCGTACAAGGCAAACGCCGCCGGAGCCCGTTGGGTGTATTGGCTATATTGATCAGGGTCGGTGACATCCACATGGGCAATCCAGTACGCCTTCATAGTGACCTCTCGGGTTGATTTGTATTATGGTATACCACAAGCGGTTTCCTTCATGCATCCCATCCTGACAAAGAGATCCCCACATGGCCTTTAACAGTATTCAAGAAATCATCGAAGACTACCGCCAGGGCAAGATGGTGTTGCTGGTGGACGATGAAGACCGGGAAAACGAAGGTGATCTGCTGCTGGCCGCCGATTGCTGCAACGCCCAGGCCATCAGCTTCATGGCCCGGGAAGCCCGCGGGCTGATCTGCCTGACCTTGACCGACGAACACTGCCAGCGCCTGGGGCTCGAACAGATGGTGCCGAGCAATGGCAGCGTGTTCAGCACAGCGTTCACCGTGTCCATCGAGGCCGCCACCGGCGTGACCACCGGCATTTCCGCCGCCGACCGGGCGCGCACCGTGGCCGCGGCGGTCGCCGCCGATGCCGGCCCCACCGATATCGTCCAGCCGGGGCATATCTTCCCGCTACGCGCCCGGGAAGGGGGTGTCCTGACCCGGGCCGGGCATACCGAAGCCGGCTGCGACCTGGCGCGCCTGGCCGGTTTCACGCCGGCATCGGTGATCGTCGAAGTCATGAACGACGACGGCACCATGGCCCGCCGCCCGGACCTGGAAGTATTCGCCCGCAAGCACGGGATCAAGATCGGCACCATCGCCGACCTGATCCACTATCGCTTGAGCACCGAACACACCGTGGTACGCATCGGCGAACGGGAACTGCCCACCGTGCACGGCACCTTCCGGCTGTTCACCTTTGAAGACCGCATCGAGGGTGGCGTGCACATGGCGATGGTCATGGGCAACATCCGCCGGGAAGAACCCACCCTGGTACGAGTCCATGCCATCGACCCGCTACGGGACCTGGTGGGCGCCGAATACAATGGCCCGTCCAACTGGACACTCTGGGCGGCCTTGCAACGGGTCGCCGAAGAGGGCTGCGGCGTGGTGGTCGTCCTGGCCAACCACGAATCCTCACAAGCGCTGCTCGAACGCGTGCCACAACTCACCCAGCCACCACGCCAGTTCAGCCGTTCCCGGTCACGCATCTATTCAGAAGTCGGTACCGGGGCGCAGATTCTCCAGGACCTGGGCGTCGGCAAGCTGCGCCACCTGGGACCGCCGCTCAAGTATGCCGGTTTGACCGGATACGACCTGGAGGTGGTGGAGAGCATTCCGTTTACCGGATAACTCCGAGATCCCACAGGGCCGGAGGCCGCCTGGAAAAAAATCATAAGAGAAAAATCTGCCTTGGACAGATAGCCGGTACGGCAAAATGCTTGCAGAAAGTTTGGAATACCATAATATGATATTCCATAGACCGAACGCGCCAGCCAAGTGCGCCCGGCAGGGAAAGCATAGCCATCCAGCCCTTGGCCCGGTCCTGCAAAGCCAGATGGACCTATAGCTCCCGATAAGCGGGCACACACAAGCCCGCTCAATAAACACAACAATGAGGGCGTGAAAATGGTGTTGAAGAAAAGTGCGGTTGCCGTTCTTTTTGCTGGCTTGCTGGGTGTTACCAGCCAAGCGGCGATGGCTGCCGAAAGTGTCAACTTCGTCAGCTGGGGTGGTACGACCCAGGATGCACAGAAGCAGGCCTGGGCCGACCCGTTCAGCAAGAGCACCGGCATCACCGTGGTCCAGGATGGCCCCACTGACTACGGCAAGCTCAAGGCCATGGTCGAAAGTGGCAACGTGCAGTGGGACGTGGTTGACGTCGAGGCTGACTTTGCCTTGCGCGCCGCTGCCGAAGGCCTGCTCGAACCACTGGACTTCTCGGTCATCCAGCGCGACAAGATCGATCCACGCTTCGTTTCCGATCACGGCGTAGGCTCCTTCTACTTCTCCTTCGTCCTCGGCTACAACGAAGGCAAGCTCGGCGCCGGCAAGCCCCAGGACTGGTCCGCGTTGTTCGACACCAAGACCTACCCCGGCAAACGCGCCCTGTACAAATGGCCGAGCCCCGGCGTGCTTGAACTGGCCCTGCTGGCCGACGGCGTCCCTCAGGACAAGCTCTATCCCCTGGACCTGGATCGCGCCTTCAAGAAACTCGACACCATCAAGAAAGACATCGTCTGGTGGGGCGGCGGCGCCCAGTCCCAGCAACTGCTCGCGTCCGGTGAAGCCAGCCTCGGCCAGTTCTGGAACGGTCGCATCTACGCACTGCAACAGGACGGCGCGCCGGTGGGCGTGAGCTGGAAACAGAACCTGGTCATGGCCGACATCCTGGTGGTACCGAAGGGCTCGAAGAACAAGGCCGCCGCCATGAAGTTCCTGGCCAACTCCAGCAGCGCCAAGGGCCAGGCCGACTTCTCCAACCTGACCGCTTATGCCCCGGTCAACGTCGATAGCGTCGCACGCCTGGATTCGGTGCTCGCCCCCAACCTGCCGACCGCCTATGCCAAGGATCAGATCACGCTTGATTTCGCGTACTGGGCCAAGAACGGTCAGGACATCGCGACACGGTGGAACGAATGGCTGGTCAAATGAAAATGTCGGCAACGACAACCCGACACACCGGGAGCGCCGCTGGCGCTGCTGGTGTGGCAACCGCTAAGGCAGCGACGACCCCATCGCTGTCCCAGCGCTGGCGCGGGGCCGGCAACCTGGCTCCCGCCCTGCTGTTCCTTGGCCTGTTCTTCCTGGCGCCGTTGATCGGCCTGCTCCTGCGTGGCGTGCTGGAACCGGTTCCCGGGTTGGGTAACTACGAGCAACTGTTCGCCAACTCGGCTTATACCCGAGTGCTGCTCAATACCTTTTCGGTGGCCGGCCTGGTGACGCTGTTCAGCCTGCTGCTGGGTTTCCCCCTGGCCTGGGCCATCACCCTGGTGCCGCGGGGCTGGGGTCGCTGGATCCTCAACATCGTGTTGCTGTCGATGTGGACCAGCCTGCTGGCCCGGACCTACTCCTGGCTGGTGCTGTTGCAGGCTTCCGGGGTGATCAACAAGACGCTGATGGCCCTGGGGATCATCGACCAGCCGCTGGAGATGGTGCACAACCTCACCGGCGTGGTGATCGGCATGAGCTACATCATGATCCCGTTCATCGTCCTGCCGTTGCAGGCGACCATGCAGGCCATCGACCCGATGATCCTGCAGGCCGGCTCCATCTGCGGTGCCAGCCCCTGGACCAACTTCTTCCGGGTGTTCCTGCCGCTGTGCCGGCCGGGGCTGTTTTCCGGTGGCCTGATGGTGTTCGTGATGTCCCTGGGTTACTACGTCACTCCGGCACTGCTCGGCGGTGCGCAGAACATGATGCTGCCCGAGTTCATCATCCAGCAGGTGCAGTCGTTCCTCAATTGGGGCCTGGCGAGCGCCGGTGCCGCATTGCTGATCGTCATCACGCTGGTGCTGTTCTACTTCTACCTGAAGCTTCAGCCGGAATCCCCGGTTGGCGCCAGTAACGCGAGGTAAATGGTCATGCTCCTGACTCCCAATGCCATGAGCCGGCGCATGCGCTTCGGTCTGTACTTCACGACCGGGTTGATCGGGCTGTTCCTGCTGCTGCCAATCGTATTCATCGTGCTGCTGTCGTTCGGCTCGTCCCAGTGGCTGGTCTTCCCCCCACCGGGCTGGACGTTCAAATGGTACGGCCAGTTCTTTTCCAACCCCGATTGGATGAGCGCCGCGCTGGCCAGTCTCAAGGTCGCGGTACTGACCACGATCTGCGCCGTGGCCCTGGGCCTGCCCACCGCGTTTGCCCTGGTGCGCGGCCGGTTTCCGGGACGGGAAATGCTCTATGGCCTGTTCACCCTGCCAATGATCGTGCCGCTGGTGATCATCGCCGTGGCGGTGTATGCGCTGTTCCTCAAGCTGGGCTACACCGGCACGATGTTCGCGTTCGTGGTCAGTCACGTCATTGTCGCGTTGCCGTTCACCATCATCTCAATCATCAACTCGTTGAAACTGTTCGACCAGTCCATCGAAGACGCCGCCGTGATCTGCGGCGCGTCACGCCTGCAAGCAGTGTTCAAGGTCACCTTCCCGGCCATCCGCCCGGGGATGATCGCCGGCGCCTTGTTCGCGTTTCTGGTGTCGTGGGACGAGGTGGTGCTGAGCGTGATGATGGCCAGCCCGACCCTGCAAACCCTGCCTGTAAAGATGTGGACCACCCTGCGCCAGGACCTGACGCCTGTGATCGCCGTCGCTTCGACGCTGCTGATCGGCCTCTCGGTATTGGTGATGGTGATCGCCGCCGCCCTGCGCCGGCGCAATGAAATCAGCGCCTGAGCGCCTAGGAGAACACAATGAGTGCCGTCAAAGACCCCGCACAACAGAACAACAAGACCCTGGTCAGCCTGCGCAACCTGAACAAGCACTACGGCGACTTTGCCGCCGTCGACGATATCGCCCTGGAGATCCGGGACGGTGAGTTTCTGACTTTCCTCGGCTCCAGCGGCTCGGGCAAGAGCACCACGCTGTCGATGCTGGCCGGCTTTGAAACCCCCAGCAGCGGCGAGATCCTGGTGGACGGCAAATCCCTGGTCAACGTCCCGCCGCACAAGCGCGACATTGGCATGGTGTTCCAGCGCTACTCGCTGTTCCCGCACCTGTCGGTACGCGACAACATTGCCTTCCCCCTGGCGATCCGCAAACTGGCGCCGGCCGAGCGCGACCGTCGAGTCGATGCCATGCTCAAGCTGGTACAACTGGAGCAGTTCGCCCATCGCCGCCCTTCGCAACTCTCCGGCGGCCAGCAACAACGCGTAGCGATTGCCCGGGCGCTGGTCTACGAACCACGCATCCTGCTGATGGACGAACCCCTCGGTGCTCTGGATAAAAAGCTCCGCGAAGACCTGCAGGATGAACTGCGCCAACTGCATCGACGCCTGGGCATCACCATCGTCTACGTGACCCACGACCAGGAAGAAGCCATGCGCCTGTCCCAGCGCATCGCGATTTTCAGCCACGGCAAGATCGTCGGCCTGGGCACCGGCTACGACCTTTACCAGAACCCGCCGAATGCCTTTGTCGCGTCGTTCCTCGGCAACTCGAACTTCCTCAAGCTCAAGGCCCAGGGCAACGCGGTGGCGACTTTCGAAGGTCAGTCGCTGTCGATCCGCCTGACCGCCGGGCTGCAAACCGACCAGGACGTGCTGCTGATGGTCCGCCCGGAAAAAGCCCTGGCCCTGAGCACCGAACAGGCTGCTCAAGAGTCCCTGGCGGCGGGCTGGAATGAAGTTTCGGCCAAGGTCGTCGAAGTGCTGTTCCTCGGCGAAAGCCAGACCTGCAGCGTGGTGACCTCCGGCGGCACCGCCATGACCGTCAAGGCCCTCTCCGCCGCCGGCATGCCGCTCAAGGCCGGCGATCCGGTGCGTGTGCGCTGGGCCACCGCCGATGCCTGTGTCTACACCCAATGGGCCGAAAGCGACCTGAACAAAGCCGCCGGTGCTCATTGATGACACGGCGTCGTTACCGTATGCGTGCGAGGACTACTAAATGATTGATGCCAACGTTTACAAACAAGTCATGGGTTCGTTCCCGTCCGGCGTGACGGTCATCACCACCCTTAATGACGACGGCCAGATCGTCGGCCTCACCGCCAGCGCCTTCAGCTCGTTGTCGATGGACCCGGCCCTGGTGCTGTTCTGCCCCAACTACAGTTCCGATTCCTACCCGGTCCTGATCAGGAACAAGCGCTTCGCCATCCATCTGCTCTCCGGTGGGCAACAGAACGAAGCCTATGCCTTCGCCCGCAAAGGCAAGGACAAGGCCCACGGCATCGAATGGACCCTGAGTGAGCTGGGCAACCCCTTGCTGGGCAATGCCACCGCCATCATCGAATGCGAACTGTGGCGAGAATACGAAGGCGGCGACCACGCCATCATGGTCGGCGCCGTGAAGAACCTGATCGTGCCGCAACACACCCAAGGCCCACTGGTTTATTGCCATGGAAAGATGGGCGCCCTGCCCGCCCTCGCCTGAACCGATCGTCAATCATCAAGAGATAGCGCCATGAAATTTTCATTGTTCGTACACATGGAGCGCTGGGACGAAAGCGTCAGCCATCGCCAGCTGTTCGAAGACCTGACCGAGCTGACCCTGATGGCCGAGGCCGGTGGTTTCAGCACGGTCTGGATCGGTGAACACCACGCCATGGAATACACCATCTCGCCAAGCCCGATGCCGCTGCTGGCCTACCTGGCGGCCAAGACCACCACCATTCACCTGGGCGCCGGCACTATCATCGCGCCGTTCTGGCACCCGCTGCGGGCGGCTGGTGAATGCGCATTGCTGGACGTGATCAGCAACGGTCGCATGGAAGTCGGCCTGGCGCGTGGCGCTTACCAAGTCGAATTCGACCGCATGGCCGGTGGCATGCCAGCGGCGTCCGGCGGCCAGGCGCTGCGTGAAATGGTTCCGGCGGTACGGGCATTGTGGCAAGGCGACTATGCCCACGACGGCGACATCTGGAAATTCCCGACCTCCACCAGCGTGCCCAAGCCGATCCAGAAACCGAACCCACCGATGTGGATCGCTGCCCGCGACCCGGACTCGCACAACTTCGCAGTCGCCAACGGCTGTAACGTCATGGTGACGCCGTTGATGAAGGGCGACGAAGAAGTCCTCGACCTGAAGAACAAGTTCCAGAATGCACTGGACAACAACCCCGACGTACCACGCCCGCAATTGATGGTGCTGCGTCACACCCACGTGCACTCGGCGGATAACCCCGAAGGCTGGAAAGTCGGGGCCAAGGCGATCGCGAAGTTCTACCGCACCTTCGATGCCTGGTTCGGCAACAAGGAAACCCCGGTCAACGGTTTCCTGGCGCCAAGCCCGGAAGAAAAGTTCGCCGGTCGCCCGGAGTTCGAACTGGAAAGCCTGCACAAGACCGCCATGATCGGTACCCCGGAAGAAATCATCCCGCGCATCAAGTACTACCAGGAACTGGGCGTCGACGAGTTCAGCTTCTGGTGCGACAACAGCCTGCCTCACTCGGAGAAGAAGAAATCCCTTGAGCTGTTCATCAAACATGTGGTGCCGGCGTTTCGCTGAGCGCGCAGTACGGTTGGACCGCTATCGCGAGCAGGCTCGCTCCCACAGGGGGACCGTGGTGAACACAGGTTAAATGCACGCCTGTAACTCATGTGGGAGCGAGCCTGCTCGCGAAGGCGTCCTGAAGCAAAAGACGAAGCAAAAAAATGCCCGGACTCAACGGTCCGGGCATTTTTGCTTTCAAGAATCAGAACGTCACGCTGGCACTCAGGCGCGCAGTACGTGGTTCCCCGACGGCGACTTGCAACTGGCTGCCGGTGGAGGACGGGTAGTACTGCTTGTCGAACAGGTTATCGACGTTCAGTTGCAGCGACGTCTTGTACCCCAGCACCGGCGACTCCCAACGCAGGAAGGCGTCGGCCACGGTATAGCTGCTCAGCCAGAAATCGTTGGCGTTGTTGGCCGCGCGCTCGCCGACGTAGCGTGCGCCGGCACCGGCATGCCAGGCGCCGAATTCGGCCGGAACGTTGAGGTGGTGCGACAGGTACAGGCTGGCGGTGTGCTTAGGCGCGTCCGACAGGCGATGGCCTTCGTTCTTCGGATCATCCAGTATTTCCGTATGGGTGTAGGCGTAGGTGCCGATCAGGTCCCAGCGTTCGGCCAGACGTCCGGTGACGTCGAGCTCCAGGCCTTGGGAGCCGACTTTGCCGGCGGCTTCTGCAATGGTTTTCCCACCCACTACGGCATTGGTTACCACATTCTTTTTTTCGATATCGAACAAGGCGAGATTGATATTCAGCCCAGGCAGAGGATCATATTTGGCACCGATTTCATAACTGCGCCCTTCCTCCGGCTTGAAAGTGCTGAGGTTGTCATCGACGGTATCGTTGGGCTTGAACGAACGGCTGTAATTCCCGTACAGGGACAAAGTTTCATCCGCTTTGTAGACCAGCCCCAGAAACGGAACAAAGGCATCGCCGTTATCGTCGCGAACAGGCACTCGCTTGATCATGCCCGTCTCACTGAACTGGTCGTAATGCTGATAGCGTCCTCCAAACACCAGAATCCAACGATCGTCCAGGTGCCAGTTGTCTTTAAGGTAAACGGAGCTGGAAGTCAGTTTGTTACTCAAGTTGCTTTGCGCAGCATTTATCTTGCCTGGCTCTGCCAGACCACCATAAACCGGCGCGGTGATATCGAACCCTCCTTGTGCAGTGCCACGGTAGGTCTTGCCACGGTATTGATCGGACACCTGATTATCGACACCGATCAGCAGATCATGACGCTGACCGAACAGCTCCTGCTTACCCATGAAATCCCAACTGGCGTAACGCGTTTCATCGTCGTAGTGCGCACCATTGGCGGCACGCTGAAACTTACCGGCATTTGACAGGCTCGGCTGCGCAATCGAAAGACTGTACCGATCATTGTTCCAGCCATAAGTCACCCGAGTCTTCCACGCCTCGCTCAACTCATACTCGAAACGCGCCGTCGCCGTCTCACGAATCCCGACGCTCTTGGCCCAGCGCTCATCGAGGCGCTTGTCATAATCGATATCCGCCGGATGCCCGTCGGTAAACACCGTCCCCCGGTCGAACGGGTTGGAATATTCGTTGTACTCATAACTCAGGCTCAACGAGGCCCGCTCACCCGTCCAAGCCAGGGACGGCGCCACCAACGTGCTCTCATTCACGCCATAGTTGCGCCAGTAATCTTCATGACCACGCTCGGCAATCAGCCGATACGCCAGCCCGGTATCCCCTAGCGGCCCGGTGGTGTCCACGCCCAGGGTGCCGCCGCCTTCGCTGTAGGCCGAGCCGCTCAGCGTGGTGCTCTGGGTGTATTCGGGCTTTTTGCTGATGACGTTGATCAGACCACCAGGCTCCAGCGCGCCATACAACATCGAGGCCGGACCCTTGAGCACTTCGACCCGCTCGGTGGTGGCGCTGAAGTTGTGTCCCAGGTTCGAACGCACGCCGTCGCGCAGGATCGAGCCATCGTCGTTGGTGCCAAAACCACGCTTGATCAGCGAGTCCCGCGAGCCCCCCAGGGTATTGCCCTGGCTGACGCCGCTGACGAACTTCATCGCATCGCCAAGTGAGCGCACCTGATAATCGTCCAGTGTCTGCTGGGTCACCACATTGATTGATTGCGCCTCTTCCTTGATCGGTACATCGTTTTTGCTTGCCGTGCTGGCTTGCGATGCCGTGTAGCCCTCATCTTGAGTGACGCGACTGCCCTGGATGTCCGTGGTGGGCAGTTCGATTACATCCTGGGCCCACAACGGGCTGGCGATGAAGCAGCAGGACAAGGTCGGCAATACACACTTGATGAAGACGTTGCGATTCGCAGGAGGGGTGAAACGATTCAAGACACGCACTCACAGGGGATGTTAATGCGAGCAAATATACTTTGAGAATTATTCCCAGTAAACACTTGTGGGAGCGGGCTTGCCCGCTCCCACAAGGCTCTATCGACTCGTGCAAAGTGATATCAAATAGCTCCAATCCGGCTAAAGCTTTCACCCCTGCGGTCGACTGTTAGCCATCAAGTAGATATTTTTCTGCCCAGGAGCTATGGCATGCAGACGTTGAAGGCTTTGTACGAGTCCATCGAAATGCACTTTTTCGATACGCTCACCAAGAAACTCTCAAGCCTTTTCCTGCTGGTCGCCGTCAGCGGCTTGCTGTACTGGGTGGCCCTCAGCGCCCGTACCGACATTGTGGCGCAGTTGCACAACGCGCAGCTCGACGCCGCCCTGCTGGGGCAGATCGAGGGCCGCCTCGACAGCCTGACCCAGGCCCTGTTGTTCGGTGCGCTCTTGACGCTGTGCATGATCAGCTTCATGGTCTGGTACTTTCGCCACCTCATCGTGCGCCCCGTCACCGCCATGACCCGTGCACTGGAGGAGATCGCCAACGGCGAAGGCGACCTGTCCAGGGACCTGCCGTTGGTGACCCATGACGAAATCCGCGTGTTGGCCGGCACCTGCAACCGTTTCCTGGCCAAGCAACGGGAAATCATCAGCAACGTCCAGGCACTCACCGTGCACATCGCCGTGGAGTCGGCGCGCTCGCTCAAGAACATCAGCGACTCCAGCGACAGCGCCACCCACCAGGCGCGCTTCGCCAAGGAAGTCATGGAGCAGAGCAACTCCGCCGTGGAGCGCATCGAAGAGGTCTCACGCCAGACCCAGGGCATCTCCAGCACCACCGCGCAGAACCTGAGCATGGCCCGGGATTCCTATGCCGAGCTGCTGGAAGTGACCGGCAACATCGGCGAGATCGCCGGCAGCCTCAATGAGTTCGCGACGCTGGTGAGCGCCTTGAATCAGCGTTCATCGAGCATCAAGTCCATCGTTGGCTTGATCCAGCAGATCTCTGCCCAGACCAACCTGTTGGCCCTCAACGCCGCCATCGAAGCCGCCCGTGCCGGCGAGAGCGGCCGGGGCTTCGCCGTGGTGGCCGATGAGGTGCGGACCCTGGCGCAGAATGTCAGCCGGGCCACGGACGACATCTCGCGCAACATCGACGCCATGCTCGAGGAAGTCGGCTCCACCCACGAGCAGACCACCCAGATCAGCCACAGCGCCCGGGAAACCCAAAAAGTCGTGGAGCGTGCTTCCGGCCATTTCGAGAGCATGATCGTCGACTTCGAATCCACCAACGGCAAGCTGGCCGACATCGCCGGGCACATCCAGCAGTTCGCCGATGCCAACACCGGCATCAACGAACGGGTCACCCAGATCCATGCCGACAGCCAGTCGATCGACCAGCGCATGCAGCATTCGGCAACCGCTACCCGTGATCTGTCCGGTGTCGCTGAAAAGGTGCAGGCGCTGCTGGGCCGGTTCGTGCTCGGCCACGGCAAGCTGGATGCGGCCATCACCCGTGCCAGTCAGTGCCGCGACACCCTCCAGGTACGCCTGGAGGCATTGCACCGCGAGGGACTCAACCTGTTCGACCAGAATTACCAGTTGGTTCCGGGCACCGATCCCAAGCAGTACATGACCGGCTACACCGAACGCTTTGCCCAGGTCTGCCAGGAAGCCTGCGACGCCCTCACCCGCAGCACACCGGGCGGCAAGGTCTCGTTCATCGTCGACACCAAGGGCTACTGCCCGGTGAACAACAGCTGGGTGTCGAAACCACCCACCGGCGACCGCGCCGTTGACCTGCCGGTATGCCGCAACAAACGGATCTTCAACGACCCCATCGGCCTGCGCGCGGCGGGCAACGTCCAGCGCTTCCTGCTCCAGACCTACCTGCGCGATACCGGGGAAATCATGACCGAGATCGACGTACCGTTCTTCTTCGACGGCCGCCACTGGGGCAACCTGCGGGTGGGGTTCGACGCGGCGGTGTTGCTGGCGGAGTGAGCCTGCTCCGGGCGGCGATCCGACGATAGCGGTGGATCAGCCGACATCTTCATCACTGACCCGACGCCTTCGCGGGCAAGCCCGCTCCCACAGGGAATCGGTGGTAGACACAAAACCTGAGGCTGCCCAAAAACAACTGTGGGAGCAAAGCTTGCTCCCACAGGGGTGTTACAAGGCCTTCAGCAGCACTTCGGCCCACCCTTGCCACCGTAACGGGCCTCCTGGCGTTCGCGGAAGAACGTCTCGTAGTCCATCAGCGGTTTGTCCGGGTGCTTGGTTTGCATGTGCTCGACGTAGTTGTCGTAGTCGGGCATGCCGACCATCAGGCGGGCGGCCTGACCGAGGTATTTACCGAGGCGACTCAAGTCATTGAACATCGTTGCAATCCTCGTTTCAGGCGTCCGGCAGGGCCTGGAATGGCGCTTCTTTATCCGTGCGCTCTTTCGTACCCCAGGCGGCGACGCCGACCTTGAGCGCGTAGAACAGGATACTGAGCACCACGAACAGGAACAGTACCGTCAGCGTGGCATTGGTGTAGGCATTGAACACCACGTGCTGCATCTGCTCGATGCTCTTGGCCGGGGCCAGGATCTGGCCGGCCGCCAGGGCTTCGTTGTATTTGCGCGCCAGGGCCAGGAAGCCGATCGCTGGGTTCGCGTCGAACAGCTTGATCAGGCCCGCCGTGGTGGTGCAGATCAGCAGCCAGGCCGCCGGTAGCAGCGTGACCCAGATGTAGCGCTGGCGCTTCATCTTGATCAGCACCACGGTGCCGAGCATCAGGGCGATACCGGCCAGCATCTGGTTGGAAATGCCGAACAGCGGCCACAAGGTGTTGATGCCGCCCAGCGGATCGATCACGCCCTGGTACAGCAGATAGCCCCACAGTGCCACGCAACCGGCGGTGGCGATCAGGTTGGCGGTCCAGGATTCGGTGCGCTTGAGCGATGGCACGAACGAGCCCAGCAGGTCCTGCAGCATGAACCGCCCGGCACGGGTGCCGGCGTCCACCGCGGTGAGGATGAACAGCGCTTCGAACAGGATCGCGAAGTGGTACCAGAATGCCATGGTGTTCTCACCCGGCAGCACCGAGTGCAGGATCTGCGCAATACCGACCGCCAGGGTCGGCGCACCGCCGGCACGGGCCAGGACGGTGGTTTCGCCGATGTCCCGGGCCACCGCCTGCAGCGCGTCCGGGGTAATGGCAAAGCCCCAGCCGCTGATGGTCTGGGCCACGGCCACGACGTCACCGCCGACCACCGCCGCCGGGCTGTTCATGGCGAAGTACACGCCCGGCTCGATCACCGACGCGGCGACCATGGCCATGATCGCCACGAAGGACTCCATCAGCATGCCGCCGTAGCCGATGTAGCGGGCGTTGGTTTCGTTGTCCAGCAGCTTGGGCGTGGTGCCCGAGGAGATCAGCGCATGGAAGCCCGAGACCGCGCCGCAGGCGATGGTGATGAACAGGAACGGGAACAGCCCGCCCTTCCACACCGGGCCCAGGCCGTTGGTGAACTGGGTCAGCGCCGGCATTTTCAGCTCGGGCATGGTGATCAGGATACCGATCGCCAGGGCGACGATGGTGCCGATCTTGAGGAAGGTCGACAGGTAGTCCCGCGGGGCCAGGATCAGCCACACCGGCAGCACCGCCGCGAC